>NZ_JBRBDK010000008.1:0-156117 GCF_052805135.1 Agromyces arachidis
CCCAGGAGCAGGCCGCGCCCCAGCAGGAGGCCGCTCCCCAGGAGCAGGCCGCGCCCCAGCAGGAGGCCGCTCCGCAGCAGCAGGCCGCGCCCCAGCAGCAGGCCGCTCCCGAGCAGCAGGGCGGCTACGAGTCGCCGGCCCCGGCCGCCGAGGCGCCCCAGGCGCCGGCCGCCCAGCCCGAGCCCGCTGCGGCCCCGGCACCTCAGGCCGCTCCCGTCCAGCAGGCCGCGCCCGAGCAGGCCGCTGCCCAGACCGGCGGCGCGCACGCCGGCCCGTCGGGCTACGTGACCCCGATCGTTCGCAAGCTCGCGAACGAGCAGGGCGTCGACCTCGCCTCGGTGCAGGGCACGGGCGTCGGAGGCCGGATCCGCAAGCAGGACGTCCTGACCGCGGGTTCCGCCGCCGCCGCGCCCGCGGCCGAAGCCGCTCCGGCCCGCCAGCCGCTCGAGACCTCGCCGCTTCGCGGCACCACGCAGCCGATGACCCGGCTGCGCAAGGTCGTCGCCGAGCGCGCCGTCGTGTCGATGCAGTCGACGGCCCAGCTCACCTCGGTGGTCGAGGTCGACGTGACGCGAGTGGCCCGCCTGCGCGACCGCGTCAAGGGCCAGTTCCACGAGAAGACGGGCACCAAGCTCTCCTTCCTGCCCTTCTTCGCCCTGGCGGCGGTCGAGGCGCTCCGCGCCTACCCGATCATCAACTCGACCGTCGACGGCGAGTCGATCGTCTACCCCGAGCGCGAGAACCTCAGCATCGCGGTCGACACCGAGCGGGGCCTCCTGACCCCGGTGGTGCGCGACGCCGGCGAGCTCGACCTGGCCGGGCTCTCCAAGCAGATCGCCGACCTCGCCGAGCGCACGCGCAACAACCAGCTGAAGCCCGACGAGCTTGCCGGTGGAACGTTCACGCTGACCAACACGGGCTCCCGCGGCGCGCTCTTCGACACGCCGGTCGTGTTCCTGCCGCAGACCGCGATCCTCGGCACGGGCATCGTCGTCAAGCGACCGGTCGTGATCTCGGAGGACGGCTCGGACGCCATCGCGATCCGCTCGATGGTGTACCTCGCGCTCTCCTACGACCACCGGATCATCGACGGCGCCGACGCCGCCCGCTTCCTCACGGCCGTCAAGGCGCGCCTCGAGGAAGGCGACTTCGAGGGCGACCTCGGCATCTAGTCGAACCACTCCCGCAGACGCCATCCGGCCTCGCTCCGCATCATGAGGAGCGAGGCCGGTTCGCGTTCCGGATCCGCCCACGGGACGGTCAGCACGATCGCGTCGCCGAGATCGGCTGTGACGGCGATCCCGTCGAGGTCCGGCTCCTCGTCGCGCCAGGCCTCCCCGCGCTCGATCGACAGCCGGTCGCGGAGCGCCATCGGCGATCCGGGCTGATCGACCGCGTCGAGGCATGCCGCGTCTCCCGCCGCGAGGCACGTCCGTCGGATCTCCAGGAGTGCGGCCGCGGCCGCGGCCGGATCGTCCGGGAGCGCCGCCGGCTCGGTCGGCGCCACAGTCGGCGCGTCTCCCGGGTCGGCCGACGTCGCATCCGCTGCCGGTGTCCGCTCGGCCGGCGCCGCGCTCACCGCCGGACTCGTCGCGGTGCGCTCGGCGGGCGGGATCGCCGAGAGCACCGCGACCAGCACCGCCGCACCGAGGAGACCGCCCACGGCGATCGGACGACGTCGGCGCCGGACCCAGCCCGCCGCCCGGCGCACGGCACGCGCCCCGGGATCGCCATCGAGCGCGTCGACCAGCCCTCCCAGCGGCGCCGGCGGGAGCTGGGCCAGCGCCGCGAGCCGACCGATCCCGGCCCTGCGAAGCCCGGCCTCGTCCGGCGCCGACGCGGCAGCGGCCACGTCGACCGGCGCACCCGGTCGGCGGTCGCCGACGGAGTGCACACCGCCCGCTCCGGGGTGCGACGACCGGGAGGCTGCGGCGCGGACCGGCCGCGGCGCGGCCGCCGCGAAGAGCGCTCGTTCGATCTCGGCCTCCATCCGGCGGAACGGCCGCGCGTCGAGCGCACCCCGCGCGAGCCGGATCGCCGACGCGAACACGTCGCGATCGCTGGATGCCGCGGCCGCATCCTCCAGGAGCCGCACCAGTGCGCAGTGCCCATCCCGGATGACGGCGGTCCGCTCCGGCGCGGTGGCGACCTGGTCGAGCCGGTGCAGGGCACCGAGCCCGAGCAGCCGCGGCCGACCGGTGCGGTCGAAGCGGATGTCGGAGGCGTCGAGCCGCGAATGCACGACGCCGCGGTCGCCGAGCTCGCGGACCGCGACCACGATCGGCGCGATCGCCGTGACGACCTCGCCCGGGTCCAGTGGTCCTGCGCGCAGCACGTCGGCGAGCGACGGACCCGGTACCCGCTCGACCACGAGGCACACGCTCCCGTCGTGTGCGCCGGCCAGGTCGAGCAGCTTCGGCAGCGTTCCCGTCGGGTCGGCGTCCATCGCGGCGATCTCGGCCGACAGCGACTCGTCGTCGGCCTCCGGTCCGTAGCGCCGCACCACCACGAGCGGCGGGTCGTCGGGCCTGACCGACGTCGCCGCGTTCTCGGACTCCGTCGCCTCCGACTCGACGGTGGCGAGGAACAGGTCGGCCCGTTCTCCCCCGGCGAGCCGGCGCAGGAGGCGGTACCCGGCGAGCACGCCGTCTCCTGCGGCGATCGCCGAGGAGGCGGGACGTGCTCCGGCGGACACCTCGGGCCTCGACGCCGGCCCGACCGGGGCGGCCCGATCGTCGCGACGTCGGCGGAACTGCGGCATGACCGAATGCTCGCGCACTCGGGCCGTCGACCCGGACCGCGTCCCACCGTCCTCGACGGCAAGGTCCGCGACCGGGCTGGGGAGGACGGCTCGCGAACGTAGACTGGAGCACATGCTCGACTACGTCGTCACGGGGCTAAGCGCCAACTCCGTGCCGTACAGCGAGGGACTCTCCCTCCAGCGCGCCGTCCATCAGGCGGTGGTCTCCGGTGAACGACCGGACACCGTCATCCTCCTCCAGCACGAACCGGTCTACACCGCCGGCAAGCGCACCGCCCCAGACGAACGACCGACCGACGGGACGCCGGTGGTCGACGTGGACCGGGGCGGCAAGATCACCTGGCACGGCCCCGGGCAGCTGGTCGGGTACCCGATCCTGCGGCTCGCCGAGCCGATCGACGTCGTCGGCTACGTCCGCCGCCTCGAGGCGGTGCTCATCGACGTGCTCGCGGGCTTCGGCGTCGAGGGTCGTCGCGTCGAGGGACGATCCGGTGTCTGGGTCGTCCGCGAGGGCCGGGAGGAGAAGATCGCCGCGATCGGCATCCGGGTCGCCGACGGCGTCACGATGCACGGCTTCGCGCTGAACTGCTCCAACTCGCTCGCGCCGTACGCGAAGATCGTCGCCTGCGGCATCCGCGACGCCGGTGTGACCACGATGACGAGCGTGCTCGGTCGCACCGTTGAGCCGGCCGACGTGGTCGAGGCGATTCGTGCCCGGCTCGACGCCGAGTTCGCGCCCGTCGAGGGGGTCGCCGCATGAGCGCCGATCCCGGCGGGCGCCGGATGCTGCGCCTCGAGGTCCGCAACGCCGAGACCCCGATCGAGCGCAAGCCCGAGTGGATCAAGACCCGCGCGAAGATGGGACCCGAGTACCGCCAGCTGCAGGAGCTCGTGAAGGGCGAGGAACTGCACACGGTCTGCCAGGAAGCCGGCTGCCCGAACATCTACGAGTGCTGGGAGGACCGCGAGGCGACCTTCCTCATCGGCGGCTCGCAGTGCACCCGGCGCTGCGACTTCTGCCAGATCGACACCGGCAAGCCCGCGGACTACGACGTCGACGAACCGCGTCGCGTCGCCGAGTCCGTGGTCCGGATGCAGCTGCGCTACTCGACCGTGACGGGCGTCGCACGCGACGACCTGCCCGACGAGGGCGCCTGGCTGTACGCCGAGACGATCCGGCAGATCCACGCCCAGTCCCCCGGCACCGGCGTGGAGATCCTCGTGCCCGACTTCTCGGGCAATCCCGAGCTGCTCGGCGAGGTGTTCTCCGCCCGGCCCGAGGTGTTCGCACACAACGTCGAGACCGTGCCGCGCATCTTCAAGCGGATCCGCCCGGCCTTCCGGTACGAGCGCTCCCTCGACGTGATCACGCAGGGCCGCGATGCGGGCCTGATCACGAAGTCGAACCTGATCCTCGGCATGGGCGAGGATCGCGCGGAGGTCTCGCAGGCGCTCCGCGACCTGCACGATGCCGGCACCGACATCATCACCATCACGCAGTACCTCCGGCCCAGCCCCCGCCACCTCCCGGTGGCACGGTGGGTGCGTCCGGAGGAGTTCGTCGAGCTCAAGGCGGAGGCCGAGGAGATCGGCTTCCTCGGGGTGCTCGCGGGACCGTTGGTGCGGTCCTCGTACCGTGCGGGCCGCCTGTGGGCGCAGTCGATGCGCGCCAAGGGCCGCGACCTCCCCCAGGAGCTCTCGCACCTCGCGGACGCGTCGCTCGGATTCGCGCAGGCGGTCGGCTGAACGACGCCGCGACGGCCGGCACGACGGGGCCGCACGGATCCGCGCTCGCGGTCCGGGCGGCCCCGTCGGCGCCGGTATCCTTGACGCATGGCACGCACCAAGGACGCCGGGTCCGCCCCCAAGCCACGCAAGGAGCCCGGCCGCATGAAGCAGATGTGGCAGGTCTTCCAGATGACCCGCCGCTACGACTCCAGCGCCCAGTGGCTCATGCTCCTCGGCTTCCTGCTCCCCATCGTGGTGAGCCTCGGCCTCGCGCTGTGGCTCAGCGGCGGCAACGGCTTCACCATCGCGCTCTGGGTGATCTCGGGCGTGCTCGCCGGCATCCTCATCGCACTGGTCATCCTCGGCCGTCGGGCCGAGCGTGCCGCCTATTCGCAGATCGACGGTCAGCCCGGCGCGGTCGGCGCGGTGCTCCGCAGCGGCCTGCGCGGCGGCTGGGTCGGCAACGAGATGCCGGTCGCCGTGAACGGGAAGACCCAGGACGCGGTCTACCGCGCGGTCGGGCGCGGCGGTGTGGTGCTGATCAGCGAGGGCCCGCGATCGCGGACCACGCGAATGCTCGAGGACGAGAAGCGCAAGATCAGCCGCGTGCTGCCGAACGTGCCCGTCGCACTCCTCTCGGTGGGCCACGAGGAGGGCTCCATCGAGTTGCACCGGCTCCCCGCCACGCTGCGCAAGAGGAAGCGCGTCCTGACCAAGCCCGAGGTGCTGGCCGTCACCAACCGCCTGAACTCGCTTCAGGCGTCGCTGCCGATCCCCAAGGGCGTCGACCCGATGAAGGTGCGCCCTCAGCGCGGCAAGATGCGCTGACCGACCGAGACCACGACACCAGCGGCATCCGTTCACCCGAGCGGATGCCGCTGTCGTCGGTCACATGCGGATCAGCACCGTGCCCGCGACCCGGTCGTGCAGCCCGCGATGATCGGAGTCGTAGACGACCGCCGGGATCACGAAGACCAGCAGCAGCGTTCGCACCACCGGGCGCCACAGGCCGACCCAGCGCCCGTCGAGCGAGACCACGCGGAGTCCGAGCGCGCGGTGCCCGATGCTGCCGCCGATGGTCGGGATGAACACCGCCTGCATGACCGCGAACACGAGCAGCGTCGTCCACGACTGCGCATTGGACGCGTACGGACCGGCCAGCAGCGCGATGACGTTCGCGATCGCCCAGTCGAGCAGCAGCGCCACGACGCGTCGACCCAGCCGGGCGATCGAGCCGCTGCCCTCCTCGGGGAGTCCGAGCCGCTCGCCGGGGTATCGGCTGGGTTCGAGGTGTCCGGACGGGGCGGGGCTGGGGGCGCTCACCGGTCGATTCTATCGATCGCGTACCGTGTAACACGGCCGAAACATTCGCGTCACGGTCGGGAAACCGCCTCCGGCTAGCGTCGGGAGCGGTCGAACGACTACGTCTCGCCCCCTACCCGCCTTGGAGCACCTTCGCATGTTCAGTGATTCTTCCGAAGTCCTCAAGTTCATCAAGGAGACGGACGTCAAGTTCCTCGACATCCGTTTCACCGACCTCCCGGGCGTGCAGCAGCACTTCAACATCCCGGCCTCCACCGTCGACGAGGACTTCTTCACCGTCGGCCAGCTCTTCGACGGCTCCTCGATCCGCGGCTTCGCGTCGATCCACGAGTCGGACATGCAGCTCATCCCCGACGTCTCGACGGCCTACATCGACCCGTTCCGCGCGGAGCGGACGCTGATCATGGTCTTCGACATCTACAACCCCCGCAACGGGGAGATCTACGGCAAGGACCCGCGCCAGGTCGCCAAGAAGGCGGAGAAGTACCTCGCCTCGACCGGCATCGCCGACACGGCGTTCTTCGCCCCCGAGGCGGAGTTCTACGTCTTCGACGACGTGCGGTACGAGGTCAAGCAGAACTCCAGCTTCTACTCGGTCGACTCGAGCGAGGGCGCGTGGAACTCCGGCCGCGCCGAAGAGGGCGGCAACCTCGCCAACAAGACCGCGTACAAGGGCGGGTACTTCCCCGTCTCGCCGGTCGACCAGCACGCCGACCTCCGCGACGACATCGTCCTGAAGCTCATCGACGCCGGCCTCGAGGTCGAGCGCTCGCACCACGAGGTCGGCACCGCCGGCCAGGGCGAGATCAACTACAAGTTCGACACGATGGTCCACGCGGCCGACGACATCCTGAAGTTCAAGTACATCGTGAAGAACACCGCCAACGAGTGGGGCAAGACGGCGACCTTCATGCCGAAGCCGCTCTTCGGCGACAACGGCTCCGGCATGCACACGCACCAGTCGCTCTGGAACGACGGCAAGCCGCTGTTCTACGACGAGGCCGGCTACGGCGGCCTTTCGGACATCGCGCGCTGGTACATCGGCGGCATCCTCAAGCACGCCCCCGCGGTGCTGGCCTTCACGAACCCGACGGTGAACTCCTACCACCGCCTGGTGCCGGGCTTCGAGGCTCCGGTCAACCTGGTCTACTCGGCCGGCAACCGCTCCGCGTCGATCCGCATCCCGATCACGGGAACGAACCCGAAGGCCAAGCGCATCGAGTTCCGCGCGCCGGATGCCTCGGGCAACCCGTACCTCGCGTTCGCGGCCCAGCTCATGGCTGGCATCGACGGCATCAAGAATCGCATCGAGCCGCACGAGCCGGTCGACAAGGACCTCTACGAGCTCCCGCCCGAGGAGGCCAAGGCCATCCCGCAGGTGCCGGCGTCGCTCGGCGAGGCGCTCGATGCGCTCGAGGCCGACCACGACTTCCTCCTCGAGGGCGGCGTGTTCACCAAGGAGCTCATCGAGACCTGGATCGACTACAAGCGGGAGAAGGAGCTGAAGCCGCTGGCCCAGCGTCCGCACCCGTTCGAGTTCGAGCTCTACTACGGCGTCTGATCGCTCTCCCATCCCCCCGGGGAGAGCCGTGGGCCCGTGTCGCGCACTGCGACACGGGCCCTCGTGCGTCCGGCGGGTGGGTGCGGGTCAGCTCCGGGTCGGCTCGCGCCGCGGCTCGACGCCGTAGAACCCGCGCTCGAACACGGCGCGTGCGCGCCGCGTGACCTGCAGGTAGTCGTCCTCGAGCTGCGTGGCGGACCCGGGCGGGTACCCCATGATGCGGGCGACGCCCTCGAGCTGCGTCCGCTCGACCGGCAGGACGTCGGTGGTGCGGTCGAGCCAGAGCGTGAGCGCCGATCGCGCGCGCGACGCGAAGACCCACGCGGCCCGCAGCGTCTCCGCGTCCGTCGCGTCGACGAGCCCTCCGTCGACGGCGGCGTCGAGCGCTTCGAGGGTCGACGTCGTCCGCAGTGCCGGCACGCGGGCCGCGTGCTCGAGCTGGATGAGCTGCACGTACCACTCGACGTCGCTCAGCGAACCGCGCCCGAGCTTGAGGTGGCGATTCGGATCGGCGCCCTGCGGCAGGCGCTCGTTCTCGACCCGCGCCTTGATCCGCTTGACCTCGCGGACCTCGCGTTCCTCGATGCGATCCGGATAGCGCACGGAGTCGGCGAGCTCGGTGAACTCGGCCACGAGCGCGGCATCGCCGGCGACCCCGCGCGCCCGGAGCAGCGCCTGCGCCTCCCAGGTGAGCGACCAGCGGGCGTAGTACGCGCGATAGGCGTCCAGCGAGCGGGCGATGACGCCGTTGCGGCCCTCCGGGCGGAGGTCGGCGTCGAGGTCGAAGGGCAGGCGGGCATCCTCGCTGACGCGCACGAGTTCCGAGACGATCTTCAGCGCCCGGCGGTGGGCCGCCTCCGGCTCGGCGCCGGCGGGCCGGTAGACGTAGAGGATGTCGGCGTCGGAGCCGATCCCGAGCTCGCGTCCGCCGAAACGGCCCATGCCGATCACGGCGAACTCGATGCCGTCCTCGTCTCGGCGGATGGCCCGCACCAGGCCGTCGATGTGGACCTCCACGACGTCGCTGAGTCCGTGTCCGAGTTCCTCGATGGTGCACACGTCGAGCATCCCCGCGAGGGCCAGTCGGAGGACCTCGCGACGACGCATGGCGCGCAGCACCTTCGCGGCCGCGTCGAGCTGGCCGTGCCGGGCGAGGACGGCGTTCGCCTCATCGCGGAGCGCCCCCAGGGAGCGGGGTCGCAGCTCGTCGACGTCCTCGAGCCAGGCCACCGCCTCGGGGATCCGCTCGAGCAGTTCGCCGGCGAATCGCGACCCCGACAGCACGCGCGTGAGACGCAGTGCCGCATCCGAGGAGTCCCTCAGGAGCCGGAGGTACCAGTGCGTCGTGCCCAGCGTGTCGCTGATCCGACGGAACGCGAGCAGGCCGTAGTCCGGGTCGGTGCCGTCGGCGAACCACGAGATGAGCACGGGCATGAGGTGCCGCTGGATGGTCGCGCGGCGCGTGACGCCGGACGTCAGCGCACCGATGTGCCCGAGCGCTCCCCTCGGGTCGCGGAACCCGATGGCCGCGAGTCGTGCGGCGGCCTGGTCGTTCGTGAGGCCGAGGCCGTCGGCGGGCAGCGCGGCGACCGCCGAGAGCAGGGGCCGGTAGAAGAGCCGCTCGTGCAGGCCGCGCACACGGCGACGGGTGCCCTGCCAGAGCGCGGTGAGCTCGTCGGCGGTCCGCGCGAGCCCGGAGGCGCGGGCGAGCACGCGCGTGGCGTTCGCGTCGCGCGGCATGAGGTGGGTGCGGCGCAGCCGGCCGAGCTGGAGCCGGTGCTCGAGCACGCGGAGGATCCGGTAGTCGCGGGAGAACTCGGCCGCCTCCTCCCGCCCGACGTAGCCGTGCCGGGCGAGCGCCTCGAGGGCGGCGATGGTGCCGCCCTGGCGGATCGCCGCGTCGGTCGAACCGTGGACGAGTTGGAGCAGCTGCACCGTGAACTCGATGTCGCGGAGCCCTCCCGGGCCCAGCTTCAGCTGCACGTCGACCTCGTCGGCGGGGATGTGCTCGGTGACCCGCTCGCGCATCCGCTGGACCGACTCGACGAACCCCTCTCGGGAGGAACTCGCCCACACCTTCGGCGCGACCCCGGCCGCGTACCGTTCGCCGAGCTCGCGGTCGCCGGCGAGCGGGCGCGCCTTCAGGAGGGCCTGGAACTCCCAGCTCTTCGCCCAGCGGTCGTAGTACTGCAGATGCGACTCCAGCGTGCGCACCAGCGCGCCGTCCTTGCCCTCGGGGCGGAGGTTCGGGTCCACCTCCCACAGCGGGGGCTCGATGCCCGGTTCGCCGATGAACCGCATGACGAGCATGGCGAGCCGCGTGGCGATGTCGATCGACCTCGCCGTCGCGACCGACTCCTCGTCGGCGGACTCCGCGACGAAGATCACGTCGACGTCGCTGACGTAGTTGAGCTCCCTGGCGCCGGTCTTGCCCATGCCGATGACGGCCAGCCGCGTGGCCTCGACCTCGTCGGCGGCGAATCGCCCCGGAGCGGCGGGCTCGCCCGGACCCCGGGCGGTGACGCGTCGCGCGAGCAGCAGCGCCGCGTCGAGCGCGGCGCCGGCGAGGTCGGCCAGGCCCGCCGCGACGGTGTCGACCGCGTCGATCGCATCGGGGCGCGTGAGATCCCAGAGCGCGATGCGCGCCAGGAGCCGCCGGTAGCGCGTCCGGAGCAGGCGCTGGCCGGCGTCGGCGAGGTCGCCTCCGGAGGCGTCGACGGATGCCACCGCGCCGACGAGCTCGTCCGAGGCAGCCTCGGCGCTCGGCGGCGGTTGCGGGGTCGCGTGCAGCACCTCGAGTTCGTCGACGTTCCGCAGCAGGTACTCGGCGAACCCGCGCGAGGCGCCGAGCAGGCGCAGCGCGCGGTCGAGCGCCTCGTCGTCGCCGAGGATCCGCTGCACGGGCGCCGGCGCCCGGTCCATCAGCCGGCGCAGTTCGTCGAGCGCCTGGTCGGGATCGCCCGCGACCGAGAACGCGTCGATGAGCCGGTCGAGCGGGACGCCGCCGCGCTCGGCGAGCGCGGCGACCTCGCGCGCGGCGCGGTCGAGGTCGTCGAAGCCGGCACGCGCCAGCGCGCCGAGCATCGGTGCCTGGCGCGTCATCCGTTGCCGATCGTCAGAGGATCTCGAGGTTGCGCTGGAGTTCGAAGGGCGTGACCTGCGAACGGTAGTCGCGCCACTCGGCCCGCTTGTTGGCGAGCACGTAGTTGTAGACGTGCTCGCCGAGGGTGTCGGCGACGAGCTCGGACTCCTCCATGTACTCGATCGCGTGGTCGAGGCTCGCCGGGAGCGGGCGGTAGCCGAGGGCGCGGCGCTCGCTGTCGGTGAGGGCCCACACGTCGTCCTCGGCCTCGGCCGGGAGCTCGTAGCCCTCCTCGATGCCCTTCATCCCCGCGGCGAGCATGAGCGAGAACGCCAGGTAGGGGTTCGCGGCGGAGTCGATCGCGCGGTACTCGACGCGCGCGCTCTGCCCCTTGCCGGGCTTGTAGAGCGGCACGCGGACGAGCGCGGAGCGGTTGTTGTGCCCCCAGCAGATGAAGCTCGGCGCCTCGTCGCCGCCCCACAGCCGCTTGTAGGAGTTCACGAACTGGTTCGTGACCGCGGTGATCTCGTTGGCGTGCATGAGCAGGCCGGCGATGAACTGGCGGCCGATCTTCGACAGCTGGTACTGCGCGCCGGCCTCGTAGAAGGCGTTCGCGTCCCCCTCGAACAGCGAGAGGTGCGTGTGCATGCCCGAGCCGGGCTTGTCGGAGAAGGGCTTCGGCATGAAGGTCGCGTAGACGCCCTGCTCGATCGCGACCTCCTTCACGACCGTGCGGAACGTCATGATGTTGTCGGCCGTGGTCAGGGCGTCGGCGTAGCGGAGGTCGATCTCGTTCTGGCCCGGGCCCGCCTCGTGGTGGCTGAACTCGACCGAGATCCCCAGGTCCTCGAGCATCCGCACCGAACGACGACGGAAGTCGTGGGCCGTGCCGCCGGGCACGTTGTCGAAGTACCCGGCCGAGTCGACCGGCTGCGGCCCCTCGGGACCGTACTTGCTGGACTTCAGCAGGTAGAACTCGATCTCCGGGTGCGTGTAGAAGGTGAAGCCGCGGTCGGCGGCGCGTGCGAGGGTGCGCTTCAGCACGTTGCGCGGGTCGGCGACCGCCGGCTCGCCGTCGGGCGTGGTGATGTCGCAGAACATGCGCGCGGTCGGGTCGATGTCGCCGCGCCACGGGAGGGTCTGGAAGGTGGTCGGGTCGGGGAACGCGAGCAGGTCCGACTCGAACGTGCGGCTGAGGCCCTCGATCGCCGAGCCGTCGAAGCCGATGCCCTCGGTGAACGCGCCCTCGACCTCGGCCGGGGCGATCGCGACCGACTTCAGCGTGCCGACGACGTCGGTGAACCACAGCCTGACGAACTTGACCCCGCGTTCTTCGATGGTCCGGAGAACGAAGTCGCGCTGCTTGTCCATGCACACCCTTCCTCGATGCTCTCAGCGTACTGGGTCGCGCGGGAGGGGCCGGGTCGGGCGGACGGCACCTGTGCCAGACTGGCGACATGTCCGAGCCCCTATCGCACGACGCCGAGACCGACCGCACCGACGCACCCGCGGAGAACCCGTACGGCGGGGCTGCGAAGGCCTCGCCCGGGCCGAAGCGGGTGCGCACGCGGCACTTCCAGAACGCCAAGCGCGAGGGCATCAAGATCACAGGCCTCACCAGCTACGACGCGCTCACCGCGCGCATCTTCGACGAGGCGGGCATCGACTTCCTGCTGGTCGGCGACTCGGCCGCGAACAACGTGCTCGGCTACGAGACGACGCTGCCCGTGACGGTCGACGAGCTCATCCCGCTGACCCGCGCGGTCGCCGGCGCCGTCCAGCGCGCGTTCGTGGTCGCGGACATGCCCTTCGGCTCGTACGAGAACGGACCCGACGAGGCGCTGCACACCGCCATCCGCTTCATGAAGGAGACGGGCGCGCACGCGGTCAAGCTGGAGGGCGGCGAGCGGAGCCAGAAGCAGATCCGCCGGGTCGTCGGAGCCGGGATCCCGGTCATGGCGCACATCGGCTACACGCCGCAGAGCGAGCACGGCCTCGGCGGGCACATCATCCAGGGGCGCGGCGAGGGCGTGAAGCAGCTCCTCGCCGACGCCGAGGCGGTGCAGGAGGCCGGCGCCTTCGCGGTCGTGCTCGAGATGGTGCCGGCCGACGCGGCGCGGCAGGTCACCGAGCTGCTGGAGATCCCCACGATCTCGGTCGGCGGCGGCCCGCACTGCGACGGCCAGCTGCTCGTCTGGACCGACTGGGCGGGGCTGACCCCCGGCCGGATCCCGAAGTTCGTCAAGCAGTACGCCAACCTCGCCGGCGTGCTCGGCGAGGCGGCCACGGCATGGCGCGCGGACGTCGCGTCCGGCGCGTACCCGACCGAGGAGCACTCCTACTGAGCCGGTTCGGGCCGGCGCGCCCCGGGGCGCGGGCCCGGTCGGATCACTCCTCGGCGGCGTCCTCCTCGGCCCACTTCGCGCTGTTCGCGCGCAGGATCTCGAGGGCCTGCTCGGCCTCCGCGCGGGTCTCGAACGGGCCGACCCGCTCGACCGCCGGGGAGACCATCCCCTCCTCGACCTCGCCGGTGTTGAGGTTGTACCAGAACTGGTGCTCAGTGTCGCCGGACATAGGCTGATCCTATGCCCAAGGACCCTGACGGCCACCTGATCCCCGGCCGCCTGTCGCCCGCCCGACCGGTGCCCGCCTCCATCGCACGACCCGAGTACGTCGGCCGCGCGGCGCCGTCGCCCGACACCGGCGGCGACCGGTACACGGCCGACGAGGTCGAGCGGATCCGCGCCGCGGGTCGCGTCGCCGCGGGCGCCATCGAGGCGGCCTCCGCCGCGATCCGGCCCGGGGTCACCACGGACGAGCTCGACCGCATCGTGCACGAGTACGTCGTCGGACACGGCGCCTACCCGTCCACGCTCGGCTACCGCGGGTACCCCAAGTCCTCGTGCACCTCGGTGAACGAGGTGATCTGCCACGGCATCCCCGACGACACCGTGCTCGAGGAGGGCGACCTCGTCAACCTCGACGTGACCGCCTACCTCGGCGGCATGCACGGCGACCTCAACCGCACCTTCCTCGTCGGAGACGCCGACGAGGAGGCCCGGCTCCTCGTCGAGCGCACGCGCGAGGCGCTCGCACGCGGCATCCGCGCCGTCGCTCCCGGACGCCAGGTGAACGTCATCGGGCGCGCCATCGAGTCCTATGCGCGGCGGTTCGGCTACGGGGTGGTGCACGACTACACGGGGCACGGCGTGGGCCGGGCGTTCCACACCGGCCTCGTGATCCCGCACTTCGACGACCCGCGGGCGACCACGGTCATCGAGCCGGGCATGGTCTTCACGATCGAGCCGATGCTCACGCTCGGCGGCATCGACTGGGACCTCTGGGGCGACGACTGGACGGTCGTCACCCGCGATCGATCGCTCACCGCCCAGTTCGAGCACACGCTGGTCGTCACCGAGCGCGGCGCCGAGATCCTGACCCTGCCCTGAGCGGCCGCTCGCGCGCGCCGCGATAGGGTGGCGCCATGGCGACGGAACGCGCGATCGGCATCGACATCGGCGGCACGGGCATCAAGGGGGCGGTCGTCGACCTCGGCTCCGGCGAACTGGTCACCGAGCGGGTGAAGATCAAGACGCCCAAGGGCGGCCGGCCCGCCGACATCCTCGAGGCCACGGGGCAGCTGCTCGCCGTCATCGCCGGGCAGGGGCACACGTCGCTGCCGCTCGGAGTCTGCTTCCCCGCGATCGTGCGGCACGGCCGCACGCTGTCGGCGGCGAACATCTCGGACGAGTGGATCGGCCTCGAGGCCGAGCGGATGTTCGAGCGCGAGCTCGGCAGCGACATCCACTTCATCAACGACGCGGATGCCGCCGGCTATGCCGAATCCCGGTTCGGTGCGGCGAAGGGCGAGCGCGGCCTCGCGATCCTGACCACGCTGGGGACCGGGATCGGCTCGGCCTTCATCTACGACGGCGTGCTCGTGCCCAACAGCGAGCTCGGCCACCTCGAGCTCGATGGGCACGATGCCGAGGAGCGGGCCGCGTACTCCGCGATGGAGCGGGAGGACCTCTCGTGGTCCGAGTGGGCGGAACGGCTGCAGCGCTACTACGCGCACGTCGAGTTCCTGTTCTCGCCCGACCTGTTCGTCGTCGGCGGGGGCGTCTCGAAGCACCACCGCGAGTTCCTGCCCCTGCTCTCGCTCGACACGCCCATCGTGCCGGCGGCCTTCCGGAACAACGCGGGCCTGCTCGGCGCGGCCGCGCTCGCGGCGCGCTCCTAGCGTCGCCGGGTGCGAGCGGGCCGACTGATACGCCGGGTTCTGTTGACCGGGCGCTTGCGCGACACCGGCTGGACGACCATCTCTCTCGGAGCCACGTCGCCGTGACCCTCCAGCGGCCCACCCGGGAACGGGACGGGCAGCCCCATCGTTCCCTGTCTGGCCTTGCTCCGGACGAGGTTTACCGAGCCGACCGCGTCACCGCGGCCGCTGGTGGGCTCTTACCCCACCGTTTCACCCTTACCGCGGGCCGAGGCCCGTGGCGGTCTGCTTTCTGTGGCACTGTCTCGCGGGTCACCCCGGGTGGGCGTTACCCACCGTCCTGCCCTGCGGAGCCCGGACGTTCCTCGGCGCCCGATCGCTCGGGCGACGCGGCCGTCTTGCCGACCCGCTCGCATCTCCAAGGCTACCGCCCCGAACCGGGTGCGCCGGTCAGAGACCCGATTCGGCCGTGCGCACGAGGATCCGGTCGCACTCGGGGCACTGCACGACCTCGTCGTCGGCGGCGCGACGGACGGACTCGAGGTCGGAGCCGGTGAGCGTGATCGTGCAGCCGCCGCAGGTGCGCTGGCGGAGGAGCGCGGCACCGATGCCACCGCCCCTGACGCGACGGTCCTCGTAGAACCGGAGCAGGTCGTCGGGGATCGTGCCGGCCAGGGTCGCCCGGTCGCGCTCGGCCTGCTCCCGCTCGGTGCCGAGCCCGCCGGCCGCCTCGTCGCGGGCCGCCTCGAGCGATGCGGTCGCCTCGGCGAGCTCGGCCCGCTCGCGATCGATCCCGGCGACGCGGGCCTCGGCCTCCTCGACCTTCTCCATCACGATGAGCTCGGCGTCCTCGAGGTCGCTGAGGCGCCTGCGGAGCGATGCGAGCTCGGCTTCGAGCGCCTGCACGTCCTTCATCGACGACGTGTGCGTCAGCCGGTCGCCGTCGCGCGCGATGCGCTTCTCGACCACCTCGACGTCGGACTCGATGCGTCCGAGCTCCGTGCGGGCGTCCTCGAGCGAGCCGACGGCCTCGGCGCGCCGGCCGCGGACGGCGGTGTCGCGCTCGGCGAGCGAGGCGAGCTCGGCCGTCTGCGGCAGCGAGCGCAGGCGATGCGCGAGCTGCTGCAGACGGGTGTCGATGGCCTGGAGGCGGAGCAGCTGCTCCTGGTCGGCGGGACTGGCCTTCACGTGGTGCTCCTCGTGGGATTCGGGACGGGGCGGATCGCGGTCGGGGCGGGACGGGTCACTGGACGACCTGGAAGTCCCACGGGTCGGTGCGGAGGTCGCTCACCACGACCTCGAGTTCGGGGTGGGCCTCCCGGAGCTCTCGGGCCGCGGCATCCAGCCACAGCCATTCGCTCGCCCAGTGCGAGACGTCGACGAGCGCGGGGCCGCCGCCGAGCATCGCCTGCTCGCGGGCCTCGGACGCCGGGTGGTGCCGCAGGTCGGCGGTGACGTACGCGTCGGCGGTGCGCACGGCCTCGTGCGCGAGGAGCGAGTCGCCGGCGCCGCCGCAGACGGCGACGGTCTCGACGGGGTCGTCGAACCCTCCGGCGACGCGCACTCCCGTCGCCGTGGGCGGCAGCAGTTCCGCAAGGCGTCGGGCGAGGCGCCCGAGCGTCGTCGGTTCGGCGAGGCGGCCCACGCGACCGAGGCCGCGCGCGGCGTCCGCCGCGTTCGGCACGATCGGGGCGACGTCGACGAGGCCGATGCGGTCGGCGAGCACGGCCGACGTGCCGGTCTCGACGATGTCGGCGTTCGTGTGCGCGCCCACGAGCGCGCAGTCCGCGCGGATGAGCTTCGCGAGCAGGGCGCCCTTGTAGCGATCCTCGGCGATCGAGGTGACGCCGCGAAGCAGCAGCGGATGGTGCGCGACCACCAGGTCGGCACCGGATGCGACGGCCTCGTCCACGGTCGCCGCGACGGCGTCGACCGTCAGCAGGACGCGCTCGACGTCGCGCGCCGGATCGCCGGTCACGAGCCCGGGCGCATCCCACGGCTCGGCGCCGGCGACGGGCCAGAGTCGTTCCACGGTCGAGAGGACGTCGGCGAGGCGGACTGGCACGCGCCCAAGCCTACGCCGTGCGGCGCGGGCGGTCCTGTCGGGCCCCTGCCGCACCCGCCGGTCCTCGTCGGTGGGCCCTGCCGGGCTCGAACCGACGACATCCACGGTGTAAGCGTGGCGCTCTACCAACTGAGCTAAAGGCCCCCGCGCCTGCGGCGCTCCCCCATCGTACGACGCGGGCCCGCGGCATCCGTCACGGCCCCTCGAGCCGTCGGAGGGCGTCCCGGTAGGCCGACAGCGGCCGGGCCTCGCCGGGCGGCGCGGAGAACGACGAGCGGATGACGCCGCCCGCGTCGATCGCGAAGGTCGCCCGGCGCGCGAACCCCGCCGACGCGTCGAACGCCCCGTACCGGGCGGCGACCCCGCCGTGCGGCCAGAAGTCGGAGAGGAGGGTCAGGCCCACTCCCTCGGCCTCCGCCCATGCCCGGAGGGCGTACTTCGCATCGACGGACGCCACGAGGACCTCGGCGCCCGCCTCCTCGAACATCGCGGACGCGGCGTCGAGCTCGCGCAGCTCGCCCGTGCAGGTGCGGGAGAACGCGAACGGCACGAACACGAGCACGACCGGACGCAGCCCGCGACGGTCGGCGAGACGCTGCGGCGCGCCGAACTGGTCGGGAAGGATGAAGTCGGGCGCGGTCGCGCCGACGTCGAGGTTCACACGCCGCCTCCTGCCGTCCGATGGGGCGCGCGCCAGCCTAGCTGCCCGTACCCGGGCATAGAATCACTAGGATGGCGTGGTGCCCCCGGCCGTGACCCGGTCTTCGTCGTGCGCGACGCGCGCATCAGAGGCACGATCTGCTGAAGAGAGAGGTCGAGTGTGACTGTCAACGACCAGGACCCGTACTCGGTCGAGGCGATGGACTCCGATCCGGAGGAGACCACCGAGTGGGGCGAGTCCCTCGACGCCCTCGTCGCCGAGAAGGGCCACCAGCGCGGGCGCGAGATCATGCTCAGCCTGCTGAAGCGCTCCAAGGAGCTGCACCTGGGCGTGCCGATGGTGCCGACCACGGACTATCTGAACACGATCGCCCCCGACAACGAGCCCGAGTTCCCGGGCGACGAGGAGATCGAGCGCCGGTACCGCGCCTGGATCCGCTGGAACGCCGCGATGCTCGTGCACCGCGCGCAGCGGCCGGGTATCGCCGTCGGCGGCCACATCTCGACCTACGCGTCCTCCGCGGCGCTGTACGAGGTCGGCTTCAACCACTTCTTCCGTGGCCAGGACCACCCCGGCGGCGGCGACCAGATCTTCATCCAGGGCCACGCCTCCCCCGGCACCTACGCCCGGGCGTTCCTCGAGGGCCGGATGACGACCGACCAGCTCGACGGGTTCCGCCAGGAGAAGTCGCACGCCCCGAACGGGCTGTCCTCCTACCCCCACCCGCGGCTCATGCCCGAGTTCTGGCAGTTCCCGACGGTGTCGATGGGTCTCGGCCCGATCAATGCGATCTACCAGGCGCAGGCGAACAAGTACCTCACCAACCGCGGCATCGCGGACGCCTCCGACCAGCACGTCTGGGCCTTCCTCGGCGACGGCGAGATGGACGAGGTCGAGAGCCGCGGCCAGCTGCAGGTCGCGGCGAACGAGGGGCTGGACAACCTCACCTTCGTCATCAACGCCAACCTGCAGCGACTCGACGGCCCCGTGCGCGGCAACGGCAAGATCATCCAGGAGCTCGAGAGCTTCTTCCGCGGCGCCGGGTGGAACGTCATCAAGGTGATCTGGGGTCGCGAGTGGGACGACCTGCTGGCGCGCGACCACGACGGCGCGCTGCGGAACCTGATGAACGTCACCCCCGACGGCGACTACCAGACCTACAAGGCCGAATCCGGTGCGTACGTGCGCGAGAACTTCTTCGGCCGCGACCCGCGCGCCCTCGAGCTCGTCAAGGACCTCACCGACGACCAGGTCTGGGGCCTCAAGCGCGGCGGCCACGACTACCGCAAGGTCTACGCGGCCTTCAAGGCCGCCATGGAGCACAAGGGCCAGCCGACGGTCATCATCGCCAAGACCATCAAGGGCTACGGCCTGGGGCCGGCGTTCGAGGGCCGCAACGCGACCCACCAGATGAAGAAGATGACGCTCGACAACCTGAAGACGTTCAGGGACACGATGCGCATCCCGATTAGCGACGCGCAGCTCGAGGAGAACCCCTACCTCCCGCCGTACTACCACCCGGGCGAGGACGACGAGGCGATCCAGTACCTCCACGAGCGCCGGCGCGAGCTCGGCGGCTACCTGCCCGAGCGGCGGACGAAGCACACCGCCCTCTCGCTGCCCGACGACTCCGCCTACGCGATCGCGAAGAAGGGCTCCGGCACCCAGGAGGTCGCCACCACCATGGCGTTCGTCCGCCTGCTGAAGGACCTCATGCGCTCGAAGGACTTCGGCAACCGCATCGTGCCGATCATCCCCGACGAGGCCCGCACGTTCGGCATGGACGCGTTCTTCCCGAACGCCAAGATCTACAACCCGAACGGGCAGCACTACACCTCGGTCGACCGCGAGCTCCTCCTGGCCTACAAGGAGAGTCCGCAGGGCCAGATCGTCCACGTCGGCATCAACGAGGCCGGTGCGCTCGCCGCGTTCACCGCCATCGGCACGTCGTACTCGACCCAGGGCGAGCCCCTGATCCCGATCTACGTCTTCTACTCGATGTTCGGCTTCCAGCGCACCGGCGACGCCATCTGGGCCGCCGGCGACCAGATGGCGCGCGGCTTCATGATCGGCGCGACCGCCGGACGCACCACGCTGACCGGCGAGGGCCTGCAGCACGCGGACGGCCACTCGCCGCTGCTCGCCGCGACCAACCCGGCGGTCGTGTCGTACGACCCGGCCTACGGCTACGAGATTGGCCACATCGTGCACTCGGGCCTCGACCGGATGTACGGCGGCAACCACCCCGACCCGAACGTCATGTACTACCTCACGGTCTACAACGAGCCGCTCGTCCAGCCGGCCGAGCCGGAGGGCGTCGACGTCGAAGGCATCGTGCGCGGCATCCACCGCGTCTCGCAGTCGAACCACGACGGCCCGAAGGCCCAGCTGCTCGCCTCCGGCGTCGCGGTGCCGTGGATCCTCGAGGCCCAGCAGCTCCTCGCCGAGGACTGGGGCGTGTCGGCCGACGTCTGGTCGGTGACGAGCTGGTCGGAGCTGAACCGCGACGGGCTCGCCGTCGACGAGCACAACTTCCTCCACCCCGAGGCCGAGCGCCGCGTGCCCTACCTGACGCAGAAGCTCTCGGAGGCGCAGGGCCCGTTCGTGGCCGTGTCCGACTTCATGCGCGCGGTGCAGGAGCAGATCCGTCCGTACGTGCCGGGCCAGTACGCGACCCTCGGCGCCGACGGGTTCGGATTCTCCGACACCCGCCCCGCTGCGCGTCGGTACTTCAAGATCGACGGACCCTCGGTGGTCGTGCGCACGCTCCAGCTGCTCGCCGACCGCGGCGAGGTCGACGGGGACCTCCCCGCCCGGGCGATCGAGAAGTACCGCCTCCACGACGTGAACGCCGGCACCACCGGCACCGCCGGCGGCGAGAGCTAGCAGGCCACCGGCCGTGGCGACGAAGCCCAGGACCAAGGCGGAGACGCTCGCGTGGTTGCGGACCATCGCGGGCGAGCTGGCGACCCAGACGCTCAAGCGCCTGGAGGACACCCTGCCCTGGTACGGCGACATGCCGCCGAGCCGGCGGTCGGCGGTCGGGCTCGTCGCCCAGGCCGGCATCTCGTCCTTCATCGCGTGGTTCGACGACCCGAAGTCCACCCCGTGGATCGCCGCCGACGTGTTCGGGGCGGCTCCGCGGGAGCTCCTCCGCTCGGTGAGTCTCCAGCAGACGCTGCAGCTCATCCGGGTGACGGTCGAGGTCGTCGAGGAGCGCGTGAAGGACGGCGGCGAGCCCCTGCGCGAAGCCATCCTGCTGTATTCGCGCGAGATCGCGTTCGCGGCCGCCGACGTCTACGCCCGCGCGGCGGAGGCCCGGGGCCTGTGGGATGCACGCCTCGAGGCCCTCGTGGTCGACTCGATCCTCTCCGGGGAGTACGACGACGAGCTGCCGAGCCGCATCGCGGCCCTCGGCTGGCATGGCCATGGCGAGGTCGCCGTGCTGGTGGGCACGGCCCCGAAGCTGTTCGACGTCGACCAGGTCCGCCGCACGGCGCGCCACATGCAGGCCGACGTGCTCGTGGGCGTGCAGGGCAATCGCCTCGTCGTCGTGATCGGACGCGCCGAGCCGCGCGGAAGCGAGTCGGAGGATGCCGTCGGCACCGCCCCGGCGCTCACGTTCATCGAGATCGCCGCGCAGCTCGAACCGCACTTCGGCGCCGGGCACCTGGTGCTCGGGCACGAGGTGCCGAACCTCGTCGACGCCGGGAAGAGCGCCAAGGCCGCCCTGGCGGGCTTCGCCGTCGCACGGTCGTGGCGGCACGCGCCGCGGCCGGTCCACGCCGACGACCTGCTCCCCGAGCGCGCGCTGGCCGGCGACCCGCTGGCACGGGCGACCCTCGTGCACCGCATCTACCGCCCCCTCCAGGCCCACTCGACCGAGCTGTTGACGACGCTCTGGAGCTACCTCGACAACGGCCGATCGCTCGAGGCGACCGCCCGCGAGCTCTTCGTGCACCCGAACACCGTCCGCTACCGCCTGAAGCGGGTCTCCGACGTGATCGGTTGGGACGCCACCGGCGCCCGGGAGGCGCTGATCCTGCAGTCGGCGCTCATCATCGGCTCGATGAGCGACCACGAGACCACGCCCCGGCGGCGGCCGGCGAACTGACGGTTCTATGTGCCGTCGTGACAACGTCTCACGGCATACCTTGTCGCGAGTGCACACTCATCCGTCTGCAGCGATTGGCAGACTGAGACGGTGATCGTCGTCGCCTGCCCTGGTCAGGGCTCCCAGACCCCCGGTTTCCTCTCCCCCTGGCTCGCCGAACCCTCCTTCGCCGAGCGCCTCGCCGCCCTGTCAGACGCGTCCGGCGTCGACCTGGAGCGCCACGGGACCGAGAGCGACGCCGAGACGATCCGCGACACCGCGATCGCGCAGCCGCTCATCGTCGCCGCGGGGATCCTCGCGTTCGACGCCCTCGCGGCCGACGGCCGGGTGGCACGGATCGGCGGCGTCGCCGGGCACTCGGTGGGTGAGATCACCGCGGCCGCCGCGACGGGAGTGCTCGATGCGGCCGACGCGATGCGCTTCGTCGCCGCGCGCGGCCGGGCCATGGCCGAGGCGGCGGCGCTCGAGCCGACCGGCATGAGCGCGGTCATCGGCGCCGACGAGTCCGAACTGCTCGCGCGCCTGGACGAACTGGGCCTCGAACCGGCGAACTTCAACGGAGGCGGCCAGATCGTGGTCGCCGGTGCGACCGACGCGCTCGAGCGCCTCAGGGCGGAGCCGCCGAGCGGCGCGCGCGTCATCCCGCTGCAGGTCGCCGGCGCGTTCCACACCCGCTACATGCAGCCCGCCCGCGAGCGGCTCGCCGAGGTCGCGCTCTCGCTGTCCGCCGCGGACCCCGCGCACACGCTCTGGACGAACCGCGACGGGACGCCCGTGGCATCCGGATCGTCGTTCGTCGAGCTGCTCGTCGGCCAGGTGGCCTCGCCGGTGCGCTGGGACCGTTGCATGGCGTCGTTCGCGGACGCCGGGGTGACCGGGCTCATCGAGCTCGCGCCCGCCGGAGCGCTCGTCGGACTCGCCAAGCGCGCACTGAAGGGCGTCCCGACGGTCGCCGTGAAGACGCCCGACGACCTCCCGGCGGCGATCGAGCTGCTCGACCAGGCCGCGTAGTCCACCAACGACACGAGAGAACGCATGACGCACCCCACGCTCACCCAGTCTCACGGCCCCGCGCACACGCGCCTCTACTCGATCGGCGCCGCCCGCGGCGAGCACGCCGTGCCGAACGACGACCTCGTCGGCCCGATCGACTCCTCGGACGAGTGGATCCGGCAGCGGACCGGCATCGTCACGCGCGTGCGCGCCGGCGACGACGTGCTGGCGGTCGACCTGGCGACGGATGCCGCGCGCGAGGCGATCGAGCGGTCGGGGGTGCCGGCCGAGCAGATCGACCTCGTCATCGTCGCGACGATCTCGAACGTGCAGCAGACCCCGTCGATCGCCGCCGTCGTCGCCGATCGGGTGGGGGCCAACCCGGCCGCCGCCTACGACATGAACGCGGCCTGCGCGGGCTACGCGTACGCGGTGGCACAGGCCGACGCGCTCCTCCGCGCGGGCGCGGCGCACTACGCACTGGTCATCGGCGCCGAGAAGCTCTCGGACGTCGTCGACCCGACCGATCGCACGATCTCCTTCCTGCTCGGCGACGGAGCCGGCGCCGTCGTGGTCGGCCCGAGCGAGACGCCCGGCATCGGCGCGACCGTGTGGGGTTCCGACGGCTCGAAGGCCGCCGCGGTGGGCATGAACAGCACGCTCATCGACTTCCGCGAGGGCCGCTCCGAATGGCCGACGCTCCGCCAGGAGGGCCAGACGGTGTTCCGCTGGGCGGTCTGGGATATGGCGAAGGTCGCCAAGGAGGCGCTCGACGCGGCCGGCGTCACCGCCGACGACCTCGCCGCGTTCATTCCGCACCAGGCCAACATGCGCATCATCGACGAGTTCGCCAAGCAGCTGAAGCTGCCGGAGACGGTCGCCATCGCGCGCGACATCGCCACCACCGGGAACACCTCGGCGGCGTCCATCCCGTTGGCGATGCATCGTCTCCTGGAGGAGCACCCCGACCTCTCGGGCGGCCTCGCCCTCCAGATCGGCTTCGGCGCCGGACTCGTGTTCGGCGCCCAAGTGGTGGTTCTCCCCTGAGCCGCCGTCCCCCGTCCATCTAGACTGTGTCTCGGTCAACGAGACACCCTCAAGGAGAAGAACCATGGCATTGTCCAACGAAGAAGTGCTTGCCGGCCTGGCCGAGCTGATCAACGACGAGACCGGCATCGCGACCGACACGGTTGAGCTGGACAAGTCGTTCACCGATGACCTCGACATCGACTCCATCTCGATGATGACGATCGTCGTCAACGCGGAGGAGAAGTTCGACGTGAAGATCCCCGACGAGGAGGTCAAGAACCTCAAGACCGTCGGCGACGCCGTCGACTTCATCGTCAAGGCCCAGGCTTAGTGCGACGGGCGGGCCGGCACCCCGGCCCGCCCCGTCCCTTCCCCACCGGAGTTGCTCTCGTATGACCAAGAAGATCGTGATCACCGGCGTCGGCGCGACCACGCCGATCGGCGGGACCGCTCGCGAAAGCTGGAACGCCCTGCTCGAGGGCGAGTCCGGCGCGCGCACCCTCGAGGCCGAATGGGTCGAGAAGTACGACCTGCCCGTCAAGTTCGCGGCGACCGCCAAGGTGCCCGCGTCGGAGTCCCTGGAACGGCATGAGCTGAAGCGCCTCGACCCGTCGAGCCAGTTCGCGCTGATCGCCGGCCGTGAGGCATGGGCGGACGCGGGCGCGCCCGAGGTCGAGCCCGAGCGGCTCGCGGTCGCCTGGGCCACGGGCATCGGCGGCGTCTGGACCCTGCTCGACGCCTGGGACACCCTGCGCGAACGGGGCACGCGGCGCGTGCTGCCGATGACCGTCCCGATGCTCATGCCGAACGGCCCGGGCGCCGCGGTCGGCATGGACCTCCATGCCCGAGCCGGGATCCGCACCGTCGTCTCGGCGTGCGCGTCGAGCACGGAGTCGCTCGTGAACGCCTGGGAGCAGCTCCAGGACGGCGTGGCCGACGTGGTTGTCGCCGGTGGCTCCGAGTCGGCCATCCACCCCATCACCATCGCCTCGTTCAACTCGATGCAGGCCCTGTCGCGCCGCAACGACGACCCCGCCATCGCCTCTCGGCCGTACGACATCGGCCGCGACGGCTTCGTCATGGGCGAGGGAGGCGCGGCCCTCGTGCTCGAGACCGAGGAGCACGCGAAGGCCCGCGGCGCGAAGATCTACGCCGAGCTGCTCGGCGGTGCCATCACGAGCGACGCGTACCACATCACCGCTCCCGACCCCGAGGGATCGGCGGCGGCGCGCGCGATGAAGTCCGCGATCGAGGGGGCCGGCGCGAGCCTGGCCGATGTGCGCCACGTCAACGCGCACGCGACCAGCACGCCGGTGGGCGACATCGCCGAGTACAACGCCCTGCGCCGGATCTTCGGCGACCACCTCGACGAGATCGCGGTCACCGCGACCAAGGCGTCCACCGGCCACCTGCTGGGCGGCGCCGGTGCGATCGAGGCGATCTTCACGGTGCTGGCGCTCCACGAGCGCATGATCCCCCCGACGATCAACCTCGACGAACAGGATCCGGAGATCCCGCTCGACGTGGTCACCTCGCCGCGCCCGCTGGGCGACGGCGACGTGATCGCCATCAGCAACTCGTTCGGCTTCGGCGGCCACAACGCCGTCGCGGCCTTCCGTTCCGCCTGATCGTCCGAGGCGGATGCCACCGGCATCCGCCGGGCGAAGGCTCCGGCACCGTTCGGTGCCGGGGCCTTCTGCGTCGCCGCCGTCGGTTTCGTTCTCGCGCTGCCGGGACCAGGTCGACCGGCCAACGCGTCCCGCCACCGCGGCGGCGGCGTCACCCGACGCGGTGCAACCAGACCACGGGGGCGAAGTCGCTGGCGTGGCGGAACGGTTCGAGCTCGTCGTCCCACGCCTGGCCGAGCGCGAGCCGGAGCTCGCGGTGCAGCTCGCCCGCGTCGAAGGCCGCGATCTCCATGGCGTACCGGATCCGGTCCTCGGGGACTACCACGTTGCCGGCGGAGTCGGTCTGGGCGTAGAAGACGCCCAGCTCGGGGGTGTGCATCCACCGCGAGCCGTCGTTGCCCGGTCCCGGGTCCTCGCTCACCTCGAAGCGCAGCTGGTCCCATCCTCGGAGCGCCGACGCGATCCGGGCGCCCGAACCCGGCTCTCCCGTCCAGGAGTACTCGGTCCGCATGGTCCCGGGCAGCACGGGCTGGTCGGCCCAGTCGAAATTGACGGGACTGCCGAGCGCTCTGCCGACCGCCCATTCGACATGCGGGTTCAGCGCCCGCGTCGACGAGTGCACGAACAGCATGCCGCGCGCGGCGCGCGCGGCCCGCGTGAACTGCTCCGCCATCTCCTGCTCCGTTTCCTCGTGAGGTGCGTCTTCCCCTACGACCTCTGGAACGGCGGGCCCGGCGTGAGCGGGTTGTTCGATTGGCGACGATGACTCGTCAGTTCGAGTATGACGCTCGGGCGCGCGCATCACAAGCCTCTGTCCTAAACTGCATACCGGGTGAGTCGAATCACCCCCGGGCGAAGGAGACCACGTGGCCGTACGCGACGCGCTGCTCGTGCTGCTGACCAGCGGACCGGCCTACGGGTTCCAACTGCACGGAGGGCTCGCCGAGCGCACCGGCCGCCGACGCGACGTCAACGTCGGCCAGACCTACTCGACCCTCGACCGCCTCACCGCTCGCGGCCTCGTCGAACCGGCGGGCGAGACCGACGACGGGCTGCCCCTGCACCGCATCACCGGCAGCGGGCGCCGGGCCGCGACGGAGTGGCTGGAGGGCCGGGACGCCGCGGGCGCCGACCCGCTCCACGAGACCGTCGACCGCGTGCTGATCGCCCTCTCGATGCCGGGCGTCGACGCCTCGTCGGTCATCGCGTCCGAGCGCGAGCGCTGGGGGCGACGGCGGGCCGCGGCATCCGCTCGGCCGACCCCCGACGAGACCTCGGAGGGCGACGCCCGTGGCCGCCTCGCCGCGCTGGCCGTGTCGGCCGAACTCGCCTCGGCCGAGTCGATCCTGCGCTGGCTCGACGAGGTGTCGCAGGCGGATGCCGCAGCGCTGGCGTTTCCGCCCAGTGCCGACCGGCCGCGTCGCGGCCGTCGTCCCGCGAGGCGGTCGCCCGCCGCTCCCCCGGGGCGCGCAGGCTCGACTCAGTCGATGGACGCGTAGCTCGCGGTCACGACGAGGTCGAGGGGGAACTCGACCGGGGCGTCGCCGAACAGCAGCCGTCCGGCCTCGGCCGCGGATTCGCGGACCGCGGCGGCCACGGCCTCGGCGACCTCGGCCGGGGCGTGCACGATCACCTCGTCGTGCAGGAAGTACACCAGGTGCGGCATCCGCTCGAACACCGGGCCCGATCCCGGCGCGGCACGTGCCCCGGACGGCACCGGCAGGGCCGCGAGCCGGGTGCGCAGCCCCGCCAGCCAGCAGAGCGCCCACTCGGCGGCCGTGCCCTGGACGACGAAGTTGCGGGTGAAGCGACCCCAGTCGCGCGCCGCGGAACGCGCGCGGCGCTCGTCCGCCGGGGTCGCGTCGACGGCGTTCGCCCGCGCCTGGGCCTCGTGCCAGGTCGCCGGGGGCAGTGGCGACGACCTGCCGAGCAGCGTGGTCACGCGCCGTCCGGCCTCGCCGTCGCGGGCCGCCCCGTCGACGAGGGCCATCGCCTGCGGGTAGGCCCGGGCCAAGCGCGGCACGAGCCGGCCGCTGTCCCCCGTGGTCGCACCGTACATCGCGCCGAGCACCGCCACCTTCGCCTCGTCGCGCGTGGCGACCACGCCGTCGTCCACGATCGCCCGATACAGGTCGCGTCCTCGGCCGGCCGCCGCCATCGCCGGGTCGCGCGCGAGGGCCGCGAGCACACGCGGCTCGAGCTGCGAGGCGTCGGCCACCACGAGCGACCAGCCCTCATCGGCCGTCACGGCGCCGCGCACGACCTTGGGCAGTTGCAGCGCCCCGCCGCCCGCGGTGGCCCAGCGGCCCGTCGCCGTGCCCCCGGCGACGTAGTCCGCCCTGAACCGTCCGCCCGACACCCATTCGTCGAGCCACGACCAGCCGTTCGCGGAGAGCAGCCGCGCGCGGCGCTTGTAGTCCAGCAGCGGCGCGATGGCCGGATGGCGATGCTCGCGCAGTTCCCACCGCGCGGTCGAATCGACGACGATTCCGGCCGCGCGCAAGGCGCGCAGCAGGTCGACGTGGGAGTCGAGGTTGAGCGTCGGCGCCTCGAGCGCGTCGCGGACCAGGGCGGCCGACTCCTCCAGGCGCCGCGGCTTGCGGCCGGCGGCAGGACGCGCGCCGAGTGCCTGTTCGAGCACGCGCTCGTGCTCCGCCCGATCCCACGGCAGCCCGGCGGCGTGGAGCTCGGCGGCGATCAGCGCGCCGGCCGACTCCGCGGCCAGCAGCAGTCGGAGCGCGCCCGGCCGCTCGGCCGCGCCGGCCAGCGCGAGCTGGCGATCGTGCTCGTCGGCGAGGTCGCGGATCGACGGTCGGTGCGCCGCCTCGGCGTCGTCGGTACCGGCGTGGTCGTCGTCGAGCTCGAAGAGCGCAGTTCCCCTGCTCGACGGCGCGATCGACGCCGGCTCGTGGTACGTCGGGTCGGCCGCCTCCGCCGGGCCGGCGGGGAGCCATCCGGGACGGGACGGCAGGTCATCCCGTGCCCGCCCGACGAGCGTCGACCACTCGAGGATCGCACCGCACAGGCGCAGGTCGTGGCATCGCGCCACGCGCACCCCGGCCGCGAGCAGTCCGGGCGCCCACGACCGGGTGTCGGTCCAGACCCATCTCGGCGCGTGCTCCGCTTCGAGGCGCGCGACGAGGGCCGGCAGCTCGCCTCGATCGACCTCCTGCGCCTCGCCGCGATCGGGGTCGCCGACCACCACGCGCCCCGCGCCCGTGGCCGCGATCGCCATCCGCACCCGACGATCATCCCCCGAACCGGAGACACGCGCGCGCAGGCCGACGGTGCCGCGCTCACGGTCCGGATGTCGGCGGCGTCCGCCACCATGTCGACATGAGGGACGGGAGCACGGCATGGTGGCGGTGATCTTCGGCTGCGGCCATGGCGCCGAGGCGGGAGCTCCGGGTGTCGTGGCGCTCCGGCGCACCTGCCCGGTGTGCATGCTGCTGCACGAGACGCAGCGGACGCGCAGCGAACTGCTCGGCCGGGTCGCCGCCCCGCACCGCCGCGCCCTCGCCGCCGAGACGCGGGTCGGGGCCGAGTACGAGTGGCGCTGCCGGCGCGGTCACGATCGCTTCCGCGCGCCCGTGATCGACGTGCTGACCGGGCCGGGGTGCCCGAAGTGCGGCGCGAACGCCGCCTCGCCCGGCGCGGCGCGCGAGGCCGGCATGCCGTTCATGAAGCACGGGCTCAGGGTCGGCACCTCGATGACCGAGCAGCGGCTGCGCGTCCTGCTCGACGAACGCATCCGGCTCCACCACCGGGCGAACGCCGTGCGGACGGCTCGGATGTTCTACGGGCGGCAGGAGGTCTGGCCCGACATCCTCGTCGCCGAGCTCCGCATCGCGATCGAGTACGACGACCCCGGGCGGTCCGGCCGCGCGCACCGCGGCCTCAAGCAGGGAACCGACCTCGAGAAGGACGCGGCGCTCCGCGAGGTCGGCTGGGAGGTCATCCGCATCCGCGGCGGCGGCCTCGGACCGATGGGGCCGTACAGCGTGGTCTGCCGATCGGTGACCGCCGCGGTCGCCGACGAGGTCGTGCGGCTGATGCGCGACATCCGCGGCGATGCGGCCGTCGACGCGATCCGCAGACCACCTCTGGTGCCCGACGCCGCGGCGCCGCTAGGGTGATCCCGACCCCGCCAGCCCTACCGCCCCGCATCCGCAGCGCCGCCGCCACTGGATCGCGCTCGCCCTCGCGGCGCCCCCGAGAGAGGCCCCCGTGCTGCTTCCGTTCCTGATCGTGGGAGGCCTCGGCCTCGCCCTGCTCGTCATCTCGCTCCTGGTCGGCGACGTCCTGGACCACTTCGACGTCGGCGACGGGATGGTCTCGGGCACGGCCCTCGCTGTGGCGTTCACGGTCTTCGGCGCCGCCGGTGCGATCACGGCGAGCGGCGGGCTCGACCTCGTGTGGGCCTACGTGCTGGCAGTCGCGCTGGGCGCCCTCGCCTACGTCGCCGCCGCGCTCGCCGTGCGCTCCCTCGCGAGGAGCTCCGACGGCGTTCCGACCTCCGCCGTCGGCCTCACCGGCGTCGCGACCGCCGAGATCGGAACGGCGGCCGGGGAGGTACGCCTCGACGGCCCCGGCGAGGTCGAGCGCCGTCTCGCGTTCGCCGATGCGCCCATCCCCGAGGGCGCCCGGGTCCGAGTCGTGGCCCACGCCGGCAGCCGCGTCAAGGTCGTCGCCGAGCTCGCCTGATCGCCGCGACCCGCGAACCGCTCCCCGACCCCTGCTCGACCCCCTGCTCACCCCCCTCCTCGACCCCCCTGCTCGACTCCCGCTCGACCGAATCGGAAGGACCCCCGTGACCGACCCCTCCCCCGAACTCGTCCAGATCGGCGCGATCGTCGCGATCGTCATCGCCGTGGCCGGCCTCCTGACCTTCATCGCACGTCGCATTCGTCGCGTCCCGCCGAACGAGGCGCTCATCATCGTCGGGCGGGGCGCGGGTCGCACGCCGGACAGCGGCGTCGGCCAGCGCGTGGTGATCGGCGGCCGCACCTTCGTCTGGCCGATCCTGCAGCAGGGATTCGCGATCTCCCTCGAGCAGCGGCAGATCGGGATCACGGTCGAAGGCGTCGACAAGCACCGGATCAAGATCGCCATCAAGGCCTCGATCAACTTCAAGGTCAGCGGCACGGAGGACGGCGTCCGGCGCGCGGCGCAGCGCTTCCTCTCGCAGCAGGACCTGCTGACCGAGATCATCAAGGAGTCGCTCGAGGGTTCCCTGCGCTCCATCGTCGGCGACATGACGATCGAGCAGATCATCTCCGACCGCAAGTCGCTCTCCGACCGCGTGGTCGCCGAGACCAAGACCGACCTCGCCGAGCAGGGCCTCCAGGTCGACCTGCTGAACATCAGCGACATCTCCACGCCGGGCAGCGACTACCTCGCGAACCTCGGCCGCGCCGAGGCCGCGCGCGCACGCCAGGTGGCCGAGGTCAGCGAGGCCGAGGCGGCCCGGGTGAGCGAGTTCGCGCGCATCGAGGCCGCCGAGCAGGTCGCCGAGCGCCAGAAGGCGCTCAGCCTCAAGCAGGCCGCGATCAAGGCCGAGACCGACCGGGCCAACGCCGAGGCGGAGGCGTCCGGCATGCTCGCGAAGGCCGAGCAGGACAAGCTCGTCGCCGTCCAGGAGCGCGACGCGCTCTCCGAGCAGGCGCTGGTCACCCAGGAGCGCCTCGATATCGAGATCCGCAAGCCGGCCGAGGCCGAGGCGTACGCCGAGGTGCAGCGAGCGACCGCCCAGCGCGACGCCGCGAACTCGTCCACCGAGGCCGACGCGTACAAGCGCACGAAGATCGCCGAGGCGAACAAGGTCGCCGCGGTCCAGGACGCCGAGGCCGCCGCCACGAGCGTGCGGTTCGCGGGCGAGGCGGAGCGCGACCGCCAGGTCGCGCTCGCCGCGGGCGTTCGCGCCGAGGGCGAGGCGCGCGCCGCCGCGATCCAGGCCGAGGGCGTGGCCGAGGCCGCCGCGACCGACGCCAAGGCCGAGGCGCTCAAGAAGTACGGGGAGGCCGCCCTCGCGCAGGAGATCATCTCGCGCCTCCCGGAGATCGTGCGCGCCGCGGCCGAGCCGATCTCGAACATCGACACGCTCACGGTGGTGTCCACGGACGGCGCCAGCGCCATGACGAAGAGCGTCGGCCAGGTGCTCGGCGAGGGCACGGAGGTGGTGAAGTCGCTCACCGGACTGGACGTGGGCGCGATCCTCGCCGGTCTCGCGGGCGGCGCCATCGTCAACGGTGCCGGCGCGGGTGCCGCGTCGCGCGACTGACCGGACCCGGGTACCGGGGCGGCGTCGTCGCGGCGTCGTCCCGGTCCCCGCGGCCGGCCGGGTTCAGCGACCGTGCTCCGACAGCCGTGCGAGGCCCTCGTCGATCGTGACCGTCGGCGACCAGTCGAGATCGCGTCGGACCCGGCGCTGGTCGAACCAGTGGGCGGTCGAGAGCTGCTCGGCGAGGAATCGGGTCATCGGCGGCTCGTCGCGCCCCGGCCGCACCCGCCACACGGCTTCCACCATGCCGCCGGCCGCGCGCGCGAGCCGTGCCGGTACCCGCCGGGCCGGCGCGGGGGCGCCGGAGGCGAGGCAGATGCCGGAGAGCAGCTCGGCGACCGGTCGGGGCTCGCCGTTCGTCACCACGTACGCGCGACCGTGCACCCGCTCGGCGCGGTCGAGCGCGGCGACGATGGCCGACACCGCGTTGTCGACGTAGGTCGTGTCGATGAGGGCCGCGCCGGTGCCGATCACCGGAAGCCGGCGGCGCCTGGCGCGCTCGACGATGCGGCCGACGAGCTGGGGGTCGCCGGGCCCCCAGACGAGGTGCGGACGCACCGCGACGACCGCGAAGCCGGGCGAATCGGCGGCCAGGGCGAGCAGTTCGCCCTCGGCCTTGGTGCGCGCGTACTCACCCCGCGCGCGCGACGGATCGGCCGGTCCCGCGCCGTCGCCGACGAGCGACGCGCCGGCGTGAGCCACCGACGGCGACGAGACGTGCACCAACCGTCGCACGCCGGCCGCGCGCGCTTCGAGGAGGAGCGTGCGCGTACCGCCGACGTTGACCGCCGCGAACTCCGCGGGGCTGCCCGCCAGCGACACCTTCGCCGCGAGGTGCACCACCGCCTCGACGCCCTCGAGCGCCGACCGCACGCGCGCGGCATCCGTCACATCGCCCAGCATGTCGACCGCGCCGTCCACCCCCGACGGCCGTCGCTGCAGGGTTCGCACGTCGTACCCGCGACCCAGCAACGCTCGCGCCACCGCTCCGCCGAGGTATCCGCTCGCCCCGGTCACCAGGAGCGTCACGGTCGTCGCGCCCGTTCGCCGCGCAGCACCGCATCCGCCCAGTGCGCGAGCGCGGTGCGGTCGATCTTCGAGTTGTGACGGATGTCGGTCGGCAGGGCCGGGATCGTCAGCACCGCGGCCAGCGGGCGACCGGCCGACGCGCGCACCGCAGCGGCGAGGGCCGCCTCGGCCAGGCCCGCCCTCCTCCCGCCCTCGACCACCGCGACGAGCGCCTGGGTCCCGGTCGGGCCGACGCCGACCAGCGCGGCCCGCCGTCCCCCGGTCGCCGCCTCGATCCGCTGCTCGATCCCGACCGGGGTGACGACGCCGTCCGCCGTGACCACCACATGGTGCAGGCGTCCCTCCACCCAGAGCCGACCCTCGGCGTCGAGGTGACCGACGTCTCCGGTGCTGTGCCTGCGCGCATACGGGACGGCGTGGGCCTTCGCGACGCGGTCGACCGCCCACAGCCGGTCGTAGCCGTCGCGCAGGTGGCGGGCCGCCACGACGATCTCGCCGGTCTGGCCCGGACGTGTCGTGAGCTCGCCCGTCGGGCGTCCGGCCTCGTCGAGCGGGCTGATCCGCAGCTCGACGCCGTCGACCGGCCGGCCCACGCACACGCCGCCCGAGGTCGAGCCGTCGCCCGCGGCACGGATGCCGTCGAGCGTGACGTCGGTCATGAGCAGCCCCTCGGTCATGCCGTACGGCGTGTGCAGCGTCGCGCTGGGCATGAGCGCCTCGACGCGTTCGAGGAGGTGCACCGGCACCGGTGCGCCCGCGGAGAGCACGGTGCGGATGCGGCCCAGTGCCGCCCGTTGAGCTCCGTCGAGCCGTTCGGCCGTCGCGGCCACGTTCGCGAGGGCGGCGGGCGACAGGAACAGCACGGCCGCATCGGCCGCGATCGCCGCGTCGGCGACCGCGGCCGCCGTGAGCGTGCGCGGAGTGGTGACGTCGCCGACCGGGATCACCGAGCGCGCACCGAGCGCTGGGCCGAGCAGCGCGAACGGCGCGAACCCGGCGACGATCCCGGTGTGCTCGCCGAGGTCGAAGTGCCGCGCGAGCGCATCGCGCAGGGCGGCGAGCTGCGCGTGCGTGTAGCGCACCCCCTTGGCGGGCCCGGTCGAGCCGGACGTGAACAGGACGGCGGCGGCATCCGTGGGCGCCGGTGTCGGAAGCGGCCCGGCAGCGGCGTCGGCTCGACCGAGGCGGATCAGGTCGCCGAGCGACTGCTCGACCCGGAGCGCGCGGGCGAGCGCGGGCGACAGCGTCGCCACGGAGATGCGTCGGCCCGGCCAGCCGAGCGCTCGCGCGGCGGCCAGGCCGGGCAGCGCACCGACGAGCACGTCGGGATGGGCGCCGCGGATGGCTCGACCCAGGCCGGGCAGACCGAGCCCCGCGTCGGCGACGACCACGACGGCGCCGATCCGAACCGCGGCGTAGAGCACCGCGGTCAGGTCCGCCGACGGCGGCACGAGGAGGCTGATGCGATCGCCCGGGCGCACCCCGGCGGCCAGGAATCCGCGCGCGAGCTCGTCGACGCGACGCGCGAGCAGCGACCACGGGACGATCCTCGGGCCGTCGTCGGCGCCTGCGGCCATGTCGATGAGCGCCGGGGCGTGGCGGTGCGAAACGCGTTCGATCGCCGCCCAGATGGGCTCGCTCGGCTCGACCACCGGCGGATCGGCCGCGTCGGCGCGGGGCCGGACGATCGCCTCGTCGAGCCAGTCGGCGATGATCGGCGCATGGTCGAGCTCCTCGGCGATGAGGTGTCCGGCGCCCTCGGCCCGGTGCACGTCCGCGTGCGGCATCCGCCCGAGCAGGTCGCGCAGGTGGCGCTCGCCGAACACGGGGTCCTTCGGACCCCAGAGCACGAGCGCGGGCACGTCGAGGCGACCGACTGCGGCGGCGATCCGGTCGAGCTCGGCTCGGCTGGGGTGGTTCGCGCCGGCGGGGATGTCGGCCACGAAGTCGCGGATGCCGCGGCGCGAGTCCGCCGAGCCGTACGGCGCCCGGAAGGCGGCGCGGACCTCGGGCGCGAGCGGTGGCCGCGCGAGCGACAGCGTCGTCTCGAGGAAGGCGGGCGTGCGACGGGTCGCCGGGTCGAGCACGCCCGGCGCGAGCGCCGCCCGCAAGGGTGCCGGAATCGGCCGGTCGTCGGGTTGGTGCACGGCGGTGTTGAGCAGCACGACCCCGGCGAGGAGGTCGGGGTGGTCGACGGCCCAGCCGAGGCTCACGGGGCCGCCCCAGTCGTGGCCCACCGTCACGACCGGCCCGGTGAGCCCGAGTGCGTCGGTCAGTGCACCGAGGTCGGCGACGCGGTCGGCGAGTCGCCGCGCCCGTCCGGTCCGCTCGGAGTACCCCATCTCGAGCTGGTCGACGGCGACGACCCGCCAGGCGGCGCGTTCGGGGTCCGCCGCCGCGGCATCCGTGGCGTGGGCGAGGACGCGACGCCAGATGAAGGCCCACGTCGGGTTGCCGTGCACGCAGAGCAGCGTGCCGACCGGGGTCGCCCCGGCGGCGTCGAGCGCGGCCGCGTTGTCGAGCAGGTGCCAGTCGGCCCCGGCGGCGCGCACGATGCGCGAATGTCCGTCCGGCAGGCCGGGCAGGCCGCGCGGCGGCAACGTGGCGGCGACCCGCATCGCTACCAGGCCATCTCGAGCATCGAGGTGTTGAGCCCCGAACCGACCCCCATGAGCAGCACGCGGTCGCCGCGCCGGAGCGAGGGGGCCTCGTGCGCGAGGGTGATCGGGATCGAGGCGGGGCCGATGTTGCCGAGCGTGGGGTACGTCAGCGGGATGCGGGACCGGTCGAGCTTGGCCGCCTTGACGATCGCGTCGGTGTGGACGTCGGACACCTGGTGCATGATGTACCGGTCCATCTGGGCCCAGTTCCAGTGCTTCCGCGCCTCGCGCCACGCGGCCGTGACGAGTTCCATCCCGCCCTTGAGCAGTGCCCGGGCGTCGGTGAACATGCCGTCGACGCTGCCCACGCAGAGCGCATTGAACTGCGTGGCGGCGCGGGTGATGCCGCCGAGGATCGGGTGCCCCTCGGGATGCCGATCGGTCCGGCCGATCACCGTGGCGGCCGCGCCGGAGCCGAGCGTCAGGCTGGCGAACTCGCTCATGAACTGGGCCCGACCGATCCCCTCGCGCTGCAGGCGGTCGATCGTGTTGCGCTGCACCTGATCGGCATCCTCGCCGTCGACGACGACCGCGTAGTCGACCTGGCCCGCGTCGACCATGCTCGCCGCGAGGCTCATGCCGTTCACGAAGCCGAGGCACGCGTTCGTGATGTCGAAGTTGATCGCGGACGACGGCAGCCCGAGCCCGTGGTGGATGCGCACGGCGACCGACGGTTCGAGGTGCGGGCGGGTGATCGACGTGTTGATGAGCAGGCCCACCTGGTCGGGCCGCACGCCGGCGGAGTCGAGCGCCCGTCGGCCCGCGTCGATCGCCGCCGAGTCGAACGTCATGCCGTCCTCCCAGTTGCGGCGCTCGCGCACGCCGGCCACCCGCTCGAGCAGCCCGCTCGGCAACGAGAGCCGATCGAGCACCGGCCGCAGGTGCCGTTCGATCTCCTCGGAGGTCGTGATGCGCTGCGCGATCGTGGTCGCGACGGCGAGCATCGAGACGTTGCGGTGCCGGGTGGTCGCGTTCCCGGGAGCGTGGGCGGCCATGAACACACAGTAGTCATGCGCACCGGAGCGGGTGCTGGGCATTGACAGCGGATGCCGAGCGTGTCGGGGCTCGCGACCATCCGACGGGATCGGATCCGTAGGGCGGACGGGACTTGAACCCGTGACCGATGGATTATGAGTCCACTGCTCTGACCGGCTGAGCTACCGCCCCGTGCGCCGGGTCACTCGGGGAGTGCGGCCGGCGCGACGTCGGTGACCGGGTCGGTCACCGGCTTCCCACGATACAGATGCTCGAAGGTCGTGATGGTGCGCTGGATGTCGTGTGCCGCGATGAGTCGCAGCGACTCCTCCTTCATGCGGCGGTACTCGGCCGGTGCGGCCTCGAGCACGAGCCGCAGCTTGGCCGCGAGGTCCGCCGCGCTGCCCGGCTCGAAGAGGTAGCCGTTCTCGCCGTCGTGCACGAGGTGCGGCAGCGCCATCGCGTTCGCGGCGACCACGGGCAGCGCCGAGGCCATCGCCTCCATCGTGACGATGCTCTGCAGCTCGGCGATCGACGGCATGGCCAGCACGGAGGCCCGGTGGTAGGCCTCGCGGAGCTCCTCGTCGGTGACGTATCCGGTGAAGGTCACGCGATCGGCGATGCCGAGCTCGTCGGCAAGGTGCTCGAGGTTGCGCTTCTGGTCGCCGCCGCCGACGATCTCGACCTTCACGTCGAGTTCGCCCGGCAGGAGCGTGACCGCGTTCAGCAGCACGTCGATGTGCTTCTCGTGCGTGACGCGACCGACGAAGATGATGCGGTTCTCCGTGCGCGGCTCCCAGTTCGGGAAGTACTTGTGGGCGTCGATGCCGCAGGAGATCGCGTGCACTCCGCGCAGGCCCGTGGCCCGCTCGAGGAAGTCGGCGGCACGCCGGGTCGGGGTGGTGACGGACTCGGCGCGGCTGAAGCTGCGTCGGGCGGCCTTCCAGGCGAGGCCGACGGCCCACTCCTGCCATGCCTTCGGGATGAGCGAGAACTCGAGCATGTTCTCGGGCATCATGTGGTTCGTGCCGACGATGCGGATGCCGCGCTTCTGCGCCTCGACGGACAGCCCGCGGCCGACGATGATGTGCGACTGGAAGTGCACCACGTCGGGCTGGACGGCGTCGATCACGCGGGCGCTGTTCTGCTTGATCCGCCACGGCAGCGCGAAGCGGAGCCAGTCGTGCGGGTACCAGCGCCAGCTGTAGAGGCGGTGCGCGGTCATCTCCTGGCCTTCGTGGACCTCCTTCCACGAGCCGTGCTTGCGGCTCGCGGCCGGTGCCATGACGTGCACGTCGTGCCCGCGTTCGACGAGCCCGGCGGCGAGCCGTTCGGCGAATCGCGCGGCGCCGTTGACGTCGGGCGCGAAGGTGTCGGCGCCGATCAGGATGCGGAGCGGACGCTCCGCGTCGTCGGTCGCGGCGGACGCGCTCGGTGTGTCGGACACGGGGGGTGTACCTCGCAGTTCGTGGGCGGTGGAGTACCCGACGTCGGGATCGATGCGCGATCGCCGGGCCTGACCGGCTCGAGGGCCGGTGACGTCATCCGACGATAGTCTACGAGACCCGCACTCCCCGGTCCGGAACGGCGCGGGCGAGGGTTCAGAGGCGCGTCTGCGGATGGTTCTTGGCGAGCCGGAACACGCCCCAGATCGCGATCGCGCCGCTGACGACGAAGACCGCGATGGCCCACGGCGGCGCCTGGGACGCCTCGTCGAGCACGATGACGCCGATGAGGACGGCCACCATCGGGTCGACCACGGTGAGGCCCGCGATGACGAGGTCGGGCGGCCCGCTCGCGTAGGCGTTCTGCACGAAGTACGCCCCGAGCGCGGTGCCGGCGAGCAGGGCGATCACGCTGAGCAACGTGACCCATTCGAACTCGCCCTGCTGCAGGCGGTTCAGCACGACCTTCGCGAGCGTCGCGACGAAGCCGTACAGCACGCCCGCCATGATCACGTAGTACAGCGCCCGGATCCGACGCCGCCACAGCGCGAACGCGACCGCCGCCGCCGTCAGGACGACCGCGAGCACGATCAGGATGGTGATGATCTGGCCGACCGACACGGGCTTGTCGACCGCCGTGAACGCGGCGACGCCGACGAACAGGAACACGCCGCCGACGCACATGACGATGGCGACGATCGACTTGCGGTTCAGCTTCACGTGGTTGAGCCGCGAGTTCAGGATCGACGTGATCACGAGCGCGAGCGCGCCGAGCGGCTGCACCACGATGAGCGGGGCGAAGTAGAGGCTCGACAGCTGGAAGACGATCGCGAGCCCGAGCATGAGCGTGCCGAGCACCCATGACGGGCGGGCGAGGAGCAGTGCGAGCTGGCGACCGTTGAGGCCCTTGCCGAGCGAGTCGGCGGTGAGCGCCTCGACCTTCACGACGCCGCGGTGCTGGAACTGCGCACCCATCGACAGGAAGACCGCGCCGATCAGGGCGAGCGGGATGCCGATGAACTGGGTGGGATCGAGCGGGATGAGCTCGGTCAGTTCGTTGAGGTCGGGATCCACGCAACGACCCTACCCGCTCCCCCGCCGATATCCTTGGCGAATGGCCGTCCTCCCCATCCGCATCACGGGCGACCCCGTGCTCCACGCGCCGGCGTCGCCGGTCGACCGCATCGACGACGAGATCCGGGCCCTCGTGGCCGACCTCTACGAGACGATGGACGCCGCGCCCGGCGTCGGCCTCGCCGCACCCCAGGTCGGCGTGCCGCTGCGGGTGTTCACGTTCTCCTGGACCGACGAGGAGGACCGCTCCTGGCGGGGCGTCGCGATCAACCCCGAGCTCTGGATCTCGCCACCGGTGCCCGGCATGCCCGACGAGGACGACGAGTCCGAGGGCTGCCTGTCGTTCCCCGGTGAGCGCTTCGCGCTGCGTCGCGCCGACCGCGCCATCCTGCGAGCGACCGACCTCGACGGCGAACCGTACGAGATCGTCGCCGACGGATGGCTCGCGCGCATCTTCCAGCACGAGTACGACCACCTCGACGGCGTCCTGTACATGGACCGCCTCGACGACCACGACCAGCGCATCGTGCAGAAGATCACGCGGAAGCGCGGGTGGGGCCGCCCCGGCAGCAGCTGGATGCCCGGCGTCGACGACCTCGAGGGCTGACCGCGGGGCGCCGCCGTCATCCGCTCCCGGAGACGACGGAAGGCCGCCCGGAAACCGGACGGCCTTCGCAAGCTCCCCCACTTGGACTCGAACCAAGAACCTATCGGTTAACAGCCGATTGCTCTGCCAATTGAGCTATGGAGGATCGCGCGTTGCGCAGGGATCACTCTAGCAAAGCGACGGCCCGAGTCCCAATTCGAGGCACCCTCGATTCCCTCAGTACCCGGCCTCGAGGTCGATGACCCCGGCGAACCCTCCGGAGCCGAGGTGCGCGCGCGTGTTGCGGCCGATGCGCTCGGCGAAGAGCGGCACCGTCATCGCGTCGGTGTCGGCGACATGCGGCGTCACGAGGCAGTTGGGCGCCGACCAGAGCGGATGCCGCGCCGGCAGCGGCTCCGGCTCGGTGACATCGAGCCCCGCACCGCCCAGACGCCCCGATCCGAGGGCGGCCACGAGCGCGTCGGTGTCGACGATCGCACCGCGGGCCACGTTCACGAGGATCGCGCCCTGCGGCAGGGCGGTGAAGGCGTCCGAGCCGACGAGTCCCCGGGTCCGCTCGGTGAGCGCGGCCGTTACGACGACGACCTCGGCATCGGCGAGCACCTCGAGCAGCCGGTCGGGCCGGACCGTGCGTTCGGCGCCCGGCACGGCCGCATCCGTGCGACGGACCACCGTCACGTGCACGCCGAAGGGCGCGAGCAGCCGAAGCAGCTCCGCAGTGATGCCGCCGCCGCCGATCACGACCACCCGCGCACCGTGCAGCGTGCGGCCGCGCTCGTCGTGCTCCCAGGAGCCGGCTCGAGCGCGACGCGGAAGCTCGCGGAGCACGGCGAGCACGAGCGTGAGCGCGTGCTCGGCGACCGGCCGGGCGTAGGCGCCCTTCGCGCTGGTCCAGGTCCGGCCGTCGCCGACCTGCCGGCGGAGCAGGCCGGCGAACGCGTCGACGCCCGCCCACGGCAACTGCACCCACGAGATCGCGGGGTGCGCGGCGAGCACCCGATCGAGCTCCTCCTCCCCCGTCGGCGCGGCCCACACCAGCCCGTCCGTCTGCGCGGACAGCGGCGCGACCACGCCGCCGGCGTCGCGGACGGCGTCCGCGAAGCGCGGCTCGGGATCGCCGACGACGGCGATGGTGCCGTGCGCGGCGCGAGCGCTCACGCCGACGGCTCGCGCCGGAGGTCGCCGATGACCGCGTGGCCGCCGTCGAGCGCCGCACCCAGCGCCTTCACGTACGGGTGCTCCGGGTCGCGGAACAGCTCGTCCATCGTGCCGAGCGCGACGAGCTTGCCCCGGTCGAGCACGGCGAGGCGGTCGGCGACCTTGCGCAGCACCGGCAGGTCGTGGGTGATGATGATCGCCGAGAACGTGTGCCCGTCGCGGAGCTCGCCGATCAGCTGGGCGACCGCGTCGCGCACGGTGAGGTCGATCCCCGCGGTCGGCTGGTCGGCGATGAGCAGCGACGGCCCGAGCACCAGCGCCCGCGCGAGCGCCACCCGCTGGCGCTGGCCGCCGCTGAGCTCGTACGGGTACCTCCCGAGGATGCCGAGCGGAAGCCGCACCGAGTCGACCATCGTCGCGACGCGGGTCGCGAGCGCCTTGCGGTTGTACCGCCGGTCGCGCTCGAGGATCGGCTCGCCGATGATCTCGGCGACGGTCCGGTCCGCGGGCAGCTGCTCAGCGGCATCCTGCGCCAGGTAGCCGACGTGGAACCGCAGTTCGGGCAGCTTCCGCCGCGGGATGCCGCGCAACGGGGTCCCGAGCACGATCGCCTCGCCGCCCGTGATGGCCGGACGCACCTCGCCGCCGGTCGCCGCCGGCTCGAATGCGATCCCCGAGAGGATGCGCGCGAGCGTGGACTTCCCGCTCCCCGCGGACCCGAGCAGGCCCAGCACCTCGCCCGGAGCGAGGCGGAGGTCGACGCCGCGCAGCGCGACGTGCGCCGCGCTGGCGCCGTGGGCCGGGTACTCGACGGAGAGGTCGCTGACCACGACCGGGTACCCGTGCGCTGCGCCGCGGCTCATCCGGCCGCCTCCCGGATGCGACGCAGCTCGGCGCGCCGCTCGGCCTGGGCGACCGGGTCGGGCACCGGCAGCGAGGCGAGCAGCCGCTGGGTGTACGGGTCCTTCGGCGCGCCCAGCACCTCCGCACCCGTGCCCTCCTCGACGAGGCGCCCGCGGTAGAGCACCGCGATCCGGTCCGCGAGCAGGTCCACGACCGCGAGGTCGTGGCTGATGAACAGCGAGGCGAACCCGAACTCGCGCTGGAGCTCGGCGAACAGCTCCAGCACGCGCGCCTGCACCGAGACGTCGAGCGCCGACGTCGGCTCGTCGGCGATCAGCAGCTCGGGCTCGAGCGCGATCGCGCGCGCGAGGCTCGCGCGCTGCCGCTGGCCGCCGGAGAGCTCGTGCGGGTAGCGGTCTCCGTACGACGACGGGAGCTGGACCGCCTCGAGCAGCTCGTTCACCCGAGGGCGGGCGTCGCGCGCGTCGACCGCCCGCTCGTGGATCACGAGCGGCTCGGCGACGCACTCGGCGATCGTGAGCAGCGGGTTGAAGCTCGACGCCGGGTCCTGGAACACGAAGCCGATCCGACTGCGGGACGGCCGGAAGGCGCGCTCGCGGATGCCGTTCATCTCGTGGCCGAGCACCTTCAGCGACCCTCCGGTGACCTTCGTGAGCCCGGCGATCGCTCGCCCGATGGTCGTCTTCCCGGAACCGCTCTCCCCCACCAGGCCGAGCACCTCGCCGGGGCGGATGAGGAGGTCGACGCCGTCGACCGCACGGAATCCCGCACGACCGAGCCGACCGGGGTACTCGATCTCGAGTCCGCGCGCCTCCACGACGGGCGTGTGCTGCGCCCAGCCCTCCGGCCGCGCCGCGGCCCGCTCGGCGGCCTTCGCGACGCCGTGGCCGACGTAGGGCACCGCGGCCAGCAGCCGCTTGGTGTAGTCGTCCTTCGGATCGCTGAACAGCTCCGTGGCCGTGGCCTCCTCGACCACGCGACCCTGGTACATCACCGCGACCCGGTCGGCCAGGTCGGCGACGACCCCCATGTTGTGCGTGATGAGCACGATCGCGGTGCCGAACTCGTCGCGCACCCGGCGGAGCAGGTCGAGGATCTCGGCCTGCACCGTGACGTCGAGGGCGGTGGTCGGCTCGTCGGCGACGATCAGGCCCGGCTCGAGCACGAGCGCCATCGCGATGACGATGCGCTGCTTCTGCCCGCCCGAGAACTGGTGCGGGAAGTGGTCGACGCGGTCCTCGGGGTCGGGGATGCCGACCTTGCCGAGGATGTCGATCGCCTTCGCGCGCGCCTCGGCCTTCGAGACCTTGCCGTGCGCCCGGAGGCCCTCCATGATCTGCCACCCGACGGTGTAGACGGGGTTCAGCGCCGTCGACGGCTCCTGGAAGACCATCGCGACGTCGGTGCCGCGGATGCCGCGCAGCTGCGATCCGCTCAGCGAGACGACGTCGTGCTCGGCGGACCCCGCCCGGTTGGACAGCACCACCGCGCCGCTGGTGGTGGCGGTCTCGGGCAGCAGTCCGAGGATCGTCTTGGCCGTGACCGTCTTCCCGCTGCCGGACTCGCCGACGATGGCGAGCACCTCGCCTCGCTCGACGGACAGGCTGACGTCGTCGACGGCCTTCACGGCGCCGGCGTCGGTCGCGAACGACACGCCCAGGTTCCGGATGTCGACCACCGTGCTCATCGCTTGACCTCGATCCCGTGCTCGTCGAACGTCTCCCCGTCTTCGAGGCCGTCGAGGCCCCCGGGGCCCGCCGTGAGCGTGCCGCCGGGCACGACCGATGTCTCGGCGACCTCGCCGGCCGCCTGCGCCACCCGGCGACGGCCGCGCAGGCGCGGGTCGGCCAGGTCGTTCAGGCTCTCGCCGACGAGGGTGATGCCGAGCACCGTGAACACGATCGCGAGGCCCGGGAACAGCGCCGTCCACCAGATGCCGCTCGTGACATCCGACTGGGCCTTGAAGAGGTCGTAGCCCCATTCCGCCGCCGCGGTCGGCTCGATGCCGAAGCCGAGGAAGCCCAGCGCCGCGAGGGTGAGGATCGCCTCGGACGAGTTCAGGGTGATGATCAGCGGCAGCGTGCGCGTGGCGTTCCGGAACACGTGCTTGAACACGATGCGGGCGTTCGACGCCCCGAGCACCTTCGCCGACTCGACGTAGGCCTCGGCCTTGATCCGCACGGTCTCGGCCCGGATGACGCGGAAGTACTGCGGGATGAAGACCACCATGATCGAGATCGCCGCCGCGAGCACGCCGCCGAGCAGGCTCGACTGCCCGCCCGAGATGACGATCGACATGACGATGGCCAGCAGCAGCGACGGGAACGCGTAGATGGCGTCGGCCACGACCACGAGCACGCGGTCGAGCCAGCCGCCGAAGTAGCCGGCGTAGAGTCCGAGGGCGACGCCGATGAAGATCGACAGCAGCACGGCGAGGACGATGACGAGCACCGCGGTCTGGGTGCCCCAGATCACGCGGGACAGCACGTCGTAGCCGCCGACGGTCGTGCCGAGCGGGTGCTCCGGCGACGGCGGCTGCTGCGTTCCGAACGAGCCGTCGGCGTCTCGGCGCTGCGCGAAGCCGTAGGGGGCGAGCAGCGGCGCGAACGCCGCCGTGAGGAGGAACACGCCGACCATCACGAGGCCGGCGACGAGCATGCCGCGCTGCAGGCCGACGCTCTGGCGCACCTGGTGGACGACCGGGAGGCGGTCGACGAGGCGGCGGCGCGGGGCGGCGGGGGCGGTGGGGACGGATGCCGTCGACATGTCAGTACCTCACCCTCGGGTCGATGAACGCCGCGATGATGTCGACGACGAAGTTCGTCAGCGCCACGATCACCGCCAGCAGTGCCACGATGCCCTGCACGGCGACGAAGTCCCGCGATTCGAGGAACTCGGCGAGGATGAAGCCGAGCCCCTTCCACTCGAAGGTCGTCTCGGTCAGCACCGCGCCCGCGAGCAGCAGTGCGATCTGCATGCCGATCACCGTGATGATCGGGATGAGCGCCGGCCGGTAGGCGTGGCGGTTCAGCAGCCGGCGCTCGGCGACGCCGCGCGAACGCGCCGCGTCGACGTAGTCCGTCGACAGGGTGCCGATGACGTTCGTGCGCACGAGGCGGAGGAAGATGCCCGCGGTGAGCAGCCCGAGCGCGATGGCCGGCAGGACCGCGTGCGAGAGCACGTCGAGGACCACCTCCGGGTCGCCCGTGAGGATCGCGTCGACCGTGTACAGCCCGGTCCTCGTGGGGAGCAGCTGCATCTGGATCTCGGAGCTCACCGTCGCCCGGCCCGCCACCGGCAGCCACTTGAGCCACACCGCGAAGACGAGCTTCAGCAGCAGTCCGGCGAAGAAGATCGGGATCGCATACCAGAGGATGGCGAGCACCCGGTAGACCGCGTCCTGCGGCTTGTCGCGGTGGTACGCCGCGCGCAGGCCGAGCGGGATGCCGACGGCGAAGGCCACGATGAGCGAGTAGAAGACGAGCTCGAGCGTCGCCGGGCCGTAGGTGAGCAGCACCTCGATGACCGGCCGGTTGGTGGTGATGGTCTCGCCGAAGTTGCCCGTGAAGATCTGGCCGAGGTACTCGACGTACTGCACGAAGACGGGCCGGTCGTACCCGGCCTCCGCGCGCAGCTGTGCGAGCTGGTCGGCGCTGAGCCGCCCGCCCTGCGCGGCGGTGATCGGGTCGCCCGTGGTCCGCATCAGGAAGAAGACGACGGTGACCAGGATGAAGATGGTCGGGAAGATCAGCAGGAATCGGACCAGCAGGTAGCGTGCGAAGCCGCCGCCCTGCGACTTGGATTTCGGCCGATCCGGTTGCGGCGCGCCCTCCGACGGGGCGACGGTGTCAAGTGTGGTGCTCATGGGGTCCTCAGGGGTACAGGGGAACGGGGGCGACCCGCGGTAGCAGATCGCCCCCGTCGTCGAGCTTCAACGACTCTAGCCCGTGGCTAGCCCTTGGACAGCGCCGCGTAGCGGAACTTGAACGACGCGTCGAGCGTGTCCTCGGCGCCCTCGACATCGGCGCCCACGACGGCGATCTGCGCGCCCTGCATGTACGGCAGGGTCGACAGGTCGGCGGCGACCGCGTCCTGGATCTCGCCGATGAGCGCCTCGCGCTCGGCGGGGTCGGCCGTCACGGCCTGCTCCAGGATGAGGTCGTTGACCGCGGGGTTGTCGTAGTGGTTGGCGAGGAAGTTCTCCGTGAGGAAGAACGGCGTGAGGTAGTTGTCGGCGTCCGAGTAGTCCGGGAACCAGCCGAGCTGGTAGACGGGGTACAGGTCGGCGACGCGGTCGTCGGAGTACTGGACCCACTCGGTCGACTGCAGGTTCACCGTGAACAGGCCGTCCGCCTCGAGGCTGTCCTTGATGACCGCGTACTCGTCGGACGACGACGGGCCGTAGCGCTCGGCGACGTACTGGATGCTGACCTCCAGCGGGGTCTCGACGCCGGCGGCCTCGAGCACCTCGGCGGCCTTGGCGGCGTCGGGGGCGCCGTTGCCGTCGCCGTAGAGCTCCTTGAGCGACTCGTTGGCGCCGGTCAGGCCCTCGGGCACGTACGAGTACAGCGGGGTGAAGGTGCCCTTGTACACGTCCTCCGAGATGGCGTCGCGGTCGATGAGGTGCGCGATGGCCTGGCGGACGGCCAGCGCCTTCGCCTCGTCGGCCTCGGCCGTCTCGGCGCCGAACGGCATCGTGTTGAAGTTGAAGACCATGTAGCGGATCTCGCCGCCGGGGCCGTCGACCACCTTCACGTTGTCGTTGCCGCGCAGGTCCTCGATGTCGGTCGCGCTGAGCGTGCGGTTCGCGACGTCGATGTTGCCCTCCTGGACGTCGAGCTTCAGGTTCGACGCGTCGGTGTAGTAGCGGACGTTGACCGTCTCGGTCTTCGCCTCGCCCAGCAGGCCCTGGTAGTCGGGGTTCGCCTTGTACGACACGAGCTCGTTGAAGGTGTAGCTCTCGATCGTGTACTGGCCGGCGAAGGCCTCGCCCTCGACGATCTCGTCGTCGGAGGTCAGCTCGTCGGCCGAGAAGACGTCCTCGTCGACGATCGGGCCGACCGGGCTCGACAGGATCTGCGGGAAGATCTGGTCGTTCGGCGACTTCAGCTTGAAGACGACGGTGAGGTCGTCCGGCGTCTCCACGCTGTCGAGGTTGTACAGCAGCGACGACGGCCCGTTCGGGTCGGCGATCGCGAGCTGGCGGTCGAAGGTGAACTTCACGTCGGACGAGGTGAGCTCGTTGCCGTTGGCGAAGGTGAGGCCCTCCTTCAGCGTGACGGTGTACTCGGTCTCCGAGGTGAACTCCGCCGACTCCGCGATGTCGGGCTCGACGTCGGGGCTGCCGTACGGGGTGTTCATGAGGAACGGGTACACCTGGTTCATCACCGCGAAGGAGCCGTTGTCGTACGAGCCGGCCGGGTCGAGGGCCGTGATCTGCTCGGTCGTGCCGATGGTGAGCGTGCCACCGGCCGCGCCGCCCTCGTCGTCGCCGCCACCGGCGGTGCAACCGGTGAGCGCGAGGGCTGCGGCGGAGAAGCCCGCGGCGAACGCGAGCGCTCGCCGACGGTTCGTGGATGCGGATGCCATATCCGTCTACCTCTTCCTGTCAGGTGACCGCGCGGGCGGGGTCGCCGCGTCGCGATCTCGTATCCGTCAGGCCTAGCACACCCGCCGACCACTGCTCCGAGCGGGGTGCATCCGTGGAGCCGAATGTGACCGATCTGCAACCTTGTGCTCATCCGCGCATGGGCAGCGCTGAGCGCGCCTCAGTTCCCGCTCATCTGAGCGCGCACCGGCGCTGCTCGTCGTGGAAGCGGGATCAGTCGCCGCGGAGTCGCCGGCGCTCGTTCTCGAGCGCGACGAGCCCGCGCTGGATCGCGGCGTAGGTCGTCGCATCGGACTTGTCGCTGCGCTGGAGCCGGCCCAGCAGCTCCTGCTTCTGGCGGAGCAGCTCGCGATCGACCAGCGCGCCGACCACGCCCCTCACGTAGGCGGCGAGCTCGACCTCGTTGCGCTGCGGCACGGGCAGCACGGCGAGCTGCTGCACGATCGGGGCGAACGGCTGCGGGACCTCGGCCACGACCCGGTCGAGCGAGACGGCGCCGGCCGTCGACCCGCCCTCCGAGGCGACGCCCGCCAGCGCCGACGCGATGCCGTCGCGCACGACGGCCAGGGTCGCGTTGCCGAACCGGCAGTCGACCCCCTGTCGGAGCAGGTCGACGCCGACCGCCTCCGGGTACTGCAGCATCGCCTGCACCGCGTCGCGCTCGAGGCGGGTCGCGGGATCGTTCGGGAGGTCGCGGATCGAGTACGCGCGCGGCGTCTCCGGCTCCGGGGACGCCGACGACCCCGGCCCCCCGTCGGCGAGCGGCGTCGGCCGGGCCCGATCCCTGCCGCGCTCACCGCGGTCCGACCCGGCGCGCTCCCGCGCGGACTCCGCTCCGCGGACCGCACGCGAGACCTCGGCGAGCTCCATCCCGAGCATCCTCGCCAGTTCGCGCGTGTACCCGGGTCGGAGCGCCGGGTCGCGGATGTCGGCGACGATCGGCGCCGCGGCGCGCAGCGCGTTCACCCGGCCCTCCACGGTCTCGAGGTCGAAGCGGGAGAGGGTGTGCCGGATCACGAACTCGAACATCGGCGTCTTGGACTCGACGAGCGAGCGCACGGCGCCGTCGCCGCGTGCCAATCGCAGGTCGCACGGGTCGAGGCCGTCGGGCGCGACCGCGACGAACGTCTGGGCGGCGAACCGCCGCTCCTCGCCGAACGCCCGCATCGCGGCCTTCTGCCCCGCCTCGTCGCCGTCGAAGGTGAACACGACCTCCCCCACGCCCGAGTCGTCCCCGAGCACGCGTCGGAGCACCTTGATGTGGTCCACCCCGAACGAGGTGCCGCAGGTCGCGATGGCGGTGGTGACGCCCGCGAGGTGGCAGGCCATGACATCCGTGTACCCCTCGACGACGACTACGCGATGCGATCTCGCGATGTCGCGCTTGGCGAGGTCGAGCCCGTAGAGCACCTGGGCCTTGTGGTAGATCGCGGTCTCGGGCGTGTTCAGGTACTTCGGGCCGTTGTCGTCCTCGAGCAGTCGACGCGCACCGAACCCGACCGTCTGGCCCGTGACGTCGCGGATCGGCCACACGAGTCGCCCGCGGAAGCGGTCGTAGACGCCCCGGTCGCCCTGCGAGACCAGGCCGGCGGCCGCGAGTTCCTCGGTCGAGAAGCCGCGTCCGCGCAGGTGCTTGGTCAGCGCGTCCCAGCTCTTGGGCGCGAAGCCGACGCCGAAGCGCCGTGCGGCCTCGGCGTCGAACCCGCGCTCGCCGAGGAAGCGGCGACCCGGTTCGGCGTCGGGTGCGCCGAGCCGTTCGACGAAGAACTCGGCCGCGGCCTGGTTCGCGGCGAGCAGCCGGGCGCGGTTGCCGTGCTCGGCCGCGGGCCCGCCGTCCTCGTAGTGGAGTTCGAAGCCGATGCGCCCGGCCAGGCGCTCGACCGCCTCGGTGAACGAGACGTGGTCCATCCGCTGGAGGAACGTGTAGACGTCGCCCGATTCGCCGCACCCGAAGCAGTGGTAGAAGCCCCGCTGGGGCGTCACGTGGAAGCTCGGGCTGCGCTCGTCGTGGAAGGGGCAGAGACCCTTCATCGAGCCCACGCCCGCGGACTTGAGCGACACGTGCTCGCCGATGATGTCGGCGATGTCGGTTCGGGCCTTCACCTCTTCGACGTCGCTCTGTCGAATGCGGCCCGCCATGGCTCTCATCCTATTCGGCGGACGGCCCGTCGCGGCCGGGCGCGGCCGGTCATGACCGTCAGCGCTGCACCAGCCGTTCGTACCAGGCGAGCGCGGACTGGTCGGTGAGGCTGGCGACCTGGTCGACGACGACCCGCTTCCGGGCGGCGTCGTCGCCCGCGTTCCGCCAGTCCTCGGCGAAGCCGGGGTCGAGATGGGCGTCGCCGGTCTCCCAGAGCACGTCGGCGAGGGCCGTGAGCACCTGCCGCTGCTGCGAGTAGATCGGCTGCCTCGTGTTCCGGGACATCACGAAGGCCGCGACGATGCCCTTGAGCACGGCGATCTCGGCCTGGATCTCGCGCGGCACCACCACGTCGGCGTCGAACCGGATGAGGCTCGCTACCGGGTGGTGCGCACGCGTCGCCTCGGTGGCGGCGTGCGCGAACCGGCCGATGAGCTGGCTGGTCAGGTTCTTCAGCGTGGCCTGGTCGCGGCGGCTGCCGTCCCACGACGAGATCCACGCGTCGAGCGAGTCGAGCCGGTCGAACGCGGCGATGAGCTCGTCGTGGCCGATCGCGCCGCCGATCCAGTCGTGCATCGAGGCGACGAGCTCATCGTGGTCGACCCGGCGCCCCAGGGCCGCGACGTCGATGTAGCCGCCCACGATCGCGTCCTCGAGGTCGTGCACCGAGTACGCGATGTCGTCGGAGAGGTCCATGACCTGCGCCTCGATGCAGAGCCGTCGGGCCGGTGCGCCCCGTCGCATCCACTCGAAGACGTCGACGTCGTCGGCGTAGAAGCCGAACTTGTTCCGCCCGCTCGGGTCGCCGACGCCCGAGGCCTCCGGCCACGGGTACTTGCAGCTCGCATCGAGGCTCGCGCGGGTCAGGTTGAGCCCGAGCGGCCGCCCCTCCGGCGAGAACACCTTGGGCTCGAGCCTCGTCAGGATGCGGAGGGTCTGGGCATTGCCCTCGAAGCCGCCGGCATCGGCCGCCCAGCCGTTCAACGCCTTCTCGCCGTTGTGCCCGAACGGCGGGTGCCCGAGGTCGTGCGCGAGGCACGCGGTGTCGACCACGTCGGGATCCAGGCCGAGGCTCCCCGCGAGCTCGCGACCCACCTGGGCGACCTCGAGCGAGTGCGTGAGCCGGTTGCGTGCGAAGTCGAGCCCCGACGTTGGGCTCAGCACCTGGGTCTTCGCGGCGAGACGGCGCAACGCGCTCGAGTGCAGCAGTCGGGCCCGGTCGCGCGCGAAGTCGCTGCGGCGCCGGTTCTCGTGCTGCTCGGGCAGGAAGCGTTCGGCGTCGGCCTCGTGGTAGCCGCCGAAGAGTCGGTCGCGCACGCGCTCAGCCGCCCGACGTGTCGAGCTCGGCGTCGACGAGGGTCGTCCGGTCGTGGCCCGCGAGCTCCTGCGACTCGAGCCAGCCGTCGGGCAGGGCGGGGTTCTTCGGGGTGCCGGCGCGGCCGCGCGGGCCCTCGGCGCCCTCGCCCGGGTACGGCGTCGACCAGTCGAGCGTGCCGAGCAGCTCGTCGAGCTGTTCGAGCGACTCGACGGTCGCGAGCCGCGCCCGCAGGTCGCCGCCGACCGGGTAGCCCTTGAAGTACCAGGCCACGTGCTTGCGGATGTCGCGGCAGCCCCGCTCCTCGCTGTCGAAGAACTCGGTGAGCAGCTCGGCGTGGCGGCGGAAGGTGCGCGCCACCTCGCCGAGGGTCGGCTCGGCCTTCGCCTGCTCGCCGCGGAAGGCCGCCGCGAGGTCGCCGAACAGCCATGGGCGGCCGAGGCAGCCGCGCCCGACGACGACCCCGTCGCATCCGGTCTCGTCGACCATGCGGAGCGCGTCGTCAGCCGACCAGATGTCGCCGTTGCCGAGGACCGGGACGCTCGTCACGGTCTGCTTCAGCTTCGCGATCGCCGACCAGTCGGCGTGACCCGAGTAGAACTCGGCCGCCGTGCGCGCGTGCAGCGCGATCGACGCGACGCCCGCGCCCTCGGCGATGCGGCCCGCCTCCAGGTAGGTGAGGTGGTCGGCGTCGATGCCCTTGCGCATCTTGATCGTGAGCGGCACGTCGCCCGCGGCCTTCACGGCGCCCTCGACGATGTCGCGGAACAGCCCAGACTTCCACGGCAGCGCCGCTCCGCCGCCCTTGCGGGTGACCTTCGGCACGGGGCAGCCGAAGTTGAGGTCGATGTGGTCGGCGCGGTCTTCGGCGACGAGCATCGTGACCGCCTCGGACACCGTCTTGGGGTCGACGCCGTAGAGCTGGATGGAGCGCGGCGTCTCGGATTCGTGGTGCGTGATGAGGCGCATCGACTCGGGCGTGCGCTCGACGAGCGCCCGGCTCGTGATCATCTCGCTGACGTACAGGCCGGCACCGAACTCGCGGCACAGGCGCCGGAACGCGGTGTTCGTGATGCCCGCCATGGGCGCGAGCACGACGGGCACCTCGAGGTCGAGGCCGCCGATCGTGAGCGGGCGGGCGGGGGTCGTGGTCGTTGGCATCGCCTTCGATTCTCCCAGACGGATGCCGGGATCCGCCCGAGCGCGCGGCGCCCGGCCTTAGGATTCGGGCAGGACGAGGGTGTGGAGGACGGCATGGCGCGCTTCGAGGGGCTCGACGGGGTCGAGCGGGCGCGTGCGGATGCCGCGGCCCGCGGCCTCGACATCGAGGTGATCGAGCGGCCGGCGGCCCGCAGCCTCGAGGAGGCGGCCGAGCTCCTCGGCATCGAACCCGCCGACATCGTGAAGTCGCTCGTCGTCAAGCGCAGCGACGACACCTACGTCTTCGCGCTCGTGCCCGGCGGGCGCAAGATCAGCTGGCCGAAGCTCCGCGCGCTCCTCGCCGTCAACAAGCTCCAGCTGCCCGACCCGTCGCTCGCGCTCGCCGCGACGGGCTACGAGCGCGGCACGATCACGCCGCTCGGTTCGACGCACGAGTGGCCGGTCGTCGTCGACGCCACGATCCCGGGCCGGCGCGTGTCGATGGGCGCTGGTGAGCACGGCCGCAGCCTGTTCGTCGACGCCGACGCGCTCGTGCGCGCCGTCGACGCGACCGTCGCCGACATCAGCGACCCGGAGTAGTCACGCCCCCGTCGGCAGCGGTCTCCGGTGCGGCGAATCCCGGAACGAGGCATGCGTCGCCCTCGCACGCCGCCGCCGGGTCGCCGATCATCGTGAACGGCGCGGGCGCGGCATCCGTCGTCGCGTCGCTCATGCCGCAGCCCCGTCGCGCTCGGCCCCGACCTGCTGGAGCACCTGCGAGAACACCTCCGCCGGCTGTGCACCGGACACCCCGTACCGCCCGTCGAAGACGAAGAACGGGACGCCCTGGATGCCGTACGCGCGCGCCTGCGCGATGTCGGCCTGAACGTCGTCGGCGTAGCGGCCGGACTCCAACGCCTCGCGGGTCTCGACCGGGTCGAGGCCGACCTCCTCGGCGAACGTCGTCAGCTGCTCGACCCGGTTCACGCGGCCGCCCTCGACGAAGTAGGCGCGGAGCAGGCGCTCCTTCATCTCGGCCTGCCTGCCGTGCTCCTTCGCGAGGTGCAGCAGTTCGTGCGCCTTCAGGGTCTTCACGTGCGCGACCGACTCGAAGTGGTACTCGAGCCCGGCCTTCGCGGCCACCCCGGTCACGTGCTCGAGCATCTGCTCGACGCGCTCGATCGGCAGGCCCTTCTTCGCCGACAGGTACTCGGTCGTCGAGCCCTCGAAGTCGAGCGGGGTGTCGGGCGAGAGCTCGTAGGAGTGGTACTCGATCTCCACGTCGAGGGCCTCCTCCCCCAGCGCGGCGATGCCCGCCTCGAGGTGGCGCTTGCCGATGTAGCACCACGGGCACGCGATGTCGGACCAGATGTCGATCTTGATGGGGCTCGTCACGTCCTATGCGAACGAATGCTCGTCCCGGCGTATTCCGACCAGAACGGCGGATATACGATCCGGCACACCGAGCATCCCCGTTCGGCGCCGGCGAGTCGGATCGTATATCCGCCGTTGTGTGCGTGCGGAGGTCGCCGGCGCCGCGGCGTCCGCTCGGCCGCTATGCGTCGGAGGCCTCGGTCGGTGCATCGACCGCGCCGCCGAAGCGGCGGTTGCGAGACGCGTACAGCTCGATCGCGTGCCACAGGTCGGCCCGGCCGAAGTCGGGCCAGAGGGTGTCGAGGAACACCATCTCGGCGTACGCCGACTGCCAGAGGAGGAAGTTCGAGGTGCGCTGCTCCCCCGAACTCCGCACGAAGAGGTCGACGTCGGGCAGGTCGGGCACGTACAGCCGCTTCTGGATCAGCTTCTCGGTGACCGCCGAGGGGCGCAGGCGCCCGGATGCCACGTCGTCGGCGATCGATCGCACGGCGTCGACGAGCTCGTTCCGACCGCCGTAGTTCACGCACATCGTGAGCGTCATGGTGTCGTTGCCCGCGGTGAGCCGTTCGGCGTACTGCAGTTCGTCGATGACCGACCGCCACAGGCGCGGACGGCGGCCCGCCCACCGGATGCGGACCCCCCACTCGTTGAGCTGGTCGCGTCGGCGGTGCAGCACGTCTCGGTTGTAGCCCATGAGGAAGCGCACCTCGTCGGGCGAGCGCTTCCAGTTCTCGGTCGAGAACGCGTAGACCGAGAGGTGCTTCACCCCGGCCTGGATGGCGCCCGCGACGACGTCGAGCAGCGCCGCCTCGCCGGCCTTGTGCCCCTCGATGCGGGTGAGTCCCTGCCGGTTCGCCCAGCGGCCGTTGCCGTCCATGACGATCGCGACGTGCTCGGGCACGGCGCCCTTGGGGAACGCCGGCGGATACTGGCCGGTCCAGTCGAGCGGGCGGTAGGGCACCGCATCCTTGTGGGTGTAGGGCTTGGGGGTCACTGGGGGGCCGTTCCTCGGGAGACGTGGGAGAGGGAGCGCAGGCCGCGCTCGAGGTGCCACTGCGTGTACGCCGCGACGATGCCGCTCGCCTGGGCCCGGTCTCGCTCGGGCGCGGCATCCGCCATGGTCCAGTCGCCCGCGAGGAGCGCACCGAGCAGTTCGACGGTGGACGGCGCGATCCGGGGCGCCCCGGGCGGCGCGCACTCGCCGCATACGACGCCGCCGAGCTGCACGACCACCGAGGTGTGCGGCCCCTCGCGCCCGCAGCGGGCGCAGTCGACGAAGCTCGGCGCCCAGCCGGCGATCGCGAGGGCGCGCAGCAGGTAGGAGTCCAGCGTCAGCGCCGCGCCGTGCTCGCGCCGCGACAGCGATCGGAGGGCTCCGACCAACAGCAGGTACTGCTGGGTCGAGGCCTCGGCCTCGGTGAGCCGGTCGGCCGTCTCGACCATCGCGTTCGCGGCGGTGTACGCCTCGTAGTCGTCGACGATCTCGGCGCCGTACGAGCCGATGGTCTCGGCCTGCGTGATCACGTCGAGGGTGCGGCCCTCGTAGAGCTGCAGGTCGGCGACCATGAACGGCTCGAGCCGCGAACCGAACTTCGACGCGGTTCGCCGGACGCCGCGGGCGACCGCCCGCACCTTGCCGTGCCGCCGCGTGAGCAGCGTGACGATGCGGTCGGCCTCGCCCAGCTTGTGGGTGCGCAGCACGACCGCGTCATCTCGATACACGGGCACCCGTCGATTCTCCCACCGACCGCCGCGGTCGGCGCCGTCCGGCGCGCACCCAGCGCCCCCGGAGACGGCAGAATGGTCGGGTGACCGCGTCGTCCGCAACCATCCTCGTCACCGGCGGGACCGGCACGCTCGGGCGTGCCGTCGTCCCCCTCCTCGCCGAGCGCGGTCATGCCGTGCGCGTGCTGAGCCGCGGCGGCGGCGCCGGCACCGTGCGAGGCGACCTCGAGACCGGCGACGGCGTCGACGCGGCGCTCGCGGGAGTCGACGTGGTGGTGCACCTGGCCACGACCCTGCGCGACGACACCGACATCACCCGTACGCTCGTCCGCGCCGCCGAGCGCAGCGGTCGGCCCCGCCTGATCTACCAGTCGATCGTCGGGATCGACCGCATCCCCCTCGCCTACTACGGCGGCAAGCGCGCCTCCGAGCGACTGGTGGCCGAATCGCGGCTTCGTTGGGCGACCCTGCGGGCGACCCAGTTCCACGACCTCGTCGCCTCGCTCTTCGCGGTGCAGCGGTTCTCGCCGGTCGTGTTCGCCCCCGCGTTCTCCTTCCAGCCGATCGCCGTCGCCGACGTCGCGCGGCGTCTCGTCGAGCTGGTCGAGACGGATGCCGCGGGCATCGTGCCCGACATCGGCGGACCCGAGGCGAAGCCGGCGCGCGAGTTCGCGCGCGCGTTCCTCGCCGCGCGCGGGTCGCGTCGCGCGACGGTGCCGTTCCGGCTGCCGGGGACCCGGTTCGCCGCGTTCGCCTCGGGCGCGAACCTCGTGCCCGGCGAGCCGTACGGCCGCGTCACGTTCGCCGAGCACGTCGCGGGCGCCGGAGCATCCGTGCACGGCGGTCGTGGTACAACCGAGGCATGACCGTCGCCCCCTTCGCGATCCCGCTCTGGACGGACCTCGCGGCGGTCGGCATCGGCGCGCTGCAGGGCGCGATGTTCGCCGGACGACTGAAGGAACGCCGCCTCGACCTCCTCGGCGTGGCCCTGATCGGCATCCTCGTCGGACTCGGCGGCGGACTGCTCCGCGACCTGCTGCTGAACCAGCTGCCGGCCGCGATGAAGAGCAACTGGTACCTCGTCGTCGCGACGCTCGCGGCGCTGCTGGGGATGGCGCTGCTGCGCCTGTTCACGCGCCTGAACGCGCTCATCATCGCGCTCGACGCCGTCACGATCGGGCTGTTCGCGGCGATCGGCACGACGAAGGCGCTCGCCTTCGGGCTCCCGGAGGTGCCCGCGGTGTTCGTCGGCGTCGTGTCGGCGGTCGGCGGCTCGATCCTGCGCGACGTGTCGCTCAACCTGCCCATCGCGCTCATGCACGTGGGATCGCTCTACGCGGTCGCCGCGGCGGCGGGCACCGTCCTCATCGTCGTGCTGGTCGCGCTGGGCGCGAACATCACCGTGGCCGCCATCACGTGCGTCGTCGTCACGACGATGATCCGGTTGGGTTCGGTGCGCTTCGGCTGGAGCCTCCCGGAGCAACGGGCGATCGCGAGCTGGCGGGTCTGGCGCCGAGGCTGACGCCGGCCGCGGCCCGGAGTGGTCCAGCCGCTCCGGGACCTCGCGCGACGTCAGGCGAGCGCCGGCTCCTGCGCTCCCTCAGACGCGCGCACCGAGCGGAGCGCGCGGTTCACCGCGGAGACGACCGCCTTCAGCGACGCCGTGGAGATGTCGGCGTCGATGCCCACGCCCCACAGGGTGCGGCCCTCCACCTGGCACTCCACGTAGGCCGCGGCCATCGCGTCGCCGCCCGCCGACATCGCGTGCTCGCTGTAGTCGAGCACGCGGACGTCGACGCCCTCGGCCGCGAGGACCGAGAGGAACGCCGCGACCGGACCGTTGCCCGAGCCGTCGGCGTCGACGCGCTCGTCGCCGTCGCGCAGGCCCACGCGCACGCGCACGTCGCCCGTGAGGTCGCTCTCGGTGCGCATCGACAGCAGCTCGAAGCGGCCCCACTTCTCGTCGGGGCGATCCTGCGGCGCGGGCAGGTACTCGTCGTTGAAGATGCGCCAGATCTCGTCGCTCGTGACCTCGCCGCCCTCGGCATCCGTCTTCGCCTGCACGACGCCCGAGAACTCGATCTGGAGGCGCCGCGGCAGGTCGAGCGCGTGGTCGCTCTTCAGCAGGTAGGCGACGCCGCCCTTGCCCGACTGCGAGTTGACGCGGATGACGGCCTCGTAGTTGCGGCCGATGTCCTTCGGGTCGACCGGCAGGTACGGGACGGCCCACACGAGGTCGTCGACGGTGCCGCCGCGCTCGGCGGCGCGCGCCTCCATCGCCTCGAAGCCCTTCTTGATCGCGTCCTGGTGGGAGCCGGAGAACGCGGTGTAGACGAGGTCGCCCGCCCAGGGGCTGCGCTCGTGCACGGGGAGCTGGTTGCAGTACTCGGCGGTGCGCTTGATCTCGTCCATGTCCGAGAAGTCGACCTGCGGGTCGATGCCCTGGGTGAAGAGGTTCATGCCGAGCGCGACGAGGTCGACGTTGCCCGTGCGCTCTCCGTTGCCGAACAGGCAGCCCTCGATGCGGTCGGCGCCGGCCATGTAGCCGAGCTCGGCGGCCGCGATCGCCGTGCCGCGGTCGTTGTGCGGGTGCAGCGACAGGATCACGTTCTCGCGGTGCGCGAGGTGCCGCGACATCCACTCGATCGAGTCGGCGTACACGTTGGGCGTGGCCATCTCGACGGTCGCGGGCAGGTTGATGATGACGTTGCGCTCGGGCGTCGGCTCGAGCACCTCGAGCACCCGGTTGCAGACGTCGACCGCGAACTCGAGCTCGGTGCCCGTGTAGCTCTCGGGCGAGTACTCGTAGTAGACGGTCGTGCCGGGCACGGTCGCCTCCATCTCGCGGCACTTGCGCGCGCCGTGCAGGGCGATGTCGATGATGCCCTGCTTGTCGGTGCGGAACACGACCTCGCGCTGGAGCACGCTCGTCGAGTTGTAGAGGTGCACGATCGCCTGCTTCGCCCCGCGGATCGACTCGTACGTGCGCTCGATCAGGTGGTCCCGGGCCTGGGTGAGCACCTGGATGGTGACGTCGTCGGGGATGGCGCCCTCGTCGATGAGGCTGCGCACGAAGTCGAAGTCGGTCTGGCTCGCCGACGGGAACCCTACCTCGATCTCCTTGTAGCCCATGCGCACGAGCAGGTCGAACATGATCCGCTTGCGCTCTGGGCTCATCGGGTCGATGAGCGCCTGGTTGCCGTCGCGCAGGTCGACCGCGCACCAGCGCGGCGCCTTCTCGATGCGGTTGGACGGCCACGTGCGATCCGGCAGGTCGACGCGGACCTGCTCGTCGTACGGGCGGTAGCGATGCACCGGCATCGCGGAGGGCTTCTGGGTGTTCTTCATGAGGTGCTCTTCTCGCTCTTCGGGGGGTTCAGCCGACGACGGACTCCGCAGCGAGGGAGGCCTGTGAACTAGGACTCGCTGCGGCAGCTAAGGAGAAGCAGGCCGTGAAGCACGCGACAAGGCTAACATCCGCGCGGGGCGGAGCGGCAGTCCCGTCATCGACGACGGCGCGTGCCATGCTCGATCCGTGCAGCCGAGCCCCGTTCGACCCCCCGCCGATGCCGCCGATCGCGGCCTGACCGTCGTCGGCCTGGTCATGCTCGCGCCGGCGCTGGCGGCCCTGGCGTGGTATGCGGTCGTCGTGTTCTTCGTCGGCGACCGGTGCAATCCGCCCGTGACCGAATGCGACTACGGAGTGATCCTCGCGGGCCACCACATCGCGCGGTTCGGCACCATCGTCGTCGGCATCCTCGCCCTCGTCGCCTCGATCGCCTTGATCCGCTCAGGTCGCCGCGCCGCGTGGATCCCGCCCGTCGCGCTGGTGCTCGCGCTCGCGGTGTTCCAGGCCGGCAACGCGTTCGCGGCACTCGGCGTCGGGACCTGAACCGGGCGGCACGGACGACCGCGGCCCGAGGTCAGTTCTAGAGAGCCGGCTGATCGTCTCGACGAGCGAATCCATGTGCTCGATCGTGAGGTCCGCCCCGCGGAGCAGGGAGGCGGGGGTGTCGGCGGCGAACCCGATGGATCGCATGCCCGCGCGCCCGGCGGCCGTGATCCCCGCCGGGCTGTCCTCGACGACGACGCAGTCCGACGGCGCCACCCCCATCCGCCGTGTGGCATGCAGGAACAGGTCGGGCTCAGGCTTGCCCCGTTCCACTTCGCTCGCGCTGAAGATCCGCCCCTCGAACCGGGACCGCAGGCCCGTCCGCCCGAGCGTGAGCCGCATCCGGTCGTGGGTGCCGGACGACGCGATGCAAGAGCGGTACCCCCGGGCGTCCAGCTCGTCCAGCGCCTCGCGCACACCCGCCACGGCCTCGAGCTCCGTCGTGAACGACACCCTGAGCAGGTCATCGCGGCGTCGGACGAAGTCATCCGGGATCGCCCGGCCGATCCGTCGTTCGATGTTGGCCATGACCTCGGCGGCGGACCTGCCGAGGTGCTCGCTCCGGATCTCCTCCAGCGTGATCGGCCAGCCCAGCTCGGTGATGAGCTGGATCTCCACGCGCTGCACGAGACGCTCCGAGTCGACGAGCACGCCGTCGCAGTCGAACACCACGAACGGCCCGACTCCGTGTCGCGAAGACGGACCCGCCACGGGCGTCAGAACCCGAGGCGGCCGAGCTGCTTCGGGTCGCGCTGCCAGTCCTTCGCGACCTTGACGTGCAGCGCCAGGTAGACCTTCCGGCCGAGCAGCTGCTCGATCTGCGCGCGTGCGCGCTCGCCGACCTCGCGGAGCCGCGAGCCGCCCTTGCCGATGATGATGCCCTTCTGGCTGTCGCGCTCGACGTACAGGTTCGCGTAGACCTCGAGCAGGTCCTTGTCCTCGCGCTCGATCATGTCGTCCACGGTCACGGCGATCGAGTGGGGCAGCTCGTCGGAGACGCCCTCGAGCGCGGCCTCGCGCACGAACTCCGCGATGCGCTCGGCCGTGTCCTCGTCGGTCGTGGTCTCGGCCGGGTAGAGCGGCTGCTCCGACTGGGGCATGAGCTGCAGCAGCTCGTCGACCAGCACGTCGAGCTGCTCGCCCTTCGGTGCGGAGACGGGGATGATCGCGTCCCACTCGCGCAACTGCGAGACGGCGAGCAGTTGCTCGGCGACCTTGCCCTTGCCCGCGGCATCCGTCTTCGTCACGATCGCGACCTTCTTCGCCCGCGGGTACGGGTCGAGCTGCTCGTTGATGAACCGGTCGCCCGGGCCGATCGCCTCGTTCGCCGGCACGCAGAAGCCGATCACGTCGACGTCGCCGAGCGTGGTCTGCACGAGCGAGTTGAGGCGTTCCCCCAGGAGCGTGCGCGGGCGATGCAGCCCCGGCGTGTCCACGACGATCAGCTGGCCGTACTCACGGTGCACGATGCCCCGGATGGCGCGACGCGTGGTCTGGGGCTTCGAGCTCGTGATCGCGACCTTCTCGCCCACCAGCGCGTTGGTGAGCGTCGACTTGCCCACGTTGGGCCGGCCGACGAACGAGACGAATCCTGCGCGGTAGTCGGTCATGGTCGCTCTCCCTCGATGGATGCGGCGTCGTCGCCCGCGAACGCGGCGCGCACGTCGATCAGTGCTTGGTCGGCCTCGACGAGGATCGTCGCGATGCGCTTGCGGCGTCCCTCGGTGCGCTCCGCCTCGAGCGTCAGCCCGCTGACCGCGGCCCGATCGCCCGGCTGCGGCAGTCGGCCGAGCTCCTTCGCCAGCAGCCCGCCGGCCGAGTCGACGTCCTCGTCGTCGAGGTCGAGGCCGAACAGCTCGCCGAGCTCGTCGACCGGCAGTCGCGCGTTGATCCGGAACCGGCCCTCGCCGAGCTCCTCGACCTGCGCGGCCTCGCGGTCGTACTCGTCCGAGATGTCGCCGACGAGCTCCTCGATCAGGTCCTCCATGGTGACGAGGCCGGCGATGCCGCCGTACTCGTCGACGACCATCGCCAGGTGGTTCGACTCCGTCTGCATCTGGCGCAGCAGCGCATCGGCCTTCATCGACTCCGGGACGAACACGGCGGGGCGGGCGAGGTCGCCGACGGTGAGCGACTCCGCGTCGAGCGGGCGCTCGAACCCGAGCTTGGCGAGGTCGCGGAGGTAGAGCACCCCGGCGATGTCGTCGGCCTCGCGCTCGACCACGGGGATGCGCGAGTATCCCGCCCGCAGGAACAGCGCCATGGCCTGCGGCAGGTGCGCCGACTGGTCGATGGTCACCATGTCGGTGCGGGGCACCATGACCTCGCGGACGAGGGTGTCGTTGAACTCGAAGATCGAGTGGATGAGCTCGCGGTCGCCTTGGTCGAGCACCTCGAGCTCGGTGGCCTCGTCGACCATGCTGAGCAACTGCTCCTCGCTGGAGACGCCCGCGAACCGGACCCGGCCCGGCGTCACGCGGTTGCCGAGCGCGACGAGCGCGTTCGCGAGCGGGCCGAGCAGCAGGCGCACGAAGCGCACGATCGGCGCGGCGAGCCGGAGCACCGTGGCCGCGTGGGCCCGGCCCACGCTGCGCGGGCTCGCACCGACGAGCACGAACGACACCGCGGTCATGATCAGCGCCGACACGAGCAGGACCAGCCCCACGTCGTCGAGGAAGAACGTGAACGCGAGCGTGACGAGCACCGCCGCCGTCGTCTCCGTGAGGATGCGCATGAAGTTCACGGCATTGACGTGCGCTCCGGTGTCGTCGGCGATGGCGCGGAGGGAGCGCTCGGCCCGCGCGCCGACGGACATCTCGACGAGGTCGGCGCGGGAGCTGACGCCGATGGCCGAATCGACCGCGGCCATGAGACCGCCGAAGCCGACGAGGACCAGGGCCGCGGCGAGGAAGAGCCAGGGCAGGATCATGGTCAGCGGCGGCGCTCCTGCATCGCGAAGCCGACGAGCAGGTCGCGCTGCAGTCCGAACATCTCGCGCTCCTCCTCGGGTTCGGCGTGGTCGAACCCCAGCAGGTGGAGGATGCCGTGCGCGGTGAGCAGCTGCAGCTCGTCGAGCAGCGAGTGCCCGGCGGCCTTCGCCTGCGATTCGGCGACCTGCGGGCAGAGGACGACGTCGCCCAGCAGTCCGGGCGGTGCGGGCTGGTCCTCGGTGCCCGGGCGCAGCTCGTCCATCGGGAAGCTGAGCACGTCCGTGGGGCCGGGCTCGTCCATCCACTGCACGTGGAGCTGCTCCATGGCGCCCTCGTCGACGAGGACGATGGCCAGCTCGGCGTCCGGGTGGACGTGCAGGGCGTCGAGCGCGTACACCGCGAGCCGCTGGAGCGCCGCCTCGTCGACCTCGACGGCGGACTCGTTGTTGACCTCGATGCTCACGTGCTCCTCTTCCTGGGCAGGTGGTCGCGCGGCCCGCTCGCACCGCGCCGGTCGGCGCCGCGGCGCTCCGCGCGGTTGGCGAACTCGCGTGCCTGCTCCCGCTCGAATCGCTGGGCCTGCGCCCGCTGGTCGTACTCGGTGTAGGCGTCGATGATGCGACCGACGAGGCTGTGGCGCACGACGTCGTCGCTCGTGAGCCTCGCGAAGTGGATGTCGTCGACGCCGTCGAGGATGCGGGTGACGAGCCGGAGGCCCGACGAGCCGCCCGGCAGGTCGACCTGCGTGATGTCGCCGGTCACGACCATTCGCGAGCCGAACCCGAGCCGGGTGAGGAACATCTTCATCTGCTCGGGCGTGGTGTTCTGCGCCTCGTCGAGCACGACGAACGAGTCGTTGAGCGTGCGCCCGCGCATGTAGGCGAGCGGGGCGACCTCGACCGTGCCAGAGGCGAGGAGCTTGGGCACGAGCTCGGGATCCATCATCTCGTTCAGCGCGTCGTAGAGCGGCCGCAGGTACGGGTCGATCTTCTCCGTCAGGGTGCCGGGCAGGAAGCCGAGCCGCTCCCCCGCCTCCACGGCGGGGCGTGTGAGGATGATGCGGTTCACCTCCTTGCGCTGCAGCGCCTGCACGGCCTTGGCCATCGCGAGGTAGGTCTTCCCGGTTCCGGCCGGCCCGATGCCGAACACGATGGTGTGCTCGTCGATGGCGTCGACGTAGGCGCGCTGGCCCTCGGTCTTGGGCCGGATGGAGCGGCCCCGGGCGGACACGATCACCTGCCCCAGCGCCTCGGACGGCCGGGAGTTCGGGTCGGCGTCGAGCATGCGGGCGGAGCTCCTCACTTCGATGGGCGTCGGGTCCTCGCCGCCGCGGACGAGTTCGAGCAGTTCCTCGATCAAGCGGCGCACCCGCCGGCGATCGTCGTCGTCGCCGCGGATCGCGATCTCGTTGCCGCGCACGTGCACCTCGACGCCGGGGTACTCACGCTCGATGGTCGTGAGCAGGCGGTCCTGCGGGCCCAGCAGCCGGACCATCGCGATGCCGTCGACGTGGAGCCGCTCCTCGTCGGGGCGTGCTTCGGGAGCGAGGGGCCGGGCCTCGCCCGAATCGTCAGCGCCCGCCAAGCGACCCCTCCTCGAGCCCGCCGCCGAGCACGTGGGCGTGGACGTGGAACACGGTCTGGCCCGCGGCGGGCCCCGTGTTGAAGACCAGGCGGAACTGGCCGCCGGCGAGGTCGTCGGCGATGCCGCGCGCGACCGACACGAGCTCGGCGAGCAGCCCGGGGTCGCCCGCCGCCAGTTCGACGACGTCGCGGTACTCGCCCGAGCGAGGCGTCACGATGACGTGGACGGGCGCCTGGGGCGCGATGTCGTGGAACGCGATCACGCGATCGGTCTCGACGACCATGCGCGCCGGGATCTCACCCGCGGCGATGCGCTCGAAGACCGTGGGTTCGGCGGTTCCGCTCATCCCACCATCGTAGCGACGGATGCCTCACCACCGCCCGAGCGCGACCGACAGCACCGCGATCGCCGCAGGCCCGGCGGTCGAGGTGCGCAGCACCGACTCGCCGAGCCGCACCGGCTCGCCGCCCGCCTCCACCAGCCGCTCGATCTCGGCCGGGTCCATACCGCCCTCCGGCCCGACCACGAGCGCGAGGTCGCGACCGTCGTGACGGATGCCGCCGAGCGGGGTCTCGGCGCCCGGCACGAGCAGCAGCATCCGCTCGCCCTGCAGTCGCGCCGGGAGCTCGCGCGTCGCTGCGACGGGCTCGACCGATGGAATCCGCGACCTGATCGACTGCTTGACCGCCTCGCGGACGATCGCAGTCCAGCGGGCCCGCCCCTTCTCTGCCTTCGGTCCCTCCCAGCGCGACACCGAGCGCCTGGCCGACCACGGCACGATCCGGTCGACGCCGAGTTCGGTCGCGGCCTGCACGGCAAGCTCGTCGCGGTCGCCCTTCGCGAGCGCCTGCACGAGGGTGAGCCGCGGCGACGGCTCGGGCTCGTCGCGCACCGCGTCGACCACCAGTTCGAGCCGGCGCGGCTCGGCCGCGGTGACCGTTCCGGAGACGATCCGTCCCCGGCCGTCGCCGACCGCCGCGCGCTCGCCGACGCGCACGCGCGCGACCGTCACCGCGTGCCGCGCTTCATCGCCCGCGAGCACGACCTCGTCCCCGGCGGCGACGCCGTCGAGGTCGAGGTCCTCGTCGAGGTAGAGGCTGCTCATCGCGGCATCCGAGCCTGCGTCACCCGAGGAACCGGTCGCGCAGCCGCGCGAACAGGCCCTGCTGGAAGTGCCCGAGCTGGGGCGGCTGCGCCTTGCGCTGCTTGGCGAGCTGCTGCACGAGCTCGCGCTCCTTGTGGCTGAGCTTGGTCGGCGTGACGACGTGCACCGCGACCTTGAGGTCGCCGCGGCCTGCGCCGCGCAGGTGCGTGATGCCCCGGTCTCGCACGGTCAGGATCTCGCCGGACTGCACGCCGGGCTTCAGCTCGAGGTCGACGTCGCCGTCGAGCGCCGCCACCTTCGCCGTCGTGCCGAGGACCGCGTCGGTCATCTGCACCTCGAGGGTGCACAGGAGGTCGTCGCCGTTGCGGCTGAACACCTCGTGGTTCTTCACCTTGACCTCGAGGTAGAGGTCGCCGTTGGGTCCGCCGGCGGGGCCGGCCTCGCCGGAGCCCGGCATCTGCAGCCGGACGCCGGTGTCGACGCCGGCCGGGACGTCGACCGAGACGGTGCGCCGGGCGCGGACGCGGCCCTGCCCCTGGCAGGTGGCGCACGGCGTGGCGATGATCGTGCCGTAGCCGCGGCACGAGCCGCACGGGCTCGAGGTCATCACGTTGCCGAGGAGCGAGCGGACGGCGCGCTGGATGTGCCCGGTGCCGCCGCAGATGTCGCACGTGACTGGCGAGGTCCCGGGCTGGCAGCACGAGCCGTGGCAGGTCTCGCAGGTCACCGCGGTGTCGACCTCGATGTCGCGGTGCGTGCCGAAGATCACGTCCTCGAGGCCGACCTCGAGCCGGATCAGCGCGTCCTGGCCCCGCTCGCGACGTGAACGGGGGCCGCGGCTGGCCTGCCCGGCGCCGAAGAACGTCTCGAAGATGTCGCCGAAGCCGCCGAAGCCGGCGCCGTTGAACCCGCCCTGTCCGCCGCCGAGGTCGTACTGCTGACGCTGCTTCGGGTCGGACAGCACGTCGTACGCGTGCGTGACCTGCTTGAAGCGCTCGGACGCCTCGGCGCCGGGGTTCACGTCGGGGTGCAGTTCGCGGGCGAGGCGGCGGTACGCCTTCTTGATCTCGTCGGGGCTGGCGTCGCGGGAGACGCCGAGGACCTCGTAGTGGTCTGCCACGGAGGCGGATTCCTTTCGATTGCCGGTGACGGATGCCGCCGCTCGGGCGGCTCCGCGCGGGTCAGTTCTCGCCGAGCGTTCGCGAGAGGTACCGGGCCACCGCGCGTACGGCGGCCATGCTCTGTGAGTAGTCCATGCGGGTCGGACCGACGATCCCCAGTCGCGACACGTCGCGCCCCGGGATCTCGAACGCGCTCGACACGACGGAGGTCTCGCCGAGCCCGTAGGCCGCGTTCTCGCGGCCGATGCGCACGGCGAGGGGCTCGTCGGCGTTCATCTCGCCGAAGAGCCGGAGGATCACGACCTGCTCCTCGATCGCCTCGATGACGCCGAGGATGTTGCCGGCGAAGTCCTGCTCGGTGCGGACGAGGTTCGCGGCGCCGGCGACGACCAGCCGATCGCTCCGGGTCAGCTTCGCCTGGTCGGCGAGCGTCGCCGCGAGGGTGCGGAGCACCTCGGCGTGGGCGCGGTCGGCGTCGGCGGTCTCGTGGGACAGCGCGGCCGCGGCATCCGTCATCGTGAGCCCTGCGGCGACCTCGTTGAGGCGGTTGCGGAGCCGGTGCAGCGTCTCCTCGTCGACCGGCTGGTCGAGCTCGGCGAGCCGCTGCTCGACCTGGCCCGAGTCCGAGATGAGGATGCAGAGCACCCGGGTCGGCGCGAGCGAGACCAGCTCGACGTGGCGCACGCGGGCGCGGGTGAAGCTGGGGTACTGCACGACGGCGAGCTGGCGGGTCAGCTGGGAGACCAGGCGCACCGTCCGTGCGAGCAGCTCGTCGAGGTCGTTCGACTCGCCGAGGAAGGTCTCGATCGCGTGCCGCTGGGCGGTGGTGAGGGGCCGGATGTCGGCGAGCTGATCGACGAAGACCCGGTAGCCCTTGTCGGTGGGGATGCGCCCCGACGAGGTGTGCGGGGCCGCGATGAGCTCCTCCTCCTCGAGCAGGGCCATGTCGTTGCGGATGGTCGCCGCCGACACGCCGAAGTGGTGGCGCTCGACGATGGTCTTGGATCCGACCGGCTCGCGCGAGGCGACGTAGTCCTGCACGATCGCGCGGAGGACGGCGAGACTGCGTTCCGAGACCATGACCCTCGCTTCCCTCCACGACCGACCGTCCCGCGGACCCGGCTTAGCACTCGGTTCGCGTGACTGCCAATCCTACCGCGAGATTCCTCCACGCCACCGTTGCCGGGCCGCGCCCCTCGGCAGTAGCGTGTGCATCGCCACGGGCGATCGCCCCCGCGCGGGCGGACGACCACGGCATCCCCCTCAACCCGAAAGGCCTCGTCCCGCATGACCGACCCCACGCCCCAGCCCGCTCCCCAGCCCGCCGCGCCGCTCTCGCACGAGCAGGACGTCCAGTGGGGCTCGTTCGCCCACCTCGGCGGCATCCTCGGCATCCTGCCGTCGCTCATCATCTGGCTCGTCTTCAAGGACCGCGGCTCGTTCACGAACACCGAGGCGAAGGAGGCGCTGAACTTCCAGATCACCCTGACCCTGGCCACGGTGGCCCTCTGGATCGTCGTGACCATCCTCACGGTCGTCACCTTCGGCGTCGGCGCCGTGCTCGGCATCCTGCTGTACGTGCCGTGGATCCTCGGCGTCGTCTTCTCGGTGATCGCGTTCCTGCAGGCCAAGGAGGGCCGCCACTACCGCTACCCCTTCGCACTGCGACTCATCAAGTAGTCGCCGGCGACCCGCGACGCGCCGGTCCGAGACCCCTCGACCGGCGCGTCGCCCTGTGCCAGCATGAGGAAACGCCTCGCGACACGGCGTGCGACCGACCAAGGAGCCAGCATCATGTCCGACGCACCACCTCCCACACCGCCCAACCCGCCGAGCACGCCGCCTCCGGGCGACGCCGCTCCCCCGCCGCCTCCGCCTCCCCCTCCCGGCGGGACGCCCCCGCCGCCCCCGCCCGCGGGCGGACCCGCCGGCGCGGCCCAGGAGATGAGCCCGCCCGACCAGCGGCTGTGGGCCACCCTGATCCACATCGGCGGCGCGATCTTCGCATTCTGGCCTTCTCTGATCGGTTACCTGGTGTTGAAGGACCGCGGGGCCTTCGTGCGGAATCACTCGGCCACCGCGTTGAACTTCCAGTTGACAATGCTCATTGCCGAGGTTGTCGGCTGGATACTGTCGGTCACGGTGATCCTCGCCGTCATCGGCGTCCCGCTGCTGGTTGCCGTGTACATCGTCCGCATCGTGTTCAGCATCATCGCAGCGGTGACCGCGAACAAGGGCGAACCGTACACCTACCCGCTCGCAATCAAGTTCGTGAGCTGATCACTCCTCGAGCAGGCGCCGCACGACGGCGTCGGCCAGCAGACGCCCTCGCCGGGTCAGCGTGAGTCGCCCGGCGAGGGCGTTCTTCGCGTCCACGAGGCCGTCGGCGATCAGTCCGGCGACCGCGTGCCGGCCGGCGGTGCGCAGCGACGCGACCTCGAGTCCCTCGCGGATCCGGGTGAGGAGCAAAACCCGCTCGGTCTCGCGCGTCGCCGCATCGAGCGTCTCCCGGCCGACGGCGGGCGAGACCCCGGCCGCGAGGCGCTCCGCGTAGGCGGCGGGATGCTTGGCGTTCCACCAGCGGACCCCGCCCACGTGGCTGTGCGCCCCGGGGCCGATGCCCCACCAGTCGTCGCCGCGCCAGTAGCCGAGGTTGTGACGGGAACGGTGCGAGTCACCGGTCGCCCAGTTCGAGACCTCGTACCACTCGTATCCGGCTGCGGTGAGCCGGTCGTCGGCCAGCTCGTACATGTCGGCGGTCAGGTCGTCGTCGATCGGCGCGAGCTCGCCGCGGCGGATCTGCCGCGCCAGCTTCGTGCCGTCCTCCACGATGAGCGCGTAGGCGCTCACGTGGTCGGGGCGTTCGGCCACCACCGCGTCGACGCTGGTGCGCCAGTCGTCGAGCGACTCCCCCGGCGTGCCGTAGATCAGGTCGAGGCTGACGTCGAGGCCGGCGGCGCGCGCCCAGCGCACCACGAGCGGCACCCGCGCCGGGTCGTGGGTGCGGTCGAGTGCCGCGAGCACGTGCGGCACCGCCGACTGCATGCCGAACGACACGCGCGTGAACCCGCCGTCGGCCAGCCGCTTCAGGTCGTCGGGCCCGACCGAGTCGGGGTTCGCCTCGGTGGTGACCTCGGCGCCGTCGGCGATCCCGAACTCGTCGCGCACGCCCGCCAGCATCCGAACGAGGTCGGCGGCCGGGAGCATCGTCGGCGTGCCGCCGCCGAAGAAGACGGTCCGCGCCGCCCGGTCCGGGGCGCCGGATGCGGCGAGCACCCCGCGCGCGAAGCGGATCTCGTCGATCGCCTGGTCGGCGTACTGCGCCTGCGTCACGCCGCGGAGCTCGCCCGCGGTGTAGGTGTTGAAGTCGCAGTACCCGCAGCGGACCCGGCAGAACGGGACGTGCACGTAGACGCCGAACGCGCGCGTCGCGGCATCCGTCGTCGCCCCGCCGGGCAGCAGGCCGTCGGCGGGCGCCGGGTCGGCGATCGGGAGCGGACCGGCCACGTCAGGTGTAGGCGGGGTGCAGGGCGCGGAGCTCGTCGCGCGTGAGGTCGCGGCGACGACGTCGCACGAGCGGCGCGACCAGGCGGTGGATGCCGCCCCGAGGCTCGAGCGCCGAGCGGATCGTGAGCCAGACGGTGTCGTCGTCGCGGTGCTCCAGCACGAACGACTCCTCGCCGTGCTCCGGGGCCTCGCCGGCCGTGCCGTAGGCGAATCCGATCCGCCCCGGCTCGTCGACGACGTACACCACGAGGATCGGGATGGAGCGCGTGCGCAGGCGCCCGCGGCGCTTGAGCGTCGCGGTCATGCCCGCCGAGACGAACGGCGTGCCGTCGGCGGCGAATCGCTGCTCGCTCCGCGCCGACGGCTGGTCGGACCGCGGCGACCCGTCGGCGTCGTAGACGATGCCCGTGTACTGCGCGCCGGTCCCGGGGGCGATGTCGGCGACGTCGAATCCGGCGCCCTTCTGCACGCCCCACGTCATGAGCTCCTCGGCGGCGCGATCGAAGCGGTCGCGACCGGAACCGAGCCTGACGGAGTCCTCCGCGGGCCGGAACCCTGCGGGCGGATAGCGCAGCAGGTCGGGGTCGAGGGTCGCGCCGATCGCGCCGTAGGTCACCGACTGGTCGGTGAACGTGCTGCGTCGAGTCATCCGAACATCGTACTTCGGCGCCGCGCCGCGGCCGGAATCGACCGCCCGCGCTGCTCGCGGGGCGACGCGCTGCCGCCCACGCGTCCGACTACTTCTTGGCGTCCTTCTTCTCGGTCTCGCCCGAGAGCGCGGCGATGAACGCCTCCTGGGGCACCTCGACGCGGCCGACCATCTTCATGCGCTTCTTGCCCTCCTTCTGCTTCTCGAGGAGCTTGCGCTTGCGGGTGATGTCGCCGCCGTAGCACTTCGCGAGGACGTCCTTGCGGATGGCGCGGATCGACTCGCGCGCGATGATGCGCGCGCCGATCGCCGCCTGGATCGGCACCTCGAACTGCTGCCGAGGGATGAGCTCGCGCAGGCGCCCGGTCATCAGCACGCCGTACGCGTACGCCTTGTCGCGGTGCACGATCGCGCTGAACGCGTCGACCTGCTCGCCCTGCAGCAGGATGTCGACCTTCACGAGGTCGGCGGCCTGGTCGCCGGCGGGCTCGTAGTCGAGCGACGCGTACCCGGCGGTCTTCGACTTCAGGTTGTCGAAGAAGTCGAACACGATCTCGCCGAGCGGCATGTGGTATCGGATCTCCACGCGATCCTCGCCGAGGTACTCCATGCCGAGCAGCGTGCCGCGACGCGACTGGCAGAGCTCCATGATGGTGCCGACGTAGTCCTTCGGCGCGAGGATCGCGGCCTTGACGATGGGCTCGCGCACCTCGGCGATCTTCCCGCCGGTGGGGAACTCGCTCGGGTTGGTGACCGTGACCGTCTTCTTGTCCTCGGTCGTGACCTCGTAGACGACGGACGGCGCGGTCGCGATGATGTCGAGGCCGAACTCGCGACGCAGGCGCTCCGTCACGATCTCGAGGTGGAGCAGGCCGAGGAACCCGCATCGGAAGCCGAAGCCGAGCGCCACCGACGTCTCGGGCTCGTAGACCAGCGCGGCATCCGACAGCTTGAGCTTGTCGAGCGCCTCGCGGAGTTCGGGGTAGTCGCTGCCGTCGATCGGGTACAGCCCCGAGAAGACCATCGGCAGCGGCTCGGTGTAGCCGGCGAGCGGCTCGGGCGCGGGCTTCGCGGCGCTCGTCACGGTGTCGCCGACCTTCGACTGGCGCACGTCCTTCACGCCGGTGATCAGGTAGCCGACCTCGCCGACGCCGAGGCCCTTGGTGGGCGTCGGCTCGGGGGCGCTCACGCCGATCTCGAGGATCTCGTGCGTCGCCTTCGTCGACATCATCTGGATGCGCTCGCGCGGGTTCAGCTGGCCGTCGACCATGCGGACGTAGGTGACGACGCCGCGGTAGCTGTCGTAGACGGAGTCGAAGATCATCGCCCGCGCCGGGGCGTCCGCGTCGCCCACCGGGGCGGGGATGCGCTCGACCACCCGGTCGAGCAGGTCCTCGACGCCCATCCCGGTCTTGCCCGAGACGCGCAGCACGTCGTCCGGAGAGCCGCCGATGAGGTCGGCGAGCTCGCGGGCGTACTTCTCCGGCTCCGCGGCCGGCAGGTCGATCTTGTTCAGCACCGGGATGATCTCGAGGTCGTTCTCGAGCGCCAGGTACAGGTTCGCGAGCGTCTGCGCCTCGATGCCCTGGGCGGCATCCACGAGGAGGATCGCGCCCTCGCACGCGGCGAGCGAGCGGGACACCTCATAGCTGAAGTCGACGTGACCCGGCGTGTCGATCATGTTCAGGGCGTAGCCCGTGCCGCCGAGCTCCCACGGCATGCGCACGGCCTGGCTCTTGATCGTGATGCCGCGCTCGCGCTCGATGTCCATGCGGTCGAGGTACTGCGCGCGCATGTCGCGGTCGGCGACCACGCCGGTGATCTGCAGCATGCGGTCGGCGAGCGTCGACTTGCCGTGGTCGATGTGCGCGATGATGCAGAAGTTGCGGATCAGCGCGGGTTCGGTGGCGGCGGGCACCGGTGGTTCAGCGGCTCTCGGAGACATCCCCACGATTCTCCCATGCGCGCGATCCCACTTTCGACGGATGCCGCCCGGAGGCCCCGGGACTACGCTGAAACGCACCATGACCGTGCTCGATGCCCCACTCGTCGGACGGGTGCAGCCGTCGGCGCTGCGCCCCGTCTTCCGGTCCCTGCGCGTCGGGCTGCACGTGCTCGTCGTCGGGCTCACCGTGTTCGTCCTCGCGCGGGCGGTGTTCAGCGCCGATGCGCAGCTCGTCGCGATCGCCATCCTCTCGATCGCCTTCGTCGGCACCTACGCCGTCGGCGTCGTCACGGCCCACCAGGTCGTCTCGCCCTGGATGCGCGCCGGATGGCTGGTCATGCTGCTCGGCTTCTGGCTCGGCCTCGCCGCGCTCACCCCGGATGCCGCGTTCCTGGCGTTCCCGCTGTTCTTCCTCGAGCTGCACGTGCTCCCGGCCCGCTTCGCGGTGCCGCTGGTCGGCGTGACCTTCCTGCTGAGCGTCTGGAGCACGACCTCGCACCTCGGGTTCGAGGTCGGCAGCATCCTCGGACCGTTCATCTCGGCCGGGGTCGCCGTCATCATCGGCCTCGGGTACCGAGCGATGGCCGTCGAGTCTCGCGAGCGGCAGTCGCTCATCCTCGACCTCCTCGCCACCCGCGAGGAGCTCGCCGCGGCGAGCCGCGAGGCGGGCACGCTCGCCGAGCGCGAGCGCATCGCGCGCGAGATCCACGACACGGTCGCGCAGGGCCTGTCGAGCATCCAGATGCTCCTGCACGCCGCCGAGCGCGACGTCGACGACGACGCGGTTCGCGACCGGCTCCGCCTGGCGCGCGAGACCGCCGCCGACAACCTGCAGGAGACGCGTCGGTTCATCCGCGAGCTCACCCCGCCCGCGCTCGATGAGCAGACCCTTCCGGGCGCGCTCCGCCGGCTCGCCTCCGCCACGAACGAGCAGGCCGCCCAGGCCGGCTCGCGCACCCGGATCTCGTTCTCGCTGAGCGGCGAACCGGTGCCGCTGCCCATGTCGATCGAGGCGACGCTGCTGCGCATCGCGCAGGGCTCGCTCTCGAACGTCGTCAAGCACGCCGAGGCGGCGCGCGCCGAGATGACGCTCAGCTACTTCGGCGACGAGGTGGCGCTCGACGTGGTGGACGACGGCCTCGGATTCGACCCGGCCTCGCTCGAGTCCGAGGGACCGGACGCCGCATCGTTCGGCCTGCGGGCCATCCGGCAGCGCGCCGAGGCGCTCGGCGGCACCGCCGACGTGGAGTCCGCCCCGGGCAGCGGCACCGCCCTGTCCGTGCGCATCCCGGCGGTGAACGGATGATCCGGCTCGTGCTGAGCGACGATCATCCGGTGGTCAGGGCGGGGATGCGGGCGCTCCTCGAGGCCGAGCCCGACCTCTCGGTGGTCGGCGAGGCCGCGACCGCGGAAGAGGCCGTGGCGCTCGCCGCCGGGCCGGGCGTCGACCTCGTGCTGATGGACCTGCAGTTCCCGGGCCGCCTGCAGGGGGTCGACGCGACCCGCCGGATCCGAGCGACCGCGGGTGCGCCGCGCGTCCTCGTGCTCACCAACTACGACACCGACGCCGACATCCTGGGCGCCATCGAGGCCGGCGCGAGCGGATACCTGCTCAAGGATGCTCCGCCCGGCGAGCTCGTGTCCGCCATCCGCGCGGCCGCGTCGGGCGAGTCGGCGCTCGCGCCGGCGGTCGCGTCCCGTCTCGACGCATCGCAGCGCAGCCCCGACCAGCGCCTCACCGTGCGCGAGTCGGAGGTGCTCGCGCTCGTCGCGGCGGGGAGCACGAACCGCGAGATCGGGCAGGCGCTCTTCCTCAGCGAGGCGACCGTCAAGTCCCACCTCGTGCACATCTTCACCAAGCTCGGCGTCGGGTCGCGCACGGCCGCCGTCGCGAAGGCGCGCGAGCTCGGCGCCATCCGGGCGGGCTGACGGATGGCGCGCGCGACGGTCGTCCTCGTCCACGGCATCCGCACGTCGGCGACCATGTGGCGCGGCCAGGTCGCGCGGCTGTCCCACCGCGACCTCGACGTCGTCACCGTCGACCTGCCGGGCCACGGGAGGCGGCTCGGCGAGGCGTTCACGCTCGACGCGGCGATGCGCGCGATCGACGAGGCGCTCGGCACCGCCGACCCGACGGTGCCGCGGCTCCTCGTGGGCCTGAGCCTCGGCGGCTACCTCGCGATCGAGTACGCGGCGCGGCATCCGCATCGCCTGGACGGCCTCGTGGCCGCCTCCTGCGGAACCCGCCCGCGGGGCGCGGGGCTGCGCGGGTACCTGGCGCTCGCGGGCGCGATCCGTCGGCTCCCCGACCGCGGCCGCGGCCTGAACGACGCGATGGCGCGGGTGTTCCTCTCCCCCGCGGCCGTCGACGACGTCATCGCCGGCGGTGTCGCGCTCGACGTGATGCAGCCCGCCATCGATGCGGTCGCACGGCTCGACATCGAGGCCGCGATCGGCGCCGTGACCGTGCCGATCTGGTTCGTCAACGGCCGGTACGACCATTTCCGGATCGAGGAGCGACGGATGCTGCGGGCAGCCCGCGACGGACGGCTCGTGCACATCGAGGGTGCGACGCACCTCGTCAGCCTCGTTCGACCCGCGGAGTTCACCGCCGTCGTGCTCGGCGCGGTCGCCGAACTCGAGCTCCGCGCCGCCCGACGGGAGGCGCTCGGCGCCGACGCCTGAGGACCGCTCGTGCTTTGGCGTCGCCCGCCCCTTGCTGGTATCGTTGCCTGTTGGCTTGCGTGTGGGTCCCACCCCGCACGATGCGCCGCGACGGCCCCTCTACCGATTGCGGCAACTCCCGGTACCCGCAGAACACACGAAAGACGAACCACGTGGCAAACATCAAGTCGCAGATCAAGCGCATCCGCACCAACCTGAAGGCGCAGGAGCGCAACAAGGCCGTGAAGAGCGAGCTCAAGACCGTCATCACCGCCACCCGCAAGGCCATCGCCGAGGGCGACAAGGAGAAGGCGACCGCCGCACTCCGCGTCGCGACCCGCAAGCTCGACAAGGCCGTGAGCAAGGGCGTCATCCACAAGAACCAGGCCGCGAACCGCAAGTCGGCGATCGCGAAGCAGGTCGCCGCGCTCTGAGCGACGCAGCATTCGACTGAAGGGTCCCCGCCGGTGACGGCGCGGGGCCCTTCGGCGTTCCCGGATCGTGCGGCCCGACGGGCGTGCGGGACCGGGCTCGGTCCCGGTCGAGCTCAGGCCAACGCGCGACCTCGGGCGCTGATCACGCCCACGAGCCGCTCGAGCGCGAACACCGGGTCGCGCTCGGCTCCCTTCACGGCAGCGTCGGTCGCGGCGAGGGCCTCGATCGCCGCGGCGAGTCCCTCGTCGTCCCAGCCCTGGAGGTCGCGCCGGGCGCGGTCGACCTGCCAGGGGGCGAGCCCGAGCGAGGAGGCGTTCGACCCGCGCGCGCCGGCGACCTTGGCCATCGTGCGGACCTTCATCGCGAAGGCGGCGACGATCGGCACCGGGTCGGCGCCGGAGTCGAGTGCGTGGCGCAGTGCGATGAGCGCCTCGCCGTGACGGCCGGCGATCGCCGCGTCGGCGACGGTGAAGGCCGTCGTCTCGACTCGGCCGCCGTAGTACTTCGCGACGGTGGCCTCGTCGATGTCGCCGGGCACGTCGGCGACCAGCTGGCGGCAGGCCGCCGCGAGCTCGCCGAGGTCGTCGCTGAAGGCGCCGACGAGGGCGCGCAGGGCCGCCGGGGCGATGCGGCGACCGGCGAGGCGGAACTCGGCCGCCGCGAAGTCCTGCTTGTCGGAGTCGCGCTTCAGCTCGGCGCAGACGATCTCGATGCCGCCGCCGGTGCCGGCGCGGACGGCGTCGAGGAGCTTCTTGCCCCGCATTCCGCCGCGATGACGCAGCACGAGGGTGGTGCCGTCGGCCGGGGCGTCGAGGTACTCGAGGGCATCGAGCAGGAAGTCGTCGGTCGACCGCTCGACGCCGGCCACGCGGATGAGCCGCGGCTCGCCGAAGAGCGACGGGCTCGCGAGGGTCAGCAGCTCGCCGCGGCGGTATCCGTCGGCGTCGAGGTCGCTCACCTCGAGCGCCGGATCGACCTCGCGCAGCGCGTCGCGCAGCATCGTGATCGCGCGTTCGGCGAGGACGTCCTCGCCGCCCGAGACGAGCACGACCGGGGCCGGCCGCACCTGGTTCCACGTGAGTTGCGGGATCGCCGCCTTCGACCTGGCCGTGCCTGCTCGTGCCGCCACGCGCGCTCCCTCCGTCTGCCGCTCCAGTCTACGGACCGCCTCCGACGCCGTCGGCGCGCTCGCTCCAGAGCTCGAACCCGCCGTCCTCGTCGACCACGAGCGCAGCCGTGCCCGACCGATCGCTCCGGACGACCGCCGTCCCACGATCCTCCAGGAGCCCGAGCAGCGCATCGGTGGGGTGCCCGTAACCGTTGTCCGCGCCGACGCCGATGAGTCCGACCGTTGCGGCGAGCTCGCGGTACAGGGCCTCGCTCTGGTCCGCGCTGCCGTGATGGGCGACCTTGACCAGGTCGGCGCGGCCCACGTCGTGCTCGAGCCGCAGTCGCGCCTGCGCCGCCTCGCCCAGATCGCCGAGGAAGACCGCGCGGAACCGGTCCGTGCACAGGTCGACGACGACGCTCGCGTCGTTGCCGGGCGCCGCACGATCGGGCGGCCAGAGCACGTGCCACTCGGCACCGCCGAGCCCACCCGAGGCGCCCGCGCCGACTTCGACCGCCTCGGCGCCGCCGTCGACGAGCGGCTGGAGGACGCGACCGGATCGGTCGCCGTCCAGGGGGCCGTGCAGCACGACGGCCACGCGCCCTGCGACCGCCGCGGCGCCGCCGGCGTGGTCGGCATCCCAGTGCGTGATCACGAGCGCGTCGAGCCGCCGCACGCCGGCCAGGTCGAGGCAGCGGGCCAACGCGTCCGGCTCGGGCCCGGTGTCGATCAGCATCGTCGACCCGGCATCCCGGACCAGGACGGCGTCGCCCTGGCCGACGTCGCACTGGAGGACGTGCCAGTCGTCGGGAAGCGTCATCCGGGTGACCACCTGCCGGCCCGCGGCGACGCCCATCGGGACGGCGAGCGACAGCACGAGCACCGCCGCGGCGATCCCCCGGCGCCGTGGACTCGGATGCGCGACCGCGACGACGACCGCCCCCACGGCCATCGCGCAGAGGGCGACCCCCGGCCACTCGGGAACCCACGGGATCGACCCGCCGGGCAGTCGATCGGCGCCGCGGGCGAGCATCGCGATCCACGTCGCGGGGAGCCAGGCCACCTGCAGCGCGGCGAAGCCGACCGACGGCAGCAACGGGAGCAGGAGGCATCCGACGAGGCCGGCGATCGTCGCGACCGGGGCCGCCGGCGCGGCGAGCAGGTTCGCCGGCACGCCGTAGACGGGCAGCGACGGATCGAGGAGGATCAGCACCGGCTGGCAGGCCAGCTGCGCGGCCAGCGGGATGGCGATGACCGCCGCGACCGATCGCGGCATCCACCGGCCGAGCCACCGCGCGAGCGGCGCGGAGAGCAGGACCAGGCCGGCGGTGGCGCACACCGAGAGCGCGAAGCCGTAGTCGCGCGAGAACCACGGATCGACCGCCAGGAGCACGACGGTCGCGACGCCGAGCGCCGACGCACCGCCGCCCTCGCGCCCGAGCCCGAGACCGACGAGGACGACGACCGCCATGACGGCGGCACGGATCACGCTCGACTCGGGCGTGACGAGCAGGACGAACCCGAGCAGTCCGGCCAGCGCCACGCCGATGCGGACGGAGCGACGCGTCCCGGCGCGGCCGGCCGCCCAGAAGAGGGCCGCGGTCACGATCGCGCAGTTCGCTCCCGAGACCGCCGTCAGGTGGGTGAGGGATGCGGCGGCCATGGCCGAGCGCAATCCCTCGGTGACGGCCGCGGTGTCGCCGATGGCCAGGCCCGGCACGAGGGCACCGCCGTCGCCCCCGAGTCGCGCGGCCGCTTCCGCGAGGCCCGCCCGGAGGGGATGCGTCCAGGCGACGATCATCGGCGCCGGGAGGATGCGATCGACCTCTCCGGTGAGCCGGAACGCCTCGCGGTCGGACCTCGGCAGCGCGGACGCGCGGACGCTGGCGACGAGCGTCGTGCCGAAGCCCGGCGGCGCCTCGGCGCCCGATGCGACCAGTTCGACGCGGAGCGGCCGGTGCGGGCTGCCGTCGACGGCGACGAGCGTCGCGGGCGCGCGCCAGGTCGTCGGCGCCGCCTCCCACGGTGCGGGCGCCGATGACGTCGCGGCGGCCTCGAGCCGGACCTCGACCTCGACCTTCACGCGGTCGGCGGCGGCCGCCGCGACGGGACCGGCGTCCCGGTGCATGCCGGCCGCCCCGGCGACGGTGGCCGCCAGCGCCGCGCCGGTCGCGGCCACGGCGACGACCACGGCCAGGCGGACCGCGTTCGGCTCCGGACCTCGTTCGCCGCTCCGCCGGGGCCGCTCGGCGGTACGTCGACGGCCGACGGCGACGACCGACAGGGCGAGCGCCGCGACGGCCCAGCAGGCGCCCGCCGGCGCCCATCCCGGGATGCCGAGGTCGTCGGCTCCCGTGGCGACCCACGCGCCCGCCCACGTGGCGACCGCGGCGGGCAGCAGCCGGAGATCGTGCCGACGCACTCAGGGCGCCACGAGGTCGACGAGGCCCGCGTACACGGCATCGCCGATCCCGGCGACCTCCATCAGCTGCGCCACGTCGGTGAACGGTCCGTTCGCCTCGCGCCAGTCGATGATGCGCTGGGCGAGCGCCGGGCCGATGCGCGGCAGCGTGTCGAGTTCGGCGACATCGGCGGCGTTGAGGCTGACACGCCCCGACGCGGCCGAAGTGCCGTCGGCGGACGGCGCAGGCGCTGCACCGACGACCGGCACGACGAGCTGCTCGCCGTCGACCAGGGCGCGGGCGAGGTTCACGCCTCCCGGATCGGCCTCGGCCGTGAGCCCGCCCGCGGCGCCCACGGCGTCGACCACCCTCGCGCCGGGCGCGAGTTCGACGATCCCGGGACGGGCGACCGCACCGAGGACGTGCACCAGCAGCGTCGGCGCCGAGCCGTCGCCGTCGGGCACGCCCGCCGGGCCCTCGACCGCCTGGTCGACCCGCAGGCCGGGCGTTCCGACCGCACCCTGCGACCCTCCGCCCGCCGAGCCGAACGTGACGATCGCCGAGACGGCGACCACGACGACGAACAGGACGACCGCCGCGCCCACCGCGATGCGCGCGCGGGGGGCGGCGCGGGCACCGTCGAGCGCGGCGAGCGGGTCGTCAGCCGGAGGGGTCGGCGAGGTCGCGGGCATGCCGGAACGCTACGTCCCGGCATCCCTGCCGCGCCGTCCCGCGGCATCGGCACGGGTCGAGCGGTGCCGCCGCCGTGCTGTGGAGGGCGGGTCCGGTCAGCGGCGCGTGGCGATGTTCACCAGGCGCGGTGCGCGCACGATCACGTTCGCGACCTCGCGGTCGCCGAGCGATCGCACGACCGCCTCCGAGGCGCGGGCGAGCGCCTCGAGCTCGTCCGCGCCGATCTTCGGCGAAACCTCGATGCGGTCGCGCACCTTGCCGTCGACCTGGACGATCGCGGTGACCGACTCCTCGACGAGGAGCGCCGGGTCGGCCTTGCGCCACACCACGTTCGCGACGGTGGGCTCGTATCCGAGGCGCTGCCACATGTCCTCCGCCGTGTACGGCGCGAACAGGTCGAGGATCATCGCGGTCACCTCGGCGGCCTCGCGCACCGCGGCATCCGCGGGACCGGCACCGGAGTCGATGACCTTGCGCGTCGCGTTCACGAGCTCCATCAACCGGGCGACGATCACGTTGAACTTGAACGACTCCGCGAGCACCGGGGCGTCGGCGAGCAGGCGGTGCGTCACGCGGCGCAGTGCCGGGTCGCCCGTCTTCCACTCCACGTCGGGGCTCGAGGTGACGTCGCCCGAGATCCGCCACGCGCGGGCGAGGAACTTGGACGCGCCGACGGGCGAGACGTCGGCCCAGTCGACGTCGTCCTCGGGCGGGCCGGCGAAGGCCATCGTCACGCGCAGCGCGTCGGCGCCGTGCGCGGAGAGCTCCGAGGCGAACTCGACGAGGTTCCCCTTCGACTTCGACATCTTCTGGCCGTCCATGATCACCATGCCCTGGTTGAGCAGCGAGGTGAACGGCTCGGTGAAGCCGAGATAGCCGAGGTCGAACAGCACCTTCGTGAAGAAGCGCGCGTACAGCAGGTGCAGGATCGCGTGCTCGACCCCGCCGACGTACTGGTCGACGGGCATCCACTTCTCGGCCTCGGCCGGGTCGAACGCCCGATCGTCGTCGTTCGGGTTCAGGTATCGCAGAAAGTACCAGGAGCTGTCGACGAACGTGTCCATCGTGTCCGAGTCGCGACGGGCGTCGCCGCCGCAGTTCGGGCAGGCCACCTGCGCCCAGTGGTCGGCGGCGCCGAGCGGGCTCGCGCCCTTCGGCCGCAGGTCGAGCCCCGCGGCGTCCGGCAACCGCACCGGCAGCTCGGACTCGGGTACCGGCACCTCGCCGCACTGCTCGCAGTGGATGATCGGGATCGGCGTGCCCCAGTAGCGCTGCCGGGAGATCAGCCAGTCGCGCAGGCGGTAGTTCTTGGCCGCGCGCCCGAGGCCGCGCTCCTCGAGGATCTCGATGGCGCGCCGGATCGCGTTCGACTTGCTGAACCCGTTCAGCGGCCCGGAGTTCATCAGCCGGCCCTCGCCCGTGAGCGCGACACCGGTCGACGCCGGGTCGAGCTCGGGCAGGTCCTCGAGCGGCAGCGGCACGCCCTGGTCGTCGACGGGGATGACGGGGATCACGCCGGTCACGGGCGCGTTCGTGTCGACGACGACGCGCACGGGCAGCTCGAAGGCGCGGGCGAAGTCGAGGTCGCGCTGGTCGTGGGCCGGAACCGCCATGATCGCCCCGTGCCCGTAGTCGGCGAGCACGTAGTCGGCCGCCCAGATCGGCAGCCGCTCGCCGTTCAGCGGGTTGGTCGCGTAGCGGTCGAGGAACACGCCGGTCTTGGGCCGGTCGGTGGCGAGCCGGTCGATGTCGCTCTCGGCGCGCACCGACTCGAGGTACTGGTCGAACCTCGAGCGGACGTCCTCCGACGCGCCGGCGACGAGCTCGGCCGCCAGCTCGGAGTCGGGGGCGACGACCATGAACGTGGCGCCGTACAGCGTGTCGGGCCGCGTGGTGAAGACGGTCACCGGCTCGTCACGGCCCTCGATGGCGAAATCGACGTCCGCGCCCGAGGATCGCCCGATCCAGTTGCGCTGCATGGTGAGGACCTTCGACGGCCACTTGCCCTCGAGCTGGTTGAGGTCGTCGAGCAGGCGGTCGGCGTAGTCGGTGACGCGGAAGTACCACTGCGTGAGCGCCTTCTTCGTGACGACGGCGCCGCAGCGCTCGCAGTGGCCGTCGACGACCTGCTCGTTGGCCAGCACGGTCTGGTCGTTGGGGCACCAGTTGACCTGGCCGGCCTTGCGGTAGGCGATGCCCTTCTCGTAGAGCTTCAGGAACAGCCACTGGTTCCACTTGTAGTACTCGGGGTCGCTCGTGTGCAGTTCGCGCGACCAGTCGAACGAGGGCGCGTACTGCTTGAACGAGCGCTTCTGCTGCTCGATGTTCGCGTACGTCCACGCCTTCGGGTCGGCGCCGCGCTTGATCGCCGCGTTCTCGGCGGGCAGGCCGAACGAGTCCCACCCGATCGGGTGCAGCACGTCGAAGCCCTGGTGGCGCCAGTACCGTGCGGCGGCGTCGCCGAAGCCGAACGCCTCGGCGTGACCCATGTGCAGGTCGCCCGACGGGTACGGGAACATCGACAGGATGTACTTGCGCGGACGGGTGTCGCCCGGCTGCGCGGCACGGAACGGCTGGAGCTCCTCCCAGACCGGGCTCCACTTCGCCTGGATCGCGGCGAAGTCGTAGGCGCCGGCGTCGGCGGTCTCGGGGGTGTCCTGCTCGTGTGCCACGTGACTCTCAATCGTGCTGCGCGTGAGGGGGCGGGCGCTCCGGCCCGGAACGGGCGCACGGTGCCGCGGCGCCCGAGGGTCAAGCCTACTCAATGGGCGGCGTCGGATGCCCGCGGCCCGGAGCCGCCGAGCACCGCGATGAGCGCGCGGGCCTTGACCCGGGTCTCCTCGATCTCCTCGTCGGGGTCGGAGAGCGCGGTGATGCCGCCGCCGGTGCCGATGGTGGCGCGCCCCGGGGTCAGCACGATCGAGCGGATCACCATCGCCAGGTCGGCGCCCCCGTCGACCCCGAGGCAGCCGAAGGCGCCCGAGTACACGCCGCGCGGGCCGTCCTCGAGTCCGTGCAGGATCCGCATCGCGCTCTCCTTCGGCGCTCCCGTCATCGACCCGGCGGGGAACGCCGACCGCACGGCGTCGAGCGCGGTGAGCGGATGCCGCAGCCGCGCCGTCACGGTCGAGACGAGCTGGTGCACGTGCGGGTACTCCTCCACCTCGAGCAGGCTCGGCACCGCGACGGTGCCGAGCTCGGCGATCCGGCCGAGGTCGTTGCGCATGAGGTCGACGATCATGAGGTTCTCGGCGCGCTCCTTCTCGCTGGCGTGGAGCTCGGCGCGGAGCCCGGCATCCGTCACCGGATCGTGGGAGCGGGGACGCGTCCCCTTCATCGGCTTGGTGGCCACCGTGCCGTCGCGCTCGACGAGCAGGAATTGCTCCGGCGAGGCGCTCAGCAGTGCGACGTCGTCGAAGCGGACGAACCCCCCGTGGTGGCTCGGGCTCGAGCGACGCAGTCGCAGGTACGCCTCGACGGGGTCGACGTCGACGTCGAGCTCGACGCGGTTGGTGAGGCAGAGCTGGTAGGCGTCACCGCGCACGATGGCCGCACGGCACGCCGCGATCATTTCGCGGTACGCCTCGGCGTCGTGCCGCCACCGGACGGCTGCGGATGCCGCCGGCGCGGCCGCCACCGGCGGAGTCCGATCGTCGAGCTCGGCCAGCTGGCGCGCGACGCGGTCCGCCCACGCTCGCGCGGACTCCGCAGCCCGGTCGTCGTCGTCGCCGTCCGCCTCGAGCCACTCCAGCCGGACGGTCCGGGTGGCGTGCTCGAACACGATCACCCGATCGGCGAGGAAGAAGGCCGCGTCCGGCGCCTCGGCCGGCGCGGCCGGCAGTCCGAGGGTCCGCGCGCCGAACTCGTAGGCGAACCAGCCGTGCCAGCCGACCGCGGCGCGCTCCCCCGCGAAGGGTTCGACCTCGACGTCGCCGAGCTCCGCGGCCAGCGCCGCATAGACGGCGCCAGGCTCGTCGTCGGCCCCGGCGAGCACGGCGGGCGCGTCGTCGCCGATCGCGATCACGCTGCGCCCGGCGCGGGCGGCATCGCCGCCGTCGAGCCACGCGACGCGCCGGGCGCCGGCGGCGAGGGCGAGGAACACGGCCTCGGGGTCGCGCCACTCGGGCAACTGGAGGCTCCGGATGCGACGTGGCACCCTCCGAGGGTACTGCCGCGCCGGCGACCGCCGGACACGGCAACGGCGGGCGGGTGCTCGCGCACCCGCCCGCCGCGGATCAACCGATCAGTCCGCCGGGTCGTACTGGAAGATGTACAGCCCGCTGTCGCGGTCGGACGCGAGGACGTACTTCTGGCCGTTCGGGTGCTGGTGCACCTCGACGCCCCAGAAGTTGTTGCCGCCGTCCTCGATGAAGTGCCCCACCTCGGTCAGGCCCGTCTCGCGGTCGTACTCCACCACGCGGAAGCCGGCGGCGTAGTACGAGATGTACGCGAGGTCCTCCTCGGGATCGGTGGCCACCTCGTGGACCGACAGGTCTCCGAAGCCCGACGCATAGGCCGCGTCCTGGCTCTCGGGGACGTAGTACTGGTCGAGGTCCTCCATGGTCGAGGCGTCGTACAGGTGCACGTAGCCCCAGCCGTCGAACTCGGCCGCGACGTCCACGTCGAGGCCCGAGGCGCCGACCGCGAGCGGCGCGGACGTGCCGGCCCCGGACTCGTCGCAGGTGTAGTCCCCCGGCACCGCCCCGGTCAGGATGCGGAAGCCGTCGGTGCGCGACACGAACACGGCGGGGATGTCGGCCTCGACGAGCATCGAGATGAGCGCCTCGCAGCCGTCCACGCCCGTGCGGTTGAACACGATCGCACCGTCGTAGCCGGCGGCCTCGGCGTTCTGCACCTTGACGGTGAAGTCGCAGACGCCGCGCTCGATGACCGCGATGGTCGGGCCGTCGGCCGGAGCCGCGGGAACCGATGCCGCGTCGCACGCGAGGCCGACGAAGACGGTCTCGCCGCTGAGCGAGGTGTCGGGGTCGATCTGGGGCACGTCGGAACCCTGCACGGCCGTGAAGGTGCCGCCGCCCTCGATCTCGGCGGTCACGCGATACGGGTCGAAGTCCTCGTCGGTGGCGATGAAGAACTCCTGGTCGTTCGTGAACTCCGCCTGGTGGCCGTTGCCCTCGGGCGTGATGTCGACCCCGTCGACCTCCTGGCGCACCGGGTCGAACTGGGCGAAGTCCGTGTCGGCGATGAACACCGGGTGCGCCGGGTCGTCGACGTCGAGCTTGATGTACCCGCCGTCCCAGTACGACAGCAGCATCGTCATGACGCCGTCGACCTCCTCCACGACCATGTCGTGCAGGAACACGGCGTCACCGTGCACCTCCCCGAGCGGCTGCGCCGACTCATCGCTGAGGTCGGTCTCGGACAGCAGCTTCGGCCGCTCCGGGTCGGAGATGTCGAAGATGTCGACGTCGGTGCCCTCCTCGTCGTCGACGAGGACTGCGTACGCCTTGTCGCCGTCCGCCCACATCCGGACGGAGTGGACCTCGTTCGACTTGGTCTGGGCGTTGCCCTTCGTCGAGAAGTCGCCCCAGCCCTCGACGAGCTTCACCGGCTCGAGCGGGTTGGTCACGTCGAAGAGCGACATGCCGCCGATGCCCTTCGTCTCGCCGGGACAGATCTCGTTCTGGAACGCCAGGACGTCGCCGGTGAACTGCGGGGTGTCGATGTGCATCACCTGCGAACCGTCGCCGCTGAACGTGCCGCGGTGGCTCGGGATCCGGTTGACGAGTTCGGGCGCCGCCGGGTCCGAGATGTCGACGATGTAGACGCCGCCGCGGTCGCAGTCCGGCTCCCAGAAGGCGGTCAGGTAGGCGTAGTTCCCGAATGCCGACACGTCGGCGATGCGACCCGGTTCCTCTTCATCCTCGAAGAGATCCAGGTTGCTGATCTTCAGCACGTTCTCGCTCGAGGCGGGCAGGTGGCCCTCCTCCTCGCCGTGCTGCTGGTCGTGCGAATGGTGACCGTGGGTCTCCTTGCCGGAATCGAGTACCCCGTCATCGACGTAGGGCTCGTCGTGCGCGAGCACCGGTCCGCCGCCGAGCAGGAGAACTCCTGCTGCGACGGCGGCCGTGCCCGCGAGTGCTGCGCTTCGGTACATGAAGGCTCCTCTGCCGGATGCAAACTCGCCCGGGGGCGGACGATGGGACGGATTCAAGCAGACCCGTACCCCCCCGGGCTAGGGGGGAGCGCGAAGACGCAACATCCGTGCGCCCAACGCGAGGAATCGTCGTTATCGGAGGGATCCGTCCGATCGGCCGAGCAGGACGGCCCGGTCCACGAGCCCCGTCGGTGCGCCCGTATGCGAGATGAGCACGACGCTCCGAGCAGGCCCGATCGCGCCGAGCAGGTCCCGGAGCAGCGCGTCCGACCGCTCCGGGTCGACGTGCGCCGTCGGTTCGTCGAGGACCAGCACCGGGAAGTCCGCCAGCATCGCCCGGGCGAGCGCGATGCGCTGCGCCTGGCCGCCGGAGACGAGTGCGCCACGCTCGCCGACGCGCGCGTCGAGTCCTCCGCGCTGCGCGACCCAGTCGCTCAGGCCGACGCGCGCGAGTACGTCGAGCAGCTCGGCGTCGGTGGCGGTGTCCCGGGCGAACCGGAGGTTCTGCCGCAGGTCCTCGTCGAAGATCCACGGGCGCTGCTCGACGAGGCCGACCACCCGTCGCACGTCGCGCGGATCGAGGTCGCGCGCCTCCTCGTCGCCCAGCCGATACGACCCTTCGTACTCGAGGAAGCGCACGAGCACGTGCGCGAGGGTCGTCTTGCCCGCACCCGACGCGCCCTCGACGAGCAGGCGCTCGCCGGGGGCGAGATCGAGGTCGAAGCCGTCCAGCGCCGGACCGCCCGCGCGCTCCGACCCGGGAGCCGAAGCGGATGCCGCCTGGGCTCCGCCCTGCGGCCAGTGCGCCCGGATGCCGCGCAGCCGGACGTGCGGTGCGCCGCCGTGCCGAACCGGCGCCCTCGCCGACGTGACCGGACGCTGGGACGGGACCTCCGGCGGAGCCGGGTCGGCCACGGCGTCCGCGACGCGTTCCGCGCTCGCGCGCACCGCGCGGAGCGAGCCCAGCGCGATCGGGATGGCCGCCGCCACCTCGGCGATCGCGAGCGGCACCAGGCAGAGCACCGCGAAGGTGGGACCGTCGATGCGGCCGTCGACCACGAGCGGTGCGGCCGCGGCCAGGCTCGACGCGGCGGCGACCCCGCCGACCGCGCTCATCGCCGCGGCGGCGAAGCCCTGGGCTCGTGCCCTCGCGCGGGTCGCGCTCGCCAGATCGGCGCCGATGGCGCGGATGCGTTCGCGGCCGGCTCCGGCGGCGTCGAACGCGACAAGCACGTCGAGCGACTGCACGTGCTCCACGATCGCCGACTGCAGCCGGCCGCGGAGCGGCGCCAGGCGCGCGTCGGCCCGGGCGGCCAGCACCTGCTGGGCGACGACCGCGACCAGGATCGCGACGGCGATGCATCCCGCGACGGCCGCCGCCGAGGCCGGTGCGAGCCAGGCGAGGCCGGCCAACGCCGCCAGCAGGACCACGCCCGCGCTCGCGAGTGGCTGGACGATGCGCAGCGCGACGTCCTGCAGCTCGTCGACGTCGCGCGTGAAGCGGGCGAGCAGGTCGCCGCGGCGCGTGGCGGCGAGCCCGTCGGGGGCGACCGGAAGCATCCGTTCGAACACGCGGGCGCGGATCTCGGCGAGCTGGCGGAACGCGGCGTCATGGCCGGCGAGGCGCTCGAGGTAGCGGAAGACGGCTCGCCCGAGCGCGAAGGCACGCACCCCCACCACCCCGAGCGAGAGGTACAGGATCGGCGGCTGCTCGTCGGCGCGGGCGATGAGCCAGGCGCTCGCCGCCAGCAAGGCGACGCTCGAGAGTCCCGCCGCGATGCCGAGCAGCACCGACGGCAGCAGCCGGCGCACCGGGGGCACGGCCCCGCGCAGTACCTCGGTGCGGTCAGGCACGAGCCGCCTCCAGGAGGTCGACGACCCGGTCCGCCCGCCGGGCGAGCGCAGGGCGGTGCGTCACGACGACGACGACGCGCCCGTCCGCGGCGAGCTCGCCGAGCCCGTCGGCGAGTCGTGCCTCGTGGTCCGCGTCCAGCGCCGACGAGGGCTCGTCGAGCAGCAGCAGGGTGCCGTCCGTCGCGAGCAGCCGGTGCACTGCGCGCGCGACCGCGACCCGCTGCGCCTGCCCGCCGGACAGCCCCGCGCCTCCCGGCCCGAGCAGCCGGTCGCCGTCGACGTCGACCGCGGCCAGCCGCATCGCCCGCTCCGCGAGGTCCGGGGACGCCGTCTCGGCGCCGAGTCGCACGTTCTCGCGGACGCTGCCCTCGAACAGCACCGGCACCTGTCCGGCCCAGGCCGACCGGGATCGGGTCGCGGAGCCGACGGGGACGCCGTCGAGGGTCGCCTCGCCGGCGTGCTCGACGAAGCCGAGGAGCGCCGCGACGAGGCTCGACTTGCCGACACCGCTCGGTCCGGTCAGCACCACGAACTCGCCGGGCGCGACGTCGAGGTCGAGCGCGTCGATGACGACGACGTCCCGCTGCACTCGCAGGCCCCGCAGACGCAGCCCCGAACGCCCGATGGGCGCGAGCGCCGACGGAGACGGTGCGGGTTCCGCGGCATCCGCTGCCTCGTCGAGCAGGTCGAGGGCGTCGCGCGAGGCCTCGAGCCCCGCGGTCGAGGCGTGGAACGCGGCGCCGACGTTCCGGATCGGGAGGAACACCTCCGGCGCCAGGATCAGGACGAACAGGCCCGGAAGGAACGACATGTCGCCCGCGACCAGCCGGAGGCCGATCGACACGGCGACGAGTGCCACCGACAGGCTCGCCGCGAGCTCGAGCGTGAACCCCGAGAGGAAGGTGATGCGCAGCACCTTCATCGTGCTCGCACGGTACTCGTCGGTCACCGTCCGGATGCGGTCGACCTGGCGCTCCGCACGGCCGAACACCATGAGCGTCGAGAGCCCGCCGACGACCTCGAGGAAGCCCCGGGCGAGCGAGTGGAGTCGCTCCCACTGCCGCCGCTGCACGGCCTCGGTGGCCATGCCGATCAGCGCCATGAACACGGGAATGAGCGGCAGCACGATCACGAAGACGAGTCCGGAGACCCAGTCGGCGGCCCAGGCCGCGGCCACCAGCACGGGGGTGGCGACGACGGTGAGGACGAGCTGGGGCAGGTAGCGGCCGAAGTACTCGTCGAGCGCGTCGAGCCCGGGCCCGAGGAGCGTGGCCGCCCGGGCCGTGACCGGACGACCTCCGCCCGTGCGGGACTCCAGCGCGACCAGGACCTCGTCGCGGAGTTCGGACTTGACGCGCATCGCCCCGGCCGAACCGAGCTGCTCCCACAGCCATCCGGCGACGGCCCGCGCGACGGCCGCGGCGACCAGCACCGCGACCGTCGGCGCCGCGGCCTCGGCCAGGTCGCCGTGGATCAACCCGACGACGAGCGTCGAGAGCGCCCATGCGAAGGCCACGATCGCGCCGGCCTGCACGAACCCCAGCACCGCCCCGCCGACGAGGAAGCCCCGCGCGGCGCGCGACCGGCGGAGCAGTCTCGGATCGAGCGGTCGCACGTCAGTGCGCGGCGGCGTCGATGGTCTGCCGGGTGATCCGCTTGCGGAACACCCAGTAGGTCCATCCCTGGTACGCGAGGATCAACGGCAGGAAGACGACCGCGGTCCAGCTCATGACCGTCAGCGTGTACGGCGTGCTCGACGCGTTCGCGATCGTGAGGCTGTTCGCCGGGTCGTTCGAGGCCGGCATGACCTCGGGGAACAGGGCGGCGAACAGCGCGAAGACCGCCGAACCGATCGTCACCGCCATGAGCACGAACGCCACGCGCTCCGCGCCCCGGCCGTTCGCGAGCCACGAGCCGATCAGCGCCAGCGCGGCGACCGCGGCCAGCCCCCAGAACCAGGCCGTGCCGTGCGCGAAGCCCGTCCAGGCGAGGAAGGCGGCGGCGACGACGACGGTGATCGCTCCCGCCCGGGCGGCGAGGCGTCGCGCACGCAGTCGGATGTCGCCATCCGTCTTCAGCGCGACGAACACCGCGCCGTGCGTGAAGAAGAGCATGAGCGTCGTGAGCCCGCCGAGCAGGGCGTACGGGTTCAGCAGGTCGAACAGGGTGCCCGTGTAGTTGTGGTCGGCGTCGAGCGGGACCCCCTGCACGATGTTCGCGAACGCGACCCCCCACAGCAGGGCGGGGACCGCCGAGCCGACGACGATCATCCAGTCGAACCGCCGCTTCCAGGCGGCCTCGGGCCGCTGGTGCCGGTACTCGAACGAGACGCCGCGCGCGATGAGCGCGAGCAGGATGAGCAGCAGCGCCAGGTAGAACCCCGAGAACAGCGTCGCGTACCACTCGGGGAATGCGGCGAACAGCGCCGCGCCGGCCACGATCACCCAGGTCTCGTTGAGGTCCCAGACGGGGCCGATCGTGTTGATGAGCACGCGGCGGTCGGTGTCATCCTTGCCGAGGAACGGCAACGACATGCCGACGCCGAAGTCGAACCCGTCGAGCACGAAGTACCCGACGAACAGGAAGGCGACGATCCAGAACCAGAGCACTGCGAGATCCATGTCCGTCTCCTCCTAGTAGACCGTTGCGGTGTGTTCGACCTCGCCCGTCTCCGGGTCCGGCGCGGCGATCTCGGGCGGGCCCTTCCGGATCGCCTGGAGGATCAGCTTCACCTCGACGACGGCGAGGATGCCGTAGATGAGCGTGAACGCCACCAGCGAGATGAGGACCTCGAGTCCCGTGACGTTGGGCGACACCGCGGACTGGGTCGGCAGCAGGCTGAACACGATCCAGGGCTGCCGTCCCATCTCCGTGAAGACCCAGCCGACGATCATCGCGGCCAGCGACAGCGGGAAGCTCCAGATCGCGACCGTCCAGACCCAGCGCTGCTGCGGCATCCGCCCCTTGCGGGTGAGCCAGAGCCCGACGACCGCGACGAGCACGTGGGCGAGGCCGAGTCCGATCATCCACCGGAACGACCAGTACGTGACCCAGATGATCGGCGCGTAGTCGCCGGGACCGTAGAGGTCGGCGTAGAGCGCCTGGAGGTCGTTGATGCCCTCGACGCAGCCGTCGAACGAGTGCGTCGACAGCAGTGACAGCAGGTACGGCACGCGGATCGAGAACAGCTCGGTGCTGCCGTCGGGGGTTCCGAGCGTGAAGATCGAGAACGAGGCGTCCGCACCGCAGACCGTGTCGTAGGTGGCCTCGGCCGCCGCCATCTTCATCGGCTGCGTCGCGACCATGGCGAGGCTCAGCTGGTCGCCGAAGAGCGTGGTGAGGGCGCCCGCGCCGACCATGGTCCAGAGGCCGAACTTCAGTGCGGGGCGCATGGTGTCCAGGTGCTGGTTACGTGCGAGGTGCCATGCCGCGGCGCTGATGACCAGGCCGGAGCTGACCATGAACGACGCGGCGATCGTGTGCGGGAATGCCGCGAGTGCCACCGGGTTGGTCAGCAGCGCCCAGATGTCGACGAGTTCGGCGCGACCGCGCTCGGCGTTCATCTCGTAGCCGACCGGGTTCTGCATGAACGCGTTCGCGGCGATGATGAAGTAGGCCGAGAGGATGGTGCCGATCGCCGTCGCCCAGATCGTGGCCAGGTGCAGCTTCTGCGGCAGCCGGTTCCAGCCGAAGATCCAGAGCCCGATGAACGTGGCCTCGAGGAAGAACGCCAGCAGGCCCTCGAGCGCGAGCGGCGCGCCGAACACGTCGCCGACGAACCGCGAGTACTCCGACCAGTTCATTCCGAACTGGAACTCCTGCACGATGCCGGTGACGACGCCCATGGCGAAGTTGATGAGGAAGATCGTGCCGAAGAAGCGCGTGATCCGCAGGTACTCGACCTTGCCGGTCCGCACCCACGCCGTCTGGAACACGGCGGCGGTCGTCGCGAGGCCGATGGTCAGGGGCACGAAGAGGAAGTGGTAGACCGTGGTGAGTCCGAACTGCCACCTGGCGAGCAGGAGCGGATCGAGGAGCTCGTTCACTGGGGGCCCCTTTCATGGGAGGGAACGGCGACGCGATGCTGGTCCCAGCGTAGAGCACTTTTCTACGCCGTGTAGAACCGAAGGGCCCTTGCGCGGTATCCTCGTCGTATGGCAGGACTCGGCGAGCTCGAGCGCTCCGTCATGGAGCAGCTCTGGAAGAGCGAGCATCCCCTCACCGCGAACGAGGTGCGGGAGCGGCTCGCCGACGCCGCCGACCCCGGCCGCACCCCCGCGACCACGACCGTGCTCACGGTCCTGTCGCGCCTGGAGCGGAAGGGGTTCGTCGCCCGCGCCCGGGAGATCCGTCCGCATCGGTACCACGCGCTGCTCTCCCGTGCCGAGCACACCGCCGAGCTCATGCACGAGGTGCTGTCCTCCTCGTCCGACCGCGACGCCGCGCTCGCGCGCTTCGTCGGCACGGTGAGCGACGGCGAGGCGCGCACGCTGCGCCGGCTCCTCGACGAACTGGTGCGACGCTGAGGTGATCGTCGCCGCGGTCGTCCTCGGCGTGTTCGCGCTCGCCCTCGCCTGGCCGGTGCCCGTCGCGCTCTCGCGCGCGACCTGGCCGACACGCTCGCCTGCGACCGCGCTCGCGCTCTGGCAGGCGATCGCGCTCGGCGGGGGCCTCGCGATGATCGGGTCCCTCCTGGTGTTCGGCAGCGCCCCCGCGGGCTCCATCGCGGGCGCCGCGAGACAACTGGTCCCGGCCTTCGTCTCGGGCCCGATCCCCGATGACTTCGGGGTCGTGCACCTCGCCGCGCTCACGCTCGCCCTCGGGCTGGCGGTGCACCTCGCGCTCAACCTCGCGGCCACCGCGGTCCGGGCCGAACGGGCCCGGCGTCGCCAGCACCGACTCGTCGACCTGCTCGCCGAGCCGGGCAGCGACCCCTCGGCTCCCCGGGTGCTCTCGCACCCCGTGCCGGTCGCGTACTGCGTTCCCGGCCTCCGCACCGCCACGGTGGTCACCCAGGGACTCGTCGAGCTCCTCGACGAGGACGAGCTGCGGGCGGTCGTCGCGCACGAGCGCGCCCACCTCGACCAGTTCCACCACCTCGTGCTCCTGGCCTTCCGGGCCTGGCACGCCGCACTCCCCTGGTTCCCCATCGCCAACCGGGCAGAACGCGCGGTCGCCCTGCTCACCGAGCTGCTGGCCGACGACGGCGCGCGCCGCGTCACCGGCCCGCTCCCCCTGCGGCGGGCGCTGGTGCTGGTGGGCAGCTCCGGAGAGCCCGGCGCCTACGGCGACGCGGGCGGCGTCAACCCGGACGCGGAGATGCTCGAGCAGCGGCTCGTGCGCCTCGAGCCGGGGCAGCGCGCGCTGCCGACCGCGGCCCGGAGCGGGAGCTGGATCGCAGCCGGCGTCATCGTCGCGACGCCGGTCGTGGTCCTGGGCGCCGTCGCGTTCTGAAGGCTCCCAGCCGCCCGGGTGCACCAGCCCCTAGGCTCGACACGATGAACGAGCTGCTCGACGGCATCCTCGAGACCGTGGCCGACGTCGACCCGGTCCTGCGCACCGTGCTCGCGGGCCTCGGCATCATGCTCGAGACCTCGGTGCTGGTGGGCCTCGTCGTGCCCGGCGACAGCATCGTGATCGTCGCCTCCACCGGGGTCGAGGGCGCCGTCGAGTACGTCGCGCTCGCCGTCACGGTCATCCTCGGCGCCCTGGTCGGCGAGTCGATCGGCTTCGGCATCGGCCGGTGGTTCGGGCCGAAGATCGAGCGGTCCCGGTTGGGGCGCCGGATCGGCGAGCACAACTGGCACCGCGCACGGCGGTACCTGGCCAGGCGCGGAGGTCCGGCGGTCTTCATCTCCCGATTCCTCCCGGTCCTCCATTCGCTCGTCCCGCTCACCGTGGGGATGAGCGACATGCCCTACCGCCGGTTCCTCGCCTGGACGACGCCGGCGTGCTTCATCTGGGCGTTCGCCTATGTCAGCGTCGGATCGGCCGCGGCCGGCGGATACCGGAGCCTCAGTGACGACCTCCACTGGGCCGGGTACCTGTTCGTCGGCGTCATCGTCCTGTTCTTCCTGCTCGTCTGGGCGGGCAAGAAGGTGCTCCTGCGGCTCGAGGCCCGGCACATGGCGGATGACGCGGTGCACGACGCCGGCGCCGTGGTCGCCCCGCACGGCATCGCCCCGCACGCCGACGTGGACGCGCCGGCCCCGGACCACGCCGCGGACACGGTCGATCGCGCCGGGCGCGGAGAAGGGCCGGCCGCCGAGGCGACCGGCCCTTCCGAGCGCACGGGCGACTCCTAGAGGAGGCCCTCCGACTCCAGCCACTCGGCGGCGATCTCGTCGGCCGAGCGCTGTTCGTTCACGCTCTGCGCGTTCAGCTCGACGAGCGCCTCGGGGGTCATCGCCGCGCTGACCTCGTCGATGATCGCGGCGATCTCGTCCGTGACCTTCTCGCTCGCGACCGGCACGACGTTCGAGGCGAGGAACAGGCCCTCCGGGTCCTCCAGCGTGACGAGGTCGTTCGTCGCGATGTTCGGGTCGGCGCTGTAGATGTTCACCATCTGCACCTGCCCGTCGGTGAGCGCCTTCAGGGTGAGCGCGCCACCAGAGTCCTGGATGGCGGTGAAGCCGACGTCGACGCCGTAGACCTCGGCGAGGCCGTCGGGACCGTACGGGCGCGTCTCGAGTTCGGCGTTGCCGCCGAGTGTGATCGGATCGGACACGTCCGCGAGGTCGGCGAGGCTGGTCACGCCGTTGGCCTCCGAGAACTCGCGGGTCACGTTGTACGAGTCCTGGTCGGTCGCGGCCGACTGCTCGAGCACGCGGAGCCCGTCGGGGAGCGCCGCCTCGAGCTCGGCGTACACGTCGTCGGAGGTGGTGGCCGCGGTGTCGGGCACGTAGTACTGCAGCAGGTTGCCGGTGTACTCCGGGAACAGGTCGATCTCGCCGGCCTCGATCTCGGGGATGTACACCTCGCGCTGGCCGATGCGGAACTCGCGCTCCACCGTGTAGCCGTTCGCCTCGAGCGCCTGCGCGTAGATCTCGGCGATGATCTCGTTCGAGTAGTAGTCCTGGGAGCCGACGACGATCGTCTCGGACGTTCCGGAGTCGTCGCCGCTCCCGCCCGGCTCCTCCTCGAGGGGATCCCCCGACGCGCACCCTGCCAGGGCCACTGTCGCCCCGACCGCGACCGCCGCCAGTGCGACGAGCCGGCCTCTTCCAGTTGCGGACCTCATGATGCATTCCCTTCGTTGACGGGGGCCCGCTGCGCGGGCGCACCCTCGACCGCCTGCGGCCGGGCCGGCCGGAGACGGAGCCTTTCACCGCCGCGCGCGGCGCGGACGCCCGCGGGCACGACGAGTCGCTGCAGGCCGGCGAAGACCGCGTCGAGCACGAGCGCGAGCGCGATCACGAGGATCGACGCGCCCAGCATCAACGGGTAGTCGCGGGTCTGGATGCCGAGGAACAGGTACGTGCCGAGGCCGGGACCGCCGACGTACGCGGCGAGGGTCGCGGTCGCCACCACCTGGAGCACGGCCGACCGGATGCCGCCCATGATCGTGGGCAACGCGATCGGGAACTCGACCCGGCCGACGATCTGCAGCTCGGTCATGCCCATGGCGCGCGCGGCGTCGACGGTGCGGCGGTCCACGGCGCCGATGCCGGCGTACGCCCCCGCGAGCACGGGCGGGATCGCCAGGATGACCAGCGCGATGTACGGCGCGATCAGGACGACCCCGAGCGCGAGCGCGATGATCGTGAGCACGCCCAGCGTGGGCAGCGCACGCATCCCGCCGGAGATCGTCACGGCCGCCTCGCGCCCGCGACCGGTGTGCCCGACGAACGCGCCGATGGGCAGTGCGATCACGGCGGCGCCCGCGACCACGGCCAGGCTGAAGACGAGGTGGAACCACAGCTGCGCCCCGATGCCGTCCGGCCCCGACCAGTTGGCCGGGTCGAGGATCCACGCGAACGCGTCGGCGAAGAGGCTCATGCCACCGCTCCCTCGGGGTCGCGGATCGATCGCCGCGCGGCGCGGCGGGAGCGCGCGTCGACGTTCGTCCAGGGCATGAGCGCGCGTCCGAGCAGCACCGCGGCGAGGTCGAGGACGAGCGCCAGGACCACGGTGGCGACGATGCCGGTGGCGATCTCGAGCGGGATGTTGCGCTGGAATCCGTCGGTGAAGAGGCTGCCGAGGCTCTGGATGCCGAGGACGGCGCTCACGGTGACGAGGCTCACCGTGCTCACGATGACCACCCGCAGGCCCGCGAGCAGCGCGGGGCCGGCCAGCGGCAGTTCGACGCCCCAGAACCGGCGCCAGGGCGAGTAGCCCATCGCCGTCGCCGACAGGCGCACCCCGGGGTCGACGTCGCCGAAGCCGTCGGCGGCCGAGCGCACCATCAGGGCGATGCCGTAGAGCGTGAGCGCCACCACGACGTTGACCGGTGATCGGACCGACGTGCCGATGATGCCGGGCAGCGCGATGAACAGCGGCAGCGACGGGATGGCGTAGAGGATCCCGGCGACGCCGAGGACCGCGCCCCGCGACCACCGGTAGCGCCACGCCGCCCATCCGATCGGAACGGAGATCACGAAACTCAGGATGATGGGCGGCACCGACAATCCCAGGTGCACGAGCGCGAGCTCGGCCACCCGGTCGAGGTTGCCCCAGAGCCAGTTCACGAGGCGAGGACCCCTGCCGGCCGCCCGTCGTCGTCGACGACCACGCGACGCCCGTCGACGTCGGAGATGTGCAGGGTGCGCCGACCCCGGTCGGCGCCGATGAAGCCGGCGACGAACTCGTCGGCGGGGTTCGCCAGGATCTCCGCGGGCGAGCCGGTCTGCACGATCTCTCCGCCCGTGCGCAGGATCACCACCTGGTCGCCGAGCAGGAACGCCTCGTCGATGTCGTGCGTGACGAACACGACGGTCTTCCCGAGCTCGCCCTGCAGCCGGAGCAGCTCCTGCTGCAGTTCGGACCTGACGATCGGGTCGACCGCGCCGAACGGCTCGTCCATCAGCAGGATGTTCGGGTCCACCGCGAGCCCGCGTGCGACGCCCACGCGCTGCTGCTGCCCGCCGGACAGCTGGGCGGGGTATTTGTCGGCCAGGGAACGGTCGAGCCCGACGGTGTCCATGAGCTCCAGCGCCCGGGCGCGCGCCTCGCGTCGGGACTCGCCGCGCAGCACCGGCACGGTCGCCACGTTGTCGACGACCTTCCGGTGCGGAAGGAGTCCGGAGTTCTGCATGACGTAGCCGATACCGCGCCGAAGCCTGACCGGGTCCACGGTCGCGACATCCGTGCCGTCGATCAGGACCTGGCCGGCGGTGGGGTCGACCATGCGGTTGATCATGCGCAGCAGGGTGGTCTTGCCCGACCCGGACGAGCCGACGAGCACCGTGGTCCGGCGCGGCGGGACGACGATGTCCACGTCGCGGACGGCGACCGTACCGTCGGGGAACTGCTTGGTGACGCCGCGGAACTCGATCATGCTGCCTCTCCCCTGCTGCGGGGCGCCGATCGGCGCAAGGTCAAGCCAAACACCTCCCGGCAGTCCGTCGCAACGGAACGCGTCGCCCGGGCGCCGGTCTCGGCAGGTTCTCAGGCGGCGGACGTCGCGGCGCGCGCCGGCACCCGCTCGGCGAAATGCTCCTCGAGGTGCGCGCGGACGACGCGGCGGGCCTCGTCGAGGTACCGCAGGTCGCCGGAGGCGTCGCGTGCGAAGGCACGGTGGATCAGCGCCTCGCCGACCTCGACCGCGACGCCGAGCCGGAACCGCGCGTCGGCGTCGTTGCGGAGGCCGAAGTCGTGCTCGAGCAGTCGCGCGAGCCGGTGCGCGATCTCGGCCTCGCCGTCGTCGGAGAGCTCCCGCGGGGCGGCGTGGATCACGGTGAACCCGGGCTCGTCGCGGTACAGCTCGGCGCAGACGCCGAGCGCGACGTCGACCACGTCCCACCACTCGTCGAGTTCGGCGCGCTCGAGGGCCTCGGCGAGCCGTTCCCGGTAGCGGCGGACGCTGCGATCACGCAGCGCGTGCAGCACCGCGACGCGGTCGGGGAAGTACCGGTAGACCGTTCCGATCGACGCGGCGGCGCGCTCGGCGACCATCTGGGTGGTGAGCCGTTCGAAGCCGAGGTCGTCGACGATCTCGGCCGCGGCGTCGAGCAGCGCGTCCAGCCGTTGGCTGCTGCGGCGCTGGGTCGGCTCGGTCCGGACCGAGCGCCTCCGGCCGTGGTCGGTCCCGAGGATCAGGTCGATGTTGGGCACGGGACCTCCTCACTTGCCGGACTACTCTACCTGCGCGAACGGCGGACGCGGACCGTCCCGCCGGCAGGTTTGACGCATCCTCGGGACTGCATGGAGACTGTTGGGATGCCGGTGAGTTCCCCCGCCCCGGCCGGTCCCCGGCGTCGGCCGGCCCGGCACGGGGCCGCGCGCCTCGAAGACTGGATCCACGACGTCCGGGAGGGGTGGGCGCGCCGTCGCGGCCACGTGCCGACGGTCGTGCCGTACACGGGCTACGGCTCGACGGAGTGGGTCCGCGTCTTCTGCCGGGTGCTGCTCTCGAGGCCCGCGTCGGCCGAGCGCACGTCGAAGCGACGTCGTCGCCGCCGGGAACAGGGCATCCGGGGCTGGCGCAGCTTCACGAGCGTCCCGGTCGGCGACGTGCGGGTGACCATCCGGGTCGGCGGCGAGGAGATCCAGGTCGTCGCCGATCGCGGCGGCGTCGTCGACACGCGGGTGCCCGCTCGGCTCGCCCCGGGGTGGAACCGCGCAGTCCTGCAGGTCGAGGGGTCCGAACCGGTCGAGGCGCCGATCTGGGTCGTGGCGCCCGATGTCGACTTCGGGATCCTGTCCGACATCGACGACACCGTGATGGTGACGGCACTCCCGCGTCCGTTCGTCGCGTTCTGGAACACCTTCGTGCTCGACGAGCACGCCCGCAGCCCCACGCCCGGAATGGCGGTGCTGTACGAGCGGCTGGTCCGCCGGCATCCCGGGTCGCCAGTGGTCTACCTGTCCACGGGCGCCTGGAACGTCGCGCCGACGCTCACGCGCTTCCTGTCGCGCAACCTGTATCCCGCCGGTCCCATCCTGCTGACCGACTGGGGCCCGACGCACGATCGCTGGTTCCGGAGCGGCCGCCAGCACAAGTCCGACAACCTCCGGCGTCTCGCCGAGGAGTTCCCCGACGTCCGGTGGCTCCTCATCGGCGACGACGGGCAGCACGACGAGGAGCTCTACGCCGCGTTCGCGGCCGAGCATCCGGAGCGCGTCGCGGCCGTGGCCATCCGCGAGCTCTCCGTCGGCGAGGCCGTCCTCGCCGGCGGTCGCACGAAGGCCGAGCAGCACGGCGCCGACGTGCCGTGGGTGTCCGCGAGCGACGGCGCGACGCTGGCCGAGCGGCTGTCCGACATCGGCATGCTCTGAGCGCCCGGCGGTGGGCGACCGGGGTCAGGCGACGGATGCCGCGGCGCGGCGCTCCCGTCGGAGGCGGGCCAGCCCGCGATTGACCTGCCGCGCCCAGAGCGGACCGCGGTAGACGAAGCCGGTGTAGCCCTGCACCAGGGTCGCGCCGGCATCCAGCCGCTCCTGCACGTCGCCGGCGGTCTCGACGCCGCCGACCGAGACCACGCACAGCTCCTCGGGCACGTTCGCACGGATCAGCTGCAGCACCGCGAGCGATCGCGCCGCGAGCGGCGCCCCGGAGAGCCCGCCGGCACCGATGGCCTCGACCTCCAAGGCGGGCGTGACGAGGCCCGCTCGCGAGATCGTCGTGTTCGTGGCGATGATGCCGTCCAGGCCCAGCCGGAGGACGAGCCCGCAGATGCGCACCACCTCGGCATCATCGAGGTCGGGCGCGATCTTGACCAGCAGCGGCGTGCGCCCGGCGGCGTCGCGGACCGCCTCGAGCAGCGGCGCGAGCGCATCGAGCTCCTGCAGGCCGCGGAGGCCGGGGGTGTTCGGCGAGCTGACGTTGACGACCAGGTAGTCCGCGTGCGGCGCCAGGACCCGCGCACTGCGCACGTAGTCCTCCGTGGCGCGCTCCACCGGGGTCACGCGGCTCTTGCCGATGTTCACGCCGAGCACGGGGCGACGCGCTCGACGCGACAGGCGCGAGATGCGGCCGGCGGCGGCATCCGCACCGCCGTTGTTGAAACCCATGCGGTTGACCAGCGCGCGGTCGGCGATGAGGCGGAACAGGCGGGGCCGGTCGTTGCCGGGCTGCGCGAGTGCGGTCAGGGTGCCGACCTCGACGTGGCCGAAGCCCAGGTTGCCGAGTCCGACGACGGCGAGGGCGTCCTTGTCGAAGCCGGCGGCGACGCCGAACGGCGACGGGAAGCGCAGGCCGAGCGCGTCGACCGCGAGCTCGGGCGCCGGCGCCGTGAAGCGCTCGACGAGCCGGCCGATCCCCAGGGCCGGCAGGCGGCGGATGACGCCGAAGGCGAGGTGGTGGGCGCGCTCGGGGTCCATGCGCGAGAAGACCTGGGAGAAGAGGAGTCGATACATGCCGACGATCAGGCTACTCGACCGGGCGCGCCGGAAGCCGACCGTGCTCCTCGCGAAGCTGCCCGATGGCGGCCTCGAAATCGTCGAGCGACTCGAAGGCCTGGTAGACGCTCGCGAATCGGAGGTACGCGACCTCGTCGAGCTCGCGCAGCGGCGGCAGGATCGCCAGCCCGATGTCGTTCGCCTCGATCTGCGACGCGCCGGTCGAGCGGATGGTCTCCTCGACCTTCTGGGCGAGCACGGCGAGGTCGGAGTCGGTGACGGGCCGGCCCTGGCACGCCTTCTTGACGCCGAGCACCACCTTCTCGCGGCTGAACGGCTCGATCACGCCCGACCGCTTGATCACCGCGAGGCTGGCCGTCTCGGTCGTGGAGAAGCGGCGGCCGCACTCGGGGCACTGGCGGCGCCGGCGGATCGAGAGCCCGTCGTCGCTCGTTCGGGAGTCGATGACGCGCGAATCGGGATGGCGGCAGAAGGGGCAGTGCATGGTGCTCCCAGCGTAGCGGGACGGTCAGGGTCGGTCACCGAACCGCGCGGTGACGGCCTCGGCGTGCGCGGGGAGGTCCTCCTCCGCCGAGAGGGTCGCGATGACCGGGGCGACGGCGTGCAACGCCGCCCGGTCGTATCGCACGACCTGCTGCGGGCGCAGGAACGTCGCCGCCGACAGTCCCGACGCATACCGCGCCTGACCGCCGGTCGGCAGCACGTGGTTCGAGCCCGCCGCGTAGTCGCCCAGGCTCACGGGCGAGTACGGCCCGACGAAGATCGCCCCGGCGTTCTCGATCCGGGCGAGGACGGCGTCGGCGTCGGCGACCTGGATCTCGAGGTGCTCGGCGCCGAACGCATCTGCGAAGTCCGCCGCCTGCTCGAGGTCGTCCACGAGCACGACCGCCGACTGCGGCCCCTCGAGCGCTGCGCGGATGCGGTCGGTGTGCCGGGTGGAGGCCGTGCGCACCGCGAGCCGCGCCTGCACCTGCTCGGCGAGTTCGGGCGCATCGGTGACGAGCACCGCGGCGGCGAGTTCGTCGTGCTCGGCCTGGCTCACGAGATCGGAGGCCACGAGGTCGGCGTCGGCCGTGCGGTCGGCGATGACCAGGATGTCGGTCGGGCCGGCCTCGGAATCGATGCCGGTCACCCCCTGCACGAGGCGCTTGGCGGCGGCGACGAAGACGTTGCCCGGACCGGTGACGCGCTGCACGGGGTCGAGCCCGATGCCGGGGACGCCGTAGGCGAAGGCGCCGATCGCCCCAGCGCCGCCCATCGCGTAGACCTCGTCGATGCCGAGGAGCGCGGCGACGCCCGCGATGGTGGGGTGGATGCGGCCGCCGTGCGCCGCCTGCGCCGGCGATGCGAGGGCGATGGAGCCGACGCCCGCGACCTGCGCGGGCACGACGTTCATCACGACGCTCGACGGGTAGACGGCCTTGCCGCCCGGCACGTAGAGCCCCACCCGGGCGACCGGCTGCCACCGCTGCTCGACGATGGCCCCGGGCGCGAGCACGGTCGTCCTGGGAGCGGGCACCTGCGCGGCGCTCGCGGCGCGGACGCGGTCGATGGTCGACTCGACTGCGGTGCGCACCTCCGGGCGGAGCGCATCACGCGCCGCGACGAGCTCGTCGTGCGGGACCCGGACCGACGCGGGCCGCGCACGGTCGAACCGCTCGGCCTGGTCGAGCAGCGCGGCCGCTCCGCGTTCGCGGACGTCGTCGATGAGCGCCCGAGCCGGATCGAGCGCGGCCGCGACGTCCGTCGCGGCGCGCGGGACGAGCGCGAGCAGTTCGTTGGCGGTCGGGCGGGAGCCGCGGAGGTCGATGGTGCGTAGCATGGCCCGCCCAGCCTAGCGATCGCCGCCGGGCACCCGCTGGGCGCGCATCAGGTCAGGCAGTTCGGACCGAGCAGGCTCTTGAGCTCTCCGTAGAAGTCGGCGCTCACCGCGACCGGGTACGGCAGTTCGAAGACCCGTGCGGTGCGACCCTTCGTCAGCTTCAGACGCACCTCGGTGTCACCGCGGTGCCGGACGAGGACCTCGCCGAGCGCCGAGATGGTCTCGGTGGTGGCGCGCACGTCGGGCAGGGAGATCATCACGGGCCCGTTCTCGTCGCCCTGGCCGACCTCGGGCTCGAAGACGCTGTAGGCGTGCAGGTTCATCCCGTCGTCGCGCAGGCTGACCCGCCCTCGGACCACGACGATCGAGTCGCCCCGCAGGGCGGGAGCGAACTCCTGGTACGCCTTGCCCATGAACATCACGGTGATCTCGCCGGAGAAGTCCTCGACCTGGATCATCCCGTACTGGTTGCCCGACTGGCGTGCGACGCGGTGCTGCACGCTCGTGACGAGGCCGGCGATCGTGGCGACGTCGCCGTCCTGCGTGCCGTCGGAGGTCATGAGGTCGGTGATCGTGGTCGACGCGTGCTTGGCGAGCGTCGTCTCGAGTCCCGCAAGCGGGTGGTCGGACACGTAGAGCCCGAGCATCTCGCGCTCGAACGCGAGCTTGTCGCGCTTGGCCCACTCCGGGCGGTCGGGCACCGGCGACGGCGCGGCGGCCTTCTCGTGGTCGTCGAACAGGCTGTCGAAGTCGAAGCCGATGTCGCCGTTCTCCTCGGCGCGCTTCTCCTTCACGGCGGCCTCGACGGCGCCCTCGTGGATCTCCACGAGTGCACGGCGCGTGTGTCCGAGCGAGTCGAAGGCGCCCGCCTTGACGAGCGACTCCACGGTGCGCTTGTTCGCGACCTGAGTCGGCACCTTCTTGAGGAAGTCGTGGAAGGACTCGAAGCGCCCCTTCGCGTCGCGGGCGGCGCGGATCGCGTCGACCACGTTGAAGCCGACGTTGCGGACCGCACCCAGGCCGAAGCGGATGTCGTCGCCGACGGCGGCGAAGAACCCGATCGACTCGTTCACGTCGGGCGGCAGCACCTTGATGCCCATCCGGCGGCATTCGTTGAGGTAGAGCGCGAGCTTGTCGCGCGCGTCGCCGACGCTCGTGAGCAGCGCGGCCATGTACTCGGCCGGGTAGTGCGCCTTGAGGTACGCGGTCCAGTAGCTGAGCACGCCGTACGCCGCCGAGTGCGCCTTGTTGAACGCGTAGTCCGAGAACGGGAGCAGGATCTCCCACAGCTTCTGGATCGCGGCGTCGGAGTAGCCGTTCGCCTTCATGCCGCCTGCAAAGCCCTCGTACTGCTTGTCGAGTTCGGACTTCTTCTTCTTGCCCATCGCACGGCGCAGGATGTCGGCCTGGCCGAGGCTGAAGCCCGCGACGCGCTGCGCGATCGCCATGACCTGCTCCTGGTAGATGATCAGGCCGTAGCTCGTGTCGAGGATGTCCTTCAGCGACTCCTCGAACTCGGGGTGGATCGGCGTGATCTCCTGCAGGCCGTTCTTGCGGAGCGCGTAGTTCGTGTGCGAGTTCGCACCCATCGGGCCCGGGCGGTAGAGCGCGATGACGGCCGAGATGTCCTCGAAGTTGTCGGGCTTCATCTGCCGCAGCAGCGACCGCATCGGCCCGCCGTCGAGCTGGAAGACGCCGAGGGTGTCGCCGCGGGAGAGCAGGGCGTAGGCGTCCTGGTCGTCGAGCGCCAGGTCCTCCAGGACCGGCCGGAACCCGCGGTTCGCCTCGATGTTGTCGAGCGCGTCGTCGATGATCGTGAGGTTCCGGAGGCCCAGGAAGTCCATCTTGATCAGGCCCAGCGACTCGCACGCCGGGTAGTCGAACTGCGTGACGATCTGGCCGTCCTGCTCCCGCTTCATGATCGGGATGATGTCGATGAGCGGCTCGCTGGACATGATGACGCCCGCGGCGTGCACGCCCCACTGACGCTTGAGGTTCTCGAGCCCGAGCGCCGTGTCGAAGACCGTCTTCGCTTCGGCGTCGGTCTCGATGAGCGCGCGGATGTCTCCGGCCTCCTTGTAGCGCGCATGGTCCTTGTCGAGGATGCCCGAGAGCGGGATGTCCTTGCCCATGACCGCCGGCGGCATCGCCTTCGTGAGCTTCTCGCCCATGCCGAAGGGGAATCCGAGCACCCGCGACGAGTCCTTCAGCGCCTGCTTGGCCTTGATGGTGCCGTAGGTGACGATCTGCGCGACGCGCTCGTCGCCGTACTTCTCGGTCACGTACCTGATGACCTCGCCGCGACGACGCTCGTCGAAGTCGACGTCGAAGTCGGGCATCGACACGCGGTCGGGGTTCAGGAACCGCTCGAAGATCAGGCCGTGCTGGAGCGGGTCGAGGTCGGTGATCTTCATCGCGTAGGCGGCCATCGAGCCCGCGCCGGAGCCGCGGCCCGGCCCCACCCGGATGCCGTTGCGCTTGGACCAGTTGATGAAGTCGGCGACGACGAGGAAGTAGCCGGGGAAGCCCATCTGCGAGATGACGCCGACCTCGTAGTCGGCCTGCCTGCGCACGTCGTCGGGGATGCCCGCCGGGTAGCGCTCGTGCAGTCCCTTCTCGACCTCCTTCACGAACCAGCTCTGCTCGCTCTCGCCCTCGGGCACCGGGAAGCGGGGCATGTAGTTCGCGCTGGTGTTGAACTGCACGTCGCAGCGCTCCGCGATGAGGAGGGTGTTGTCGCACGCCTCCGGGTGATCGCGGAAGAGGTGGCGCATCTCGGCGGCCGACTTCAGGTAGAACTCGTCGGCGTCGAACTTGAAGCGGTTCGGGTCGTCGAGCGTCGAGCCCGACTGCACGCAGAGCAGCGCGGCGTGGCTCTTGGCGTCGTGCGCGTGCGTGTAGTGCAGGTCGTTCGTGGCGACGAGCGGCAGGTCGAGCTGCTTGGCCAGGCGGAGCAGGTCGTCCATGATCCGCTTCTCGATGCCGAGGCCGTGGTCCATGATCTCGGCGAAGAAGTTCTCCCTGCCGAAGATGTCGCGGAACTCGGCGGCCGCCGCGACGGCCTCGTCGTACTGGCCGAGCCGGAGGCGCGTCTGCACCTCGCCTGACGGGCAGCCCGTCGTGGCGATGAGCCCCTTCGAGTACGTCTGGAGGAGCTCGCGGTCCATGCGCGGCTTGAAGTAGTACCCCTCGATCGACGCCCGGCTCGAGAGGCGGAAGAGGTTGTGCATGCCCTCGGTGGTCTCGGAGAGCAGCGTCATGTGCGTGTACGCGCCCGAACCCGAGACGTCGTCGCCTCCGCCGTTGCCCCAGCGGACGCGGGTCTTGTCGGTGCGGTGGGTTCCCGGCGTGAGGTAGGCCTCGGTGCCGATGATCGGCTTCACGCCGGCGTCCGTCGCCTGCTTCCAGAAGTCGTACGCGCCGAACACGTTGCCGTGGTCGGTCATCGCGACCGCGGGCATGCCCTCCGCCGCGGCGGCCTTCATCAGCTCGCCGACCCTGGCGGCCCCGTCGAGCATCGAGTACTCGGAGTGGACGTGCAGGTGGACGAAGGAATCGGCGGCCACAGGGCTCCTCATCGGTGGTGCTTCGGGGATGCTCACAGTGTATTCCGCACCGCCCACCTCGTGAGCCCGACCCGCGGCAGCGCATCGCTCGCGGGCCCGCGGCGAGGCTAGTCGCCGCGGAGGACGTCGAGCGCGTGCTGCAGGTCGGCCGGGTAGTCGGACTCGTAGGTCGTCCACTCCCCCGTCCCGGGGTGCACGAACGAGAGCTGCTTCGCGTGCAGCCACTGTCGCTCGAGCCCGAGCCGTGCGCTCAGCGTCGGATCGGCGCCGTACATCGCGTCGCCGGCGCACGGATGCCGCTGCGCCGCCATGTGCACCCGGATCTGGTGCGTGCGCCCCGTCTCGAGGTGGACCTCGAGCAGGGAGGCGTACGGGAAGGCCTCGAGCGTCTCGTAGTGCGTGACCGCGTGCTTGCCGTCGGCGGTCACGGCGAACTTCCACTCCGAGCGGGGGTGGCGCCCGACCGGCGCATCGACCGTGCCCGCCAGCGGGTCGGGATGTCCCTGCACGACCGTGTGGTAGATCTTCTCGACCTCGCGGTCGTGGAACTTCCGCTTCAGATCGGTGTAGGCGCGTTCCGACTTCGCGACGACCATGAGCCCGCTCGTGCCCTGGTCGAGACGGTGCACCACGCCCTGCCGCTCCGGCGCGCCGGAGGTCGAGATCCGATAGCCCGCGGCGGCCAGTGCCCCGACCACGGTGGGACCGTCCCATCCGAGCGACGGGTGAGCGGCCACGCCGGACGGCTTGTCGACCACGACCAGGTCGTCGTCATCGTGCACGATGCCGAGGTCCGGCACCGCGATCGCCTCGACCTCGAGGGTCCTCGGCGGTTCCCAGCTCACCTCGAGCCACGCGCCGGCGCGGAGCCGATCGGACTTGTCGACCGTCGCGGCGTCCAGCCGCACGCCGCCCGCAGAGGCGATCTCGGCGGCCTGTGTCCGCGAGAACCCGAGCAGCTTCGCGAGACCCGCATCGACCCGCGCCCCGTCGAGCCCGTCGGGGACGGGCAGCGATCGATGCTCCATCAGGACTCGCGCGCGAGTTCGACCCCGCGGCCGTCCCGGCGCGCCTCGCGCTCCGGCCCGGCCTCACCGGGACCCGCGTCGGCTTCGGCGGGCCCGGCGCCGTCGCGAGGCGGCCGGCTCCCGTCCAGTCCGATGCCCCGGATCGTGAGGATCATGAACAGCACCATGCTCGACACGATCGCGATGTCGGCGACGTTGTAGATGGCCGGGATCAACCACGGCGTCGAGATGAAGTCGATCACGTGCCCGATGCCGAAGCCTGGCTCGCGGAACAGCCGGTCGGTCAGGTTGCCCAGCACGCCGCCGAGCAGCAGGCCGAACACGAGCGCCCACGCGATCGATCGGATGCGACGGGCGAACCAGACGATGAACGTGATGACGCCGGCGGCGAGGATCGTGAAGATCCACGTCATCCCGCTGGCGATGGAGAACGCGGCACCGGGGTTGCGGACGAACTGCCACTGCAGCACGTTCCAGAGCACCGGCACGACCTCGCCTTCGGCGAGGGTCGTGACCACGAGATGCTTGCTCGCCTGGTCGACGCCGTAGATCGAGATGGCGACGCCGACCAGGACGAGCAACGCGAGGATGCCGCCCCTGGCCGGACGGTCAGCCCGCAAAGCCCTGGAACGTCGGAGAGGGCTGCTCGTTCGACATGCCCTGACCGCCGACCGGTGCGGAGAATCCCGAGCCGCCGGAGACCTGGACCGGCTGCGCCGTGTCGAGCTCGCGGAGCTGACCCTCGATGTAGCTCTTCAGCTTCTGGCGGTACTCGCGCTCGAAGACGCGCAGCTCGTCGACGCGCTTCTCGAGGGCCATCCGCTCCTGGTCGAGGATGCCCATCTGCGCACGCTGCTTCGCCTCGGCCTCGGCGACGATCCGAGCAGCCGTGGCGTGTCCCTCGGCGATGAGCGCGTCGCGCTTCTCGACGCCCTCGCGCACGTGCTCCTCGTGGAGACGGCGCGCCAGCTGGAGGAGGTTCGTCGTGCTCGTCTGCTCGTCGAGCTCGGACTGCGGGGAGGCGGTGTGGGTGGGCACGGCGACCGTGGGCGGCGCGGCGGCGGGCTCGGCGTACACCGGGGCCGGCGCGGCGGCGGGCGCAGGCGCCGGCGCGGCCTCGCCCGTGCGCGACTCCGCAGCGGCGAGTCGCTGGCGCAGTTCCTCGTTCTCCTGGTTCAGCCGTCGCAGTTCGACGACCACCTCGTCGAGGAAGTCATCGACCTCGTCCTGGTCGTAGCCCTCCCGGAACTTCGTCGCCTGGAAGCGCTTGTTGACCACATCTTCCGGAGTTAGCGCCATGGCTTCCCATCCCTCGAATCTGTCGAACTGTCGATCACGTTCAGCTAACGGTAGCAAAGAGACCCTCACGGATGCAGTGGCTCGACCTGCGGCGCGCCCTGCCGTGTCATCCGCTCAGGAGGAGGCGGCGAGCGAGGACACCACCGTCATCGCGATGATGACCACGAGCATGGCGATGCTCCACCCCAGGTCGAGCGCGACCTGCCCGAGACGGATGGGCGGGATCAGTCGCCGGAAGAACTTCACGAGCGGGTCGGTGACGGTGTAGACGGCCTCGACGAGCACCAGCACGATGCCGCGAGGCCGCCACGACCGATTGAACGTGCGCACGAGATCGAGCACGAACCGCGCCCACATCGCGAAGAAGTAAATGAGGAGGAGGGTGTAGACCAGGTTCCAGACGACGGCGAGGGCGCTCACGTCGGGAGTCTACGCGTGCGAGAAGAACGACGCGTCCACGTCGCCGTCGCCCTCGCCCGCCTCGCCGGAGACGACGACGTGCGCGGGCGACAACAGGAACACCTTGTTCGTCACGCGCTCGATCTTGCCGTACAGGCCCTGGGAGAGCCCGCTGGCGAAGTCGATGAGGCGGCGTGCGTCGGCATCCGACATCTGCGACAGGTTGATGATCACCGGCACCCCCTCGCGGAACGACTCGGCGATCATCTGGGCGTCGCGGTACTGGCGCGGGTGCACCGTGAGGATCTCGTTCATCTCCGCCTGCGGTGGTGTGGGTTGGACGTGCGACTTGCGGAGCGGCGTGACCGCGGCTCCGCCCTTGGGAGCAGCCGGCGCGGGTGCGGCGTGCACGACGGGCGCGGGTGCGGGCTGCTGCGCCTCGGGCTCGAGCTCCTCGTCGGCGAGGCCGAGGTAGACCATGGTCTTCTTGAGCGGGTTCGACATCGCTGCCTCCGTCAGTGGTTCCGTGGTTCGAGGCTAACCGGCCGCCGGCCGATTGCCCGTGATTGCGGTGCCGATGCGAAGGTGTGTCGCACCCTCCATGATCGCGTCGCGGAAATCGTGCGACATCCCCATCGAGAGGGAGCGCGCCTCAGGTGCGAGCGCGCGCACCCGCGACGAGAGCTCCCGTACGCGCGCGAACGCCGGCCGGGCGGGTTCGCCCAGCGGCGCGACCGCCATGAGGCCGAGCAGCGAGAGCCCCGGCGTGGCGAGCACCCGCTCGATCAGCGGCTCGAGCGCGTCGGGCGCGACGCCGCCGCGGCCGGGATCGTCGGTCAGGTTCACCTGGACGAAGCAGTCGACGACGGTCTCCTCCGAACGCAGCGCGTCGACGAGCGACTCGCGGTCCACCGAGTGGATGGCCGACGCGTACGCGCGCACCTGCCTGGCCTTCTTGCTCTGCAGCTGGCCGACGAAGTGCCACCGGAGGCCGAGCCCTTCGAGCTCGGCCGCCTTCGCCTGCGCCTCCTGGTGCCGGTTCTCCCCGACGTCGCGGACGCCCAGCGCCGCCAGCTCGCGGATGAGCGAGACGGGCTGGAACTTCGTGACGACGATGGTCGTCACCTCCGCGACATCGCGGCCGGCGTCCCGTGCGGCGTCGGCGACCTCGGTGCGCACCCCGGCGAGGCGCTCCTCGAGCCGGCTCACGGCAGCCCCGCCCGGCCACGGGCGGGCCGCCGCGCGACGCCGCCGGTCACTTCAGGAAGTCGGGGATGTCGAGGTCGTCCGAGTCGTCGGCGAAGGCCGGGTCGGAGACGATCTGGTCGGCCGTCGTGCTGGCCGCCTCGCCCCAGTTGGCCGTCTCGACCAGCTCCTCGATGTCGATCTCCGCGAGCGGCTCCGCGGCGTCGGAACCGCCGAGCGCGCCCCCGACTCCCGCGCCGACGGCGGCCGGGACGGCAGCGGGCTTCCTCGCCTCGACCGGCTTCGGCATCGGGTCGCCGCCATCGAAGCCCGCGGCGATGACCGTGACCCGCACCTCGTCGCCGAGGGTGTCGTCGATGACCGCGCCGAAGATGATGTTCGCTTCGGGATGCACCGCCTCCTGGACCAGGCGCGCGGCGTCGTTGATCTCGAAGATGCCGAGGTTCGAACCGCCCTGGATCGACAGGAGCACGCCATGGGCGCCGTCGATCGACGCCTCCAGGAGCGGACTGGCGACGGCGAGCTCGGCCGCCTTGATCGCACGGTCGGCTCCCCTCGACGAGCCGATGCCCATGAGGGCGGACCCCGCCCCCTGCATGACCGACTTCACGTCGGCGAAGTCCAGGTTGATGAGGCCCGGGGTGGTGATGAGGTCGGTGATGCCCTGCACGCCGGCCAGCAGGACCTGGTCGGCCGTGGCGAACGCCTCGAGCATCGAGATCCCGCGGTCGCTGATCTCGAGCAGCCGGTCGTTCGGCACGACGATGAGGGTGTCGACCTCCTCCTTCAGGCGCGCGACGCCCTGCTCCGCCTGCGTCTGGCGCCGCTTGCCCTCGAAGCTGAACGGCTTGGTGACCACGCCGATGGTGAGCGCGCCGATCGACTTGGCGATGCGCGCCACGACCGGGGCTCCACCGGTGCCCGTGCCGCCGCCCTCGCCTGCGGTGACGAACACCATGTCGGCGCCCGCGAGCGCCTCCTCGATCTCCTCGGCGTGGTCCTCCGCCGCGCGCCGGCCGACCTCGGGGTCGGCGCCGGCCCCAAGACCGCGCGTAAGGTCGCGGCCGACGTCGAGCTTGACGTCGGCGTCGCTCATGAGCAGCGCCTGGGCGTCGGTGTTGATCGCGATGAACTCGACTCCCCGGAGTCCGAGCTCGATCATGCGGTTGACGGCGTTGACGCCGCCACCGCCGATGCCGACGACCTTGATGACGGCGAGGTAGTTCTGGTTAGTCGACATGTCCGGCCCTCCGTGCGAACTCTGAACTCTCAACCTCCAGTCGAAGGTTAAAGTTTTGCCGAGTATGCAATTCCTGAGTCGAAGGTAGCCGCGCAGCCCGAGCCGCCGGAGAGGCCGTCCCGCGTGTCGCGATCCGGCATGGGATTCGAGGGTCCGGCCGCGTCAGTCGGTCACCGCGTTGAGCGGCGACGACACGTCGTACCGGTCGACGCGGTCCGGCGGGGCCGCGGCCATCAGCCGCTCGAGGACGGTCGCCTTCAGCGACGACTCGTCGGCGCTCCCCCACACCACCACGGCGCCCTCGGCGAACTCGAGCCGGACGTCGTCCGGCGTGTCGGCGGTCACCCGGGCGACCCGGGCACGGAGGTCCGACGGCAGGCTGCGCAGCACGGCGCCGGCCGACCGGTAGGCGTCGCCGTCGAGTCCGCCCTCCGCGGTCACGAGCGGCAGCCCGTCCGGCGGCGCGTCGTACCGATCCACCACGACGCCGGCCGCGTCCGCGGAGGCGTATCCCGAACCCATCGCGACGACGCCCACCGGCACCCGCTCGACGATCCGCACGACGAGGGTCCCGGGCGGCACCGTCTCGATCGAGTACGTCTCCACGAGCGTGAAGTCCGACAGCGTGCGGCGGACCTCGTCGGTCGAGATCAGCGGGAGCGGCGTGCCCAGGCGGTCGTCGAACGCGGCACGGATGTCGGCCGCGGGGATGCGCGAGGCCCCCTCGACGCGGATCTCGCGGAGCGCCATCAGCGGCGAGTACGCGACGCCGACGGCGAGCAGGGCGAGTGCCGCGACCGAGGCGATCCCGACCATCCAGGTCATCCGGCGCAGTCGGCTGCGCCGGGTGAAGCGCCGCACCTCCTGTCGCTCGTAGCGTCGGCGGCGTCGCTCCGCGGACGCGAGCGCGCGTCGCGCCGCTCGGACGTCCTTCTGCGGATCGGTCCCCTTCGTCGCGCCCGCGCCCGCGGACGGACGGGCGCCGTCCCGCCCCGCGGCTGCGCCGGGCTGCGCCGGGTCGGCGGCCGGCGCGGTCCCGGCGCGCGTCGAACCCGCCGATCGCGCCGGGCGCGCGGGCGCCTTCGGCTCGGCGGACAGCCGGATCGGCTCGGTCAGCGTCTGGTCGGCCGGAGTCCCGGAGGGTCGGGTGGCGCCTCGTGATCGCGGCGACGCGCCCGGGCGGGCCCCGGCGGGCCGTTCGAACCCCTGCGGGCGCTTCACGTCCGCCGCCTCAGTCGAGCTGTTCGCGCTCGAGGGAGCCGAGGATCTGCGGCACGATGCGGTACACGTCGCCGCAGCCCAGCGTGATGACGAAGTCGCCCGGCCGCGCGATGCGCGCCGTGTGGTCGGCGGCCTCCTGCCAGTCGGCGATGAACGCGACGCGCTCGGGGTGGTCGAAGCGCTCGCTGACCAGGGCGCCGGTCACGCCGGGCTCGGGATCCTCGCGCGCCCCGTACACGTCGAGGACCACCGTCTCGTCGGCGTACGTCTCGAGCACCTCGGCGAACTCCTTGGCGAAGAGCCGGGTCCGGCTGTAGAGGTGCGGCTGGTGGACCGCGATGATCCGCCCGTCGCCCACGACGGTGCGGGCGGCCGACAGCGCTGCGGCGACTTCGGTCGGGTGGTGCGCGTAGTCGTCGTAGACGCTCACGCCGTCGACGGTGCCGTGCAGCTCGAACCGGCGACCGGTCCCCGCGAACCGGGCGATGCCCTCGAGCGACGCTGCGGGGTCGAAGCCCAGCCCCACGAGCACCGCGAAGGCGCCGGCCGCGTTGATGGCGTTGTGCCGCCCCGGCACCCGGAGGCGAGCGCGGTACTCCGCGCCCTCGTACGAGATCGCGAACGCGACCGGCCCCGAGGTCTCGATCCCGTGCACGCGCACCGTCGCGTCGTCGGCCTCGCCGAAGGTGAGCACGCGCCGGTGCGACAGGCGCTCGGCGACGCGCTTCGCGCCGGCGTCGTCGGAGGAGATCGCCACGAACTCGCGCGCGCGGTCGGCGAAGTCGACGAAGGCCTGCTCGAACGCCTCGAGCGAGCCGTAGTGGTCGAGGTGGTCCGGGTCGACGTTGGTGATCAGCGCCACCGAGGTGTCGTAGAGCAGGAACGATCCGTCCGACTCGTCCGCCTCGACGACGAACAGCTCCCCGGAGCCCGAGGCCGAGCTCACGCCGAGCTCCTCGATCACGCCGCCGTTCACGAAGCTCGGGTCCTCGCCGAGGCCGAGCAGGCCCGTGATGATCATGCCCGTCGAGGTGGTCTTGCCGTGCGCACCGGCGACCGACACGAGTCGCTGACCGGCGATGACCGACGCGAGCGCCTGCGATCGGTGCAGGACGGGGACGCCGCGCTCCAGCGCGAGCTGGTACTCGGGGTTGTCCTGCCAGAGCGCGCCGGTGACGACGACCGTGTCGACGTCGTCGGGCAGGTTCTCCGCCGCGTGGCCGATCGCGATCGTCGCCCCCAGCTCACGCAGCGAGGCGATGTTGTCGGAATCGCGCACGTCGGAGCCGGTCACCCGGTGGCCGGCTCCGATCACGAGCCGGGCGATGCCGCTCATGCCCGATCCTCCGATGCCGACGAAGTGGACGGCGCCGAGGTCGGCGGGGACGGGGGCGGAGAGATCGGGCTTGATGGTCACGGTGTCGCGATGCTTCCTCGGTGGTGTGCGGCGGTCGACGTCAACGTTACGCGCCCTGCGGGCGGGGTGCGGCCGGTCCGCCCAGCGCGCCGTCGACGAGCGCGACCATGCGGTCGGTGCCGTCCAGCGCGCCCGCGGATGCCGCGGCGCGGGCCATCGACTCGAGGCGCTCGCGGTCGGCCAGGAGCGGCACGAGCTCGCGCTCCACCCACTCCGGCGTGAAGTCCGCATCGTCGACCAGGATCCCGCCGTCGGCGCCGACGACGTCGGCGGCGTTGAACCGCTGCTCGCCGTTGCCGACGGGGTACGGGACGTACACGGCGGGGATGCCGAGGGCCGAGAGCTCGCTGACCGTCGCGGCGCCGGCGCGCGAGACGGCGACGTCGGCGATCGCCAGCGCGAGGTCCATCCGGTCGGCGTACTCGACCATGCGGTAGTCGTCCAGTCCCGGGTCCGCCACGTCGGACGACGCGCCCGTGACGTGCAGCACCTGCCACCCGCTCGACACCAGCCGCGCTCCCGCCTCGACCATCGTCCGGTTGATCCGGCGCGCCCCCAGCGACCCGCCGGTGGCGAGCAGGACGGGACGGTCGGGATCGAGGCCGAACAGCGCGGCGGCCTCGGCTCGGCGTGCGGCGCGGTCGAGCACCTCGATCTCGCGCCGCAGCGGCATCCCGACGAACTCGGCGTGCGGGAGGGGCGTGCCGTGGAAGGCGACGCCGACCCGGCGGGCGAAGCGGGCGCCGAGGCGGTTCGCGAGACCCGGCTTCGCGTTCGCCTCGTGGATCACCACCGGGACGCCGGCCCGGCGGGCGGCCAGGTACGCCGGCGTGGCGACGTACCCTCCGAAGCCCACCACCACGTCGACCCCGCGTTCGGCGATGATCGTCGCGACGTCGCCGATGGAGCGACGGAAGCGCGCCGGGAAGCGCAGCGCGGCCGCATCGGGCCGCCTGGGGAACGGCACCTTCTCGATCGTCAGCAACTCGTACCCGCGGGCGGGCACGAGTCGAGCCTCCAGTCCCTCGGCGGTGCCGAGGACGAGGATCTCGGCATCGGGCCGACGCTCGCGCAGGCGATCGGCGACGGCGAGCAGCGGGTTGACGTGGCCGGCGGTCCCTCCGCCGGCGAGCAGGTACGTGGTCATCGTGCGCGGGCCGCCTTCGTGGCGCGCGCCTCGCGCCGCTGCACGGCCCGGGCGGCGGCGCGGGCCGGCGCCTCGGGATCGCGCGCGACCGACAGGACGATGCCGATCGCGAACAGCGTGGTGAGCAGTGCCGTGCCGCCGGCGGAGACGAGCGGCAGGGGGACACCGAGGACGGGGAAGACGCCGAGCACGACACCGATATTGACACACGCCTGGCCGATGACCCACACGAGCACCGCGGCCGACACCGTCCTGGCGAACGGGGTCTGGGCGGCCCGCAGGACGCGGGCCAGGGCGAGGGCGAGGGCGACGAAGAGGGCCAGCACGACGACCGCACCGATCAGGCCGAGCTCCTCGCCGATGATCGCGAAGATGAAGTCGTTGTCGGCCGCCGGAAGCCACGACCACTTCGCCGCCGAGTTGCCGAGCCCCACGCCGAAGATCCCGCCGTTGGCGAGTGCGAACGTGCCGTGCTGGATCTGCCAGCAGTCGGCCGTGTCGAACTGCGTGCAGTGCTCCTGGACGAACGCCGTGATGCGCTTCATGCGGCTCTCGCTGGACACGGCGACGAGCGCGAGCGCGACGGCGCCGAACAGCAGCGGGACGACGAGCAGCCGGAGTCGCACGCCGATCAGGAAGAGCGTGCCGAGCAGCATGCCCGCCATCACCATCACGGTACCGAGATCGCCGCCGAGGAGCACGAGCCCGATGGCGCTTCCGCCGACCAGCAGGATCGGGAAGATGCCGTGCGCGAAGTCGCCCAGTTGGTCCTTCTTCTTGGTCACGATGAGCCCGAGCCAGAGCACGAGCGCCACCTTGATCAGCTCCGACGGCTGGAACTGCACCGGCCCGAGGCGGAGCCAGTTGGTGTTGCCGCCGACCTCGACGCCGAGCGGCGTGGCCACCACGAGCAGCTGCAGCGCGCACGAGGCGCCCAGCACCAGCCACGCGATCCGCATCCAGAACGCCTCGGGCATGCGCCCGGCCAGCAGCATGACCGGCACGCCGATCAGGGCGTACGTCGCCTGCTGCAGCGCCCGCGACGTGTAGTCGCCGTCGTTCTCGAGCCCGGATTGCACGATCGACGAGGACATGACCATGACCAGTCCGAGCACGACCAGGAAGAGGACCGTGCCGAGCAGGACGAAGTAGTCCGTCGACTCCGAGCGGAAGGCGCCGAGCCTGATCCGCGCGGCGAGCCCGGCCGGGTCAGCTGCCCTCTGCGGGCGGGTCGTCCGAGGCGGGCTCGTCATGCGCCGTTCCTCCCAACCACTCGTGGACGGCGTCGTGGAATCGCCGGCCACGGTCGGCGTAGTCCGCGAACTGGTCCATCGATGCCGCGGCCGGGGCGAGGAGGACGGTGTCGCCGTCCTCCGCGACCGAGGCCGCCAGTGCGACGGCGTCGGGCATCACCCTGTCAGTGTCATCCGCCACGACCTCGAACAGCGGCAGTCCCGGCGCGTGTCGGCGGAACGCCTCGACGAGCGCCGAACGGTCGCGGCCGATCACCACCGCCGCGCGCAGCCGGGCCACGTGACGCGCCACGAGCGCGTCGGCGTCGACGCCCTTCAGCAGTCCCCCGACGATCCACACCACGCCGCCGAAGGCGCGCAACGACGCCTCGGCCGCGTGCGGATTGGTCGCCTTCGAGTCGTCGACCCAACGGATGCCGCCCGAGACCGCGACGGTCTCGATGCGGTGCGCGTCGAGGCGGAAGGTGGCGAGCGCATCGTGGATGGTCGCCACCGGCACGTCGAGCGAGCGGGCGATCGCCGAGGCCGCGAGGATGTTCGCCACGATGTGCGGAGCTGCGAGCCCGCGCGGCTCGAGCTCGTCGAGCGTCGTGATCTCGAGTGCGGCCGTGCGTCGCTCCTCGAGGAACGCGCGATCGCAGAGGATGCCGTCGACGACGCCGAAATCGCTCGGTCCGGGGGTGTCGAGCCCGAACCCGATCGCCCGGGCGCCCTCCTCGACCTCCGCGTCCTCGACCATGCGCCGGGTGGCCTCGTCGGCGCGATTGTAGATGCAGGCCGCCCTGGTGTTCTGGTAGACCTTCGCCTTCGCATCGCGGTACGCGTCGAGGGAGCCGTGCCAGTCGACGTGGTCGTCGGCGAGGTTCAGGCAGACGCTCGCGTGCGGGTGCACGGCACCGGGACCGGACGTCGGCATCGTGTGCAGCTGGAAGCTCGAGACCTCGACGACGAGCACCTCGTAGCCGATCGGATCCCGCACCGCGTCGAGCACGGGGACGCCGATGTTCCCGCAGGGCGCCACGCGCGCACCGCTCGCCGCGATCAGCGTGGCCGCGAGCTGCACCGTCGTCGTCTTCCCGTTGGTGCCCGTCACGAGCACCCACTCCGCAGCCCGGACCTTGTCGCGGACGCGCCACGCCAGCTCGATGTCGCCCCACACCGCGACCCCGGCACCGTTCGCCCAGCTCACCACGGGGTGGTCGGGCCGGAATCCCGGCGAGACGACCACCAGGTCGGGGACGTCGGTCGCGAGCTCGTCGGGCACCGCGTCCAGCGCATCGACGACCAGGCGCACGCCGATCACGTCGAGGATCCGGGCCCGGTCGTCGTCGCGGTCGCGCGCGTACACGGTGACCTCGGCTCCGAGCTCCGCGAGCGTGTCCGCCACGGCGAACCCGCTCACCCCCAGCCCGAGCACCGCGACGCGGAGGCCGCGCCATCCGTCGGAGTGCCAGCTGGTCAGCTCGTCCAGGCGTGCCGCGCCCGATGCGTCATCCGTCAACTCTGCAGCCATTCGAAGTAGAACGCCCCGACGCCGGCCGCGACGAACAGTCCGCCGATGATCCAGAAGCGGACCACGATCGTCACCTCGGCCCATCCCTTCAGCTCGAAGTGATGGTGGATGGGGCTCATCAGGAAGATCCGCTTCCCGCCGGACACCTTGAAGTAGGCGCGCTGCACGATCACCGAGCCGGCCTCGATCACGAAGAGGCCGCCGATGACCAGGAGCAGGAGCTCGGTCTGGCTGGTGACGGCGAGGGCGGCCAGGGCGCCGCCCAGCGCGAGCGACCCGGTGTCGCCCATGTAGATGTGGGCCGGGTTGGTGTTCCACCACAGGAAGCCGACGACGGCTCCCACGATGGCGGTCGCGACGATCGCGAGGTCGAGGGGGTCGCGGACGTCGTAGCTGCGGTACAGGTCGCTCGGATTCAGGTTCTCGCTGAACCGCGACTGGTTGAACTGCCAGAAGCCGATGATGATGAACGACCCGATCGCGAGGATCGACGCGCCGGAGGCCAGCCCGTCGAGGCCGTCGGTCACGTTGACGCCGTTGGAGGCCGCCGCGGAGATGAGCACGATCCACAGGACGTACGCGACGATGCCGAACACCGTGCCGAACACCATGAAGTCGAGCGGGAGGTCGCGGATGAACGAGATCTTGGTCGTCGCCGGCGTGGCGCCCTCGGCGTTCGGGAACTGCAGGGCGAGCAGCGCGAACACGGCCGACACGAGCGTCTGCCCGGCGATCTTGGCCCAGCCGCCGAGTCCGAGGCTCTGCTTCTTGCGCGTCTTGAGGAAGTCGTCGACGAAGCCGACGACGCCGAGCCCGACCATCATGAACAGCACGAGCAGGCCGGATGCCGTGGGCCCGTCGCCGATCAGGAGCGTCGCGCTGAAGTAGCCGAACAGCGTGCCGAGGATGAAGATGATGCCGCCCATCGTGGGCGTGCCGCGCTTCACGTGGTGGGTCTGCGGCCCGTCGTCGCGGATGAACTGCCCCCACCCGAGCCTCGTGAACAGCCGGATGAACAGCGGCGTCAGGAAGAGCGTGAAGGAGAGCGACAATGCTCCGGCGGTCAGAAGTGCTCTCACGCGAACCATTCTCCCAGTCGGTCGCCGAGGTGGCGGAGGCCCGCCGAGTTCGACGATTTCACCAGCACGGTGTCCCCAGGCTCCGCCATCGATCTGACGAGCTCGAAGGCCTCGTCGGCGGAGTCGACGTACGCCGACTCGCCGTCCCAGGAACCCTCGTTGATCGCGGAGATGTGCATGCGCCGCGCGGCCTCGCCCACCACGACGAGTTGCGAGATGCCGAGCCGGACGGCGAGGAGGCCGATGCGGTCGTGCTCCTCGCCGCTGAACTCGCCCAGCTCGCTCATCTCGCCCAGCACGGCGATCGTGCGGGCGCCGGGACGCTTGACCTGCGCGAGCGTCTTCAGCGCGGCCGCGACGGAGTCGGGGCTGGCGTTGTAGGCGTCGTTGATGACGGTGATGTCGTCACGACCGCCGAGCACCTGCATCCGCCACTGCTCGGCAAGCGTGACCTGCTCGAGGCCGCGGACGACGGTGTCGAGCGGGACGCCGAGCTCGAGGGCCGCGGCGATCGCGGCGAGGGCGTTCATGACGTGGTGCTCGCCGAGCACCGAGAAGCGCACCCGCGCGGATGCACCCCCGGGGACCACGACGGTGAACTCGGTTCCGCGGGCGTGCACCTCGACGTCGGTCGCGCGCACGTCGGCGTGCTCGGCCAGGCCGAACCAGACGACGCGCGCGGCGGTCAGGCCGGCCATCGGCACGACCCGGGGGTCGTCGGCGTTCAGCACCGCGACATCCGTCGGGAGCAGGTCGGTGACCATCTCGGACTTCGCCTGGAACGTCTTCTCGATGCCGCCGAACTCGCCGGCGTGCGCGAGCCCCACCTTGAGCACGATGCCGACGTCGGGACGCGCCATGCGGATGAGGCCGGCGATGTGGCCGATCCCCGACGCGCCCATCTCGGCGACCAGGAACTCGGTGTCGTCGGTGAGCTCGAGCATGGTCGTCGGGGCGCCCACCTCGTTGTTGTAGCTCTTGCGCGCGGCGACGGTCGGACCGACCTGCTCGAGCACGGTCCGCAGCAGGTTCTTGGTCGTCGTCTTGCCGTTCGAGCCGGTCACGCCGACGATGCGGAGTCGACCGCGTTCGCGGACCCGGCGGACGACCTCGGTCGCGAGGGCGCCGAGCGCCACGACGGAGTCCGCCACGACGACCTGCGGAACCGGAAGGTCGAGCGGGCGCTCGACGATCAGCAGCGCCGCTCCGCGCTCCAGGGCGCCCGGGGCGAACCGGTGGCCGTCGTCGGACTCGCCGCGCTTGGCCACGAACACGCCGCCCGCCTCGACCTCCCGGGAGTCGGTGGTGACGGCGCCGGAGACCACCGTCTCTGGGGTCGCCTCCGTCCCGCTCGCCTCGAACCGGCCGGATGTCGCCGCGGCGATCTCGGCCATGGTCAGCTCGATCATGCGAGCCACCCCGCTTCCTGAAGTGCCAGCCGGGCGTCGTCCCGGGCCGAGTACGGATGCTTCACGCCGGCGACCTCGTGGTAGTCCTCATGACCCGGGCCCGCGTAGAGCACGGCGTCTCCCTCGTCGGCGAGGGAGAGCGCGCGCCGGAAGGCGGCCCTCGGGTCGCCGATCTCGTGGATCTCCCGATCCGGCACCGCGGCGCGGGCGCCGGCGATCAGCGCGGCGCGGATCGTCGCGGGGTCCTCCGAGCGCGGGTGGAAGTCGGTGATGACGAGGGCGTCGGCACCTCGCGCGGCGATCGCGCCCATGTCGGCGCGCTTGGTCGTGTCGCGATCGCCGTCGGCGCCGAACACCATGACGATCCGGCCGTTCGTCGTGCGGCGGATCGCGTCGAGGGTCTGCTGGAAGGCGTCGGGCGTGTGGCCGTAGTCGATGTAGACGACGGGGCCGCGATCGCTGGAGACGCGCTCGGCGCGGCCGGGGATGTACGCGTCGATGCCGCCGTCGGCGACCGCGCGGGCGATCAGGTCGAGGTCGTGCCCGCCCTCGACGAGCATGACGATCGCGAGCGCCGCGTTCGCCGCCATGAAGTGCCCGATCAACGGGATGCTCGTCTCCAGCGAGCGGCCGTCGGGTCCCTCGAGCCGGAACGACGTCGACGTGGGCGCCTCGTCGAGCAGCGTCATGCGCCAGTCGGCGTCGACCCCCGGCTCGGTCCCGAGCGTGGTGACCGGGATGCGCGACTCGGCGACGAGCCGCCGCCCCCACTCGGAATCGACCGTCACGACCCCGCGCCGGGCGCGTTCGGGGGTGAACAGCTCGCGCTTCGCCTCGAAGTACTCGTCCATCGACGTGTAGTCGTCGAGGTGGTCGTGGGAGAGGTTCGTGAAGCCCGCGACGTCGAAGACGAGTCCGTCGACGCGATGCCGCGACAGTGCCTGGGCGGACACCTCGATGCCCACGGCGCGCACGTCGACCTCGCGCATCCGCGCGAGCAGGGCGTGCAGCTCGCTCGCCTCGGGGGTCGTGAGCGAACTGGTCACCGCCTCGTCGCCGATGCGCCGTTCCGCAGTCGACGTGAGGCCGGCGACCAGGCCCATCTGGCGGAGGATCGCGTAGAGCAGGTAGACGACGCTGGTCTTGCCGTTCGTGCCGGTCACGGCCAGGAGGGTCGCCGGGTTCTCGGCCGTCCGGTGGATCCAGCCGGCGACGTCGCCGAGCGCGGCGCGCGCGTCGGGCGTGACCAGGACCGGGATGCCGGAGTCGGCGGCCAGCTCGGCCCCCGCGGCATCCGTCAGCACGGCGACGGCGCCGTTCGAGGCGGCCTGCGCGGCGAACTGCGCACCGTGCGCGTTCCGGCCCGGCACGCCGACGTAGAGGTCGCCGCCCTCGACCGCGCCGGAGGCGATGGCCACGCCGGTCACGTCGAGGTCGTCGATCCCGCCGCGCACCTCGAATCCGAACGCCTCCGCGAGGCCGCGGAGGGAACGAGGATTCGGGTGCTGCGGCCGGAGTGCCGTGGGAGGCGTTCCGGTCACGAACCCAACTTTCTCACCAGTTTGCTGGCAGCTCGGGCGCCGGGGCGCCGGATGGAACCGTCCGATACTTCTTCAGCACCTGGCTCATCACCTGTTGGAAGACGGGAGCAGCTGCGGCGGACGAATTCATCTTAACCGGGTTCTTGATGCTCACCGAAACGACGAACTCGGGGTCGTCCGCCGGCGCGAACCCCGCGACCGAGACGAGGTACCCGGAGAGGTAGCCGCCGACGCCGTCGGACACCTGCGCCGTACCGGTCTTCGCCGCCACGCGGTATCCCGGGATCTCCCACCGATCCGACAGCCAGGCGTCCTGGTACACCCGCTCCAGCATCTGCGAGGTCTGGCCGGCGGCCTCCTCCGAGAGGACGCGGCGCCCGTCGGTCGACGGGACGTCGACGAGGGTGCCGTCCGGCAGGCGGCACCCCTCGACGAGCGTGACCGGCTTGCGCACGCCGCCGTTCGCGATGGTCTGGTACACGCTCGCCATCTGCACGGCGGTCGTCGACAGGCCCTGCCCGAACATGGTCGCGTAGCGGGTCTGCGAGTCGGGCCATCCGTCGTCGTAGTTCAGGTCGCCGCCCGCCTCGCTCGCGAACCCGACCTCGGTTGGCTCGCCCAGCCCGAACGCCCGCATGTACTCGTAGCGCTCCGCGTCGCTGACGCGCTCGCCGAACATCGACATGCCGGTGTTCGACGAGACGATGAGCATGCCCGTCATCGTCCAGCGCTCGGGGTCGTGGCCGAACGAGTCGGTGATGTCGGCGCCGTCGGGTTCGTACCGGTACGGCGCCGTGACGCGGCTGTTCGGCGTCGCCTCCCCGGCATCGATGACGGATGCCGACGTGAGCGACTTGAACGTGGAGCCGGGCTCGAACGGGGCGGTGAAGGCGCGTGAACCCCGGTCGTCGGAGTCGACCGCGGTCGGCGCGTTCGGATCGACCGTCGGCACGTCGGCCACCGCGAGGAGCCGGCCCGTCCTGGCCTCCATCACCGTGACGGTGGCCCAGTCCGCCTGCGTGGCCGCGACCTGCTCCGCGGCGACCCGCTGCACGAAGTACTGGAGGTCGGCGTCGATCGTCAGCTGCAGGTCTCCCCCGTCGTGCGCCTCGGTGACGACGCGCTCGGAACCGGGGATGGTCACCCAGTCCGTGAGGCTGCGCAGCGAGCGCAACTCGCCGTTCTGCGCGGCGAGGCACCGGTCCTCGGAGAGCTCGAGTCCGGCGAGCGGATCGTCCTCGTCACCCACGAAGCCGAGCAGGTTGCCCGCGACCGCCCCGTTCGGGTAACGCCGGCTCGGGTTCTCGTACGGCACCACCCACGGGATCTTCAGCGCCTTGACCTCCTCGTAGGTGGCCGTGTCGACGCCCTTGGCGACGTACGCGAAGTCCGAACCCGGGTCCTCCTCGAGGGCCGAGTCGATGACGGAGCGCAGGTCGGCCCCCGTCCGGCCGATGACGGCGCCCAGCTCGTCGAGCACCTGGCCCAGCGGCACCTCGACGTCGACGGTCTTGGAGGGGTCGGCCGGATCGGGCTGCGACCGGGAGACGGCACCGGCCATCGCCTGCTTCGGGGAGAGGGCGATGTCGTACCGCATCACGCTCTCGGCGAGGACCGTGCCGTTCGCGTCGAGGATCGACCCGCGTTCGCCGTAGATGATCTGCTCCTGCGATCGGACGTCCTGCGCGGCCTCGTTGAGTTCGGCCGCTCGCACGACCTGGATGTCGACGAGCCGGACGACGAACCACCCCACCAGCAGGAGCAGAGCCACGCCTGCGGTGAGGACCCGCCGCATGGGATGGCGGCTCAGACGGTTCATCGGGTGGGATCGCTCCTCTCGGCGTGGGAATGGTCGGCGGGGCGATCAGTGCGTCGCCGGCGTGGGCAGTCCGCCCGAGAGACCGGGCGGCGACGACGGCGCCCCCTCGGCCGGTGCGGCCGACCTGCCCTTGCCGCCACTCGCAGTCTGCCCCGCGGCCTGCTCGGTCACGGGCGGCACGCCGTCGATGAGCGCATTCGGGACCAGCGCCGCCGCTGCCGCCGCGGCCCCGTCAGCCGCGCGCGGGTCGCCGATCACCGCGCCGTCGGACAGTCGCAGGAAGGCGGGATCGGAGTTCGGCACCATGCCGAGCGCCTCGGCATTCATGGCGAGGTACTGCGGCGACTCCAGCCGGTCGAGGTCGTCGGTCAGCTTGGCCTCCTCGCGTCGGAGCTCGGCCTGCCTCAGCAACTGCTCGTCCATCTCGTAGGCACCCTGCGTCATCGCGATGGACAGCAGCAGCTGGGCGATGGCGATGGCCCCGATCGAGGCGAGCGCCACGACGGCGTACGCCAGGCGCGGGCGCGCGCGGGTGCCGACGGCCGCGGACGGGACCGGTCGGAGGCGCCGGATCCGCTCGATCGCGGGCTTGGCTGCAGGTCGTGCCTGGGCCGGCAATGCGGTCACGACGGCCTCCTCACTCGTTCTGCGGCGCGCAGTCGCACCGGCTTCGCACGCGGGTTCTCCGCCTGCTCCGACTCGCTCGCGAGTTCGGCGCCGCGGACCAGGAGCCGGAACTGCGGACGATGCTCCGGCAGTTCCATCGGGAGCCCGGCGGGCGCCGTGGAACTGGACGCCGCCGAGAGGGCGCGCTTGACGAGGCGGTCCTCGAGCGACTGGTACGAGAGGACGACGATCCGTCCGCCGACGGCGACGAGGTCGAGGGCCGCGGGGACGGCGCGCTCGAGCGCGCCGAGCTCCTCGTTCACCTCGATGCGGAGCGCCTGGAAGACCCGCTTGGCCGGGTGTCCCGCGCGCTGCACGGCGGCCGGCGTGGCGTCGTTCAGCACCTCGACGAGGCGTCCCGAGCGCGTGATCGGCTCGGCCTCGCGGGCTCGGACGATCGCTCGCGCGTAGCGCGCGGCGAGCTTCTCCTCGCCGTACTCGTGGAAGATGCGACGGAGGTCGGCCTCGTCGTACTCGGCGAGCACGTCCGCCGCGGTCCGGCCGGTCGTCGAGTCCATCCGCATGTCGAGCGGGGCGTCCTTCGCGTAGGCGAAGCCGCGCTCGGCGCGGTCTAGCTGCATCGACGAGACGCCGAGGTCGAACAGGATGCCGTGGACCTCGCGGAATCCCTCGCCGCGGACGGCCTCGGCGATGCCGTCGTAGACCGTGTGCACGAAGCGCATGCGGTCGCCGTACGGGGCCAGTCGCTCCCGAGCGATCGCGATCGCCTCGGTGTCGCGATCGAGCCCGATCACCGTCGCCCGCGGGAATCGCTCGAGCACCGCGCGGCTGTGCCCGCCCATGCCGAGCGTCGCGTCGACGAAGACGGCACCGTCGCGATCGAGCGCCGGCGAGAGCAGCTCGAGGGTGCGGTCGAGCATGACCGGGGTGTGGATTCGGTCGATGTCCATGCTGTCTCCCTGCTTCCGGGGCCTCGGGTCCCGATCCCCATCCGTTCGTCCTGCTGCGGGGAAGTGCAGCAGGCGCGCACGGCTGGGAGTCGGGGCCCGAGGACTCAGAAGAGTCCGGGAATCACCTCCTCCGCCGTCTCCGCGAAGGCCGCCTCCTGTTCGGCGAGGTACGTCTGCCACGCCGCGGCATCCCAGATCTCCACCCGGCTGCCCGCTCCGATGACCGTGAGGTCGCGGCCGAGGCCCGCGTACGCACGGAGCGTCGCGGGGATGGTGACCCGATGCTGCTTGTCGGGGGTCTCCGCGGACGCCCCCGAGAGGAAGACGCGCATGTAGTCGCGCGCCTGCTTGCTCGTCACCGGGGCCTGGCGGATCTTGTCGCTCATGCTCTCGAACTCCCGTGCGCTGAACACGTAGATGCAGCGCTCCTGCCCGCGCGTGAGCACGAGACCGTTCGAGAGCTCCTCCCGGAACTTCGCCGGAAGAATGACGCGACCCTTCTCATCGAGCTTGGGCTCGTAGCTTCCGAGGAACATCGCACCACCCCCACTCCTCCGGCCAGGAACCAGGTGTGGCTCCACTTTACTCCACAGTCCTCCACCTCTCAACGATATTGGCGGTTCCGGGCGCGTCGGACCTCAGTGGAAGCCCGGATTCCCAGCGATCTCCGAGGTGGAGGGATATGGATGGCATCGGTGCGGCGGCAGGCCGGGAAGCACGCGAAAACGGGCCGATCGGATGATCGGCCCGTTCAGGCGAAGCGAGTCAGCGCGGGTGCGGGATCAGTCGCGGCCCTCCTGGCGGCGGTCCCATCGCTCGTTGAGGCGGTCCATGAAGCCGCCGCCGCGCGCACGGGAGGCGGGACGGGACGGGCCGGAGGACCCGGCGCCGCGGATCGGCGTCACCGAGCCGGCGCGCTTGGACGGCGTGATCGCCACCAGGACGCCGACGAACATGAGAGCGAAGCCGAGGACGCCGACGATCAGGAGCTGCGACGCGACGCCGCCGATGAGCGCCCCGGCGCCGGCGACCGCCAGCAGCACGCCGATGACGATGGCCCGGTAGTTGGGACGGCCGCGTCCGGGCCCCCCGACGGTGGCGACGAAATCGGCGTCGTTCTTGTAGAGGTTCCGCTCCATCTCCTCGAGAAGGCGCTGCTCTTGCTCCGAAAGCGGCATCTCATTCCCCTCATGTTCGGAACCGATGCTACGACACCGACATTCTAGTCCGGGGCGCCGTCGCTAGGCTAGGACGATGGTCTCGGCTCCCCGTCTCGTCGATCTCGTGAACGAACGCCTCGAGGAGTTCCTCGCCGATCGTGCCACCATTCTCCGCTCCATCGCGGACGACCTCGACCCGCTGTCCGCATTCTCCGAGCGCTTTCTCAGCGGCGGCAAGCGGTTCCGGGCGCGATTCTGCCATCTCGGCTACGAGGCCGTGCGCGGGGCGGACGGCGCGCGCGGCGACGCCGCGGCGTCCGCCGAGCGGTACGCCGTGGTGTCCGCGAGCGCCGCACTCGAGGTCTTCCACGCCGCCGCCCTCGTCCACGACGACCTCATCGACCACTCCGACACGCGGCGCGGCGCGCCGTCATCCCACCGGGTGTTCGAAGCCCAGCATCGGGGAGCCGGCTGGGCGGGCGACCCGGCGGACTACGGGCGCGGGACCGCCATCCTGCTCGGCGACCTGCTGCTCGGCTGGAGCGACGAGTTGCTCGACGAAGGGCTGGCCACGCTGCCCGCGACGGCCGCGGCGCGCGCCGCGCGGCTCGAGTTCAACCGCATGCGCACCGAGGTGACCGTCGGCCAGTACCTCGACATCCTCGAGGAACGCGCCTGGCGGACGAGGCCGGAGACGGACCAGCGGGCGCGCGCGGAGCGGGTCGTCGTCTACAAGTCGGCCAAGTACTCGATCGAGGCCCCGCTCTCGATCGGCGGCGCGATCGCCGGGGCCGGCCCGGCGCAGCTCGACGCGCTGCGCGCGTTCGGGCTCCCGCTCGGGATCGCCTTCCAGCTCCGCGACGACCTGCTGGGCGTGTACGGCGATCCCGAGGTGACCGGCAAGCCCGCGGGCGACGACCTGCGCGAGGGCAAGCGGACGGTCCTGGTCGCCATCGCCCGGGAGCGGATGCAGCCCTCGGAGCGACGGGTGCTCGACGAGCTCCTGGGCGACCCCGAACTCGACGACGACCAGGTTCGGATGCTGCAGCGCGGCATCCGGGACGCGGGCGCCGTCGACGCGCTCGAGTCCGTGATCTCGGCGAACACCGATCAGGCGATGGCGGCCCTCGCCGTCGCGCCGATCGATCCCGCGGCGGCATCCGGACTCGCGGACCTCGCTCGGGCGGTGACGCGACGCGTCAGCTGAAGCCGGCGCGCGAACGGCAGGCGGCTCAGGCGAGCGCCTGGGCGACCCGGCGCACCTCGGACTTCCGACCGGCGCGGAGCGCGGCGATCGGCGTCGTGCCGAGGCTGTCCTCCTCGTCGAGCATCCACTCGAGGGCCTCCGCGTCACTGAACCCCGCGTCGGCCAGCACCATGGCGGTGCCGTGCAGCTCGGGAAGGGGGGCGTCGTCCCTGAGGAAGGAGGCCGGCACCTTCAGCACGCCGTCGACCTTCGTGGCGAGCAGGTACCGCTCGTCGATCAGTCGGCGTATTCGGCTCGGGCTCTGGCCGAGACGCTCGACGAGTTCGGGGATGGTCAGCCAGTCGGCCTGGTCGGCATCGGTCACCCCTCCAGCCTGCCACGCCGACCGCGCCGACCGGAACCGCCTTCCGGCGGGGCGGGCGACGCGCGCGGATGAGTTTGACTCGCCCGCAGCCGCGTGAGACGGTGACCGCATCCGCCCGAGCGCGGAGGGGGAGCATGACCACGCAGCAACCGGGGACCGCATCGGCCGGCGCGGAGGACGACGAGCCGGAGCCGCGTCGCCCGCGGGGCATCCGACGCATGCGCTCCGTGCCCGTCGCCATCCTCGGTGCGCTCGCGGTGACGCTCGGCTTCGCCCAGCCGGCGGAGGCGGCCCCCGCGACGGTGAAGCGCATGCCCAAGCCGAAGGCGACGAAGCCGTCGCCGGCCGCCGCCGTGCGCCTTGCTGCAGGAACCGCCGACGTCCCCGCCGAGGTCACGGTGCGCGAGGGCGACACGGTGAGCGGCATCGCGGCGCGCTACGGGCTCTCGACCGCCGAGGTCCTCGCGAAGAACGGGCTGAGCTGGTCGAGCCTCGTCTTCCCCGGGCAGCGCCTCGCGCTTCCGGGGGCCACGAGCGCGAGGACCGCGGAGCGACCGAGCATCGCGCGCCACATCGTCGCCCCGGGTGAGACCGTGAGCGGCATCGCCGTCGAACACGGCCTCGCGGTCGACGACGTGCTCCGCGCGAACGGGCTCGATCGCGCCAGCCTGATCTTCCCCGGGCAGTCCATCGTCCTGCCCGGGCCGGGCGGCGGCGCGCCGGCGGTCGCACCCGCAGCCGTCGCCTTCCACGAGGTGGTCGAGGGCGACACGCTCATCGGCATCGCCGTCAGCCACGGGATCACGCTCGCCCGCCTCCTCGAGTTCAACGACCTCGACCGCGAGACCCTCATCCACCCGGGGCAGCGCCTCGTGGTCCGGCGGCCCGCGACGACCGACACGTCCGCCGCCGCGTCCCTCGACGCGGCGCTCGACGACGACATGCGCGCGAACGCGCGCCTGATCGTCGAGGTCGGCCGCGGACTCGGGGTGCCGGACCGCGGGATCGTCGTGGCGCTCGCTGCGGCCGCGCAGGAGTCGGGCCTGCACAATCTCCGCCACGGCGACCGCGACTCGCTCGGGCGGTTCCAGCAGCGCCCGAGCCAGGGCTGGGGCACGCCCGAGCAGGTGCTCGACCCGGTGCATGCCGCTCGCGCCTTCTTCGGCGGGCCCGGCTCGCCCACCGCCGGGAGCGCGCCGGGGCTGCTCGACGTCGACGGGTGGGAGGGCATGTCGGTCACGGATGCCGCGCAGGCCGTGCAGCACAGCGCTCACCCGCACCACTACGCCAAGTGGGAGGCGTCAGCGAGGGCGTGGCTCGACGAGCTCGCCTGACCCCGTCCATCCGATCACGATGGGGTTGCGATCCTCCGTTTCCCCGGCGTTTGTTCGGCATGCGGCATACGCCGATTCGTACACTCGTACGGTGACCACCGCGCCGCCCGCCGACCCGATGATCGGCCGTCTCGTCGACGGCCGGTATCAGGTGCGCTCGCGGATCGCCCGCGGCGGCATGGCCACGGTGTACCTCGCGACCGACCTGCGCCTCGAGCGCCGCGTCGCGATCAAGATCATGCACGGCCACCTGGCCGACGACAACACGTTCAAGACGCGATTCGTCCAGGAAGCGCGGTCGGCAGCCCGGCTCGCGCACCCCAACGTGGTGAACGTGTTCGACCAGGGCCAGGACGCCGACATGGCGTACCTCGTGATGGAGTACCTTCCCGGGATCACCCTGCGCGACCTCCTGAAGGACTACCATCGCCTGACGCCGGAGCAGACCGTCGACATCCTCGACGCCGTCCTCTCCGGACTCGCCGCCGCGCACAAGGCCGGCATCGTGCACCGCGACCTCAAGCCCGAGAACGTCCTGCTCGCCGACGACGGGCGGATCAAGCTGGGCGACTTCGGGCTGGCGCGCGCCGCGAGCGCCAACACGGCCACGGGCCAGGCACTCCTGGGCACCATCGCCTACCTCTCCCCCGAGCTCGTCACGCGCGGCGTCGCCGACGCGCGCAGCGACCTCTACGCCCTCGGCATCATGACGTACGAGATGCTCACCGGCGAGCAACCGTACGTCGGCGAAGCGCCGATGCAGATCGCCTACCAGCACGCGAACGACTCGGTTCCGGCGCCGAGCGAACGCAACCCCTCCGTTCCCCCCGAGCTCGACGAGCTGGTGCTCTGGGCCACCACGCGCGACCCCGACCAGCGTCCCGCCGACGCGCGCATCATGCTCGAGCGCCTCCGCGAGCTCGAGCCGCAGCTGAGGCCGGCGCAGCCTCCCGCCGTGCCGGACGAGACCATGGTGCTCCAGGTCGGCGACCGGAACCCGACCGCCGAGACGCGGGTGCTCGGCGTCGGCGCCCTCGCGGTCGCGACGTCCGAGGCCGGCGGATCCGACGAGGACGACGCCGCCGTGCTCGCCCGGGCGGCGGAGCGCCGCCGCCGGCGGGGCTACTGGCTGCTCGCGCTCGTGCTCGTCCTGGCCGGCCTGGCCGGGGGCACCGGCTGGTACTTCGGCGCCGGCCCCGGGTCGCTCGCGGTCGTCCCCGAGACCGCGACGCTCGCGCCCGACGCCGCCACCCAGGTGCTCGAGGAGGCCGGCTTCCGCGTCGAGCTCGCCGAGCGCAACGATCCCGAGGTCGCGGCCGGCCAGGTGGCCGGGACCGATCCCGGGGCCGGCGCCCAGGCGCGCCGCGGGTCGACCGTGCAGCTGTTCGTCTCGCTCGGGCCCCGCATCCTCGACGTCCCGCAGGTGATCGGCACCCCGGAGGCCGACGCGCGCGCGGTGCTCGGCGAATCCTTCACGGTGGCCGAAACGGCGAGCCCGCAGTTCTCGGGCGACGTCGCGGCCGGTTCGGTCATCGCCGTGCTCGACGCCGACGGCGCACCGGTCGCAGCCACCTACCCCGAGCGGGGCGGCCTGAGCCTGGTGGTCTCGGTCGGCCCCGTGCCCCCGGTCGAGGGCCTGGCGGTCGGCGAGGCGCAGTCACGCCTCGAGCAGGCCGGCCTGGTCGTCGAGTTCGCCGACCCGGTGTTCGACGATGCCGTCGCGGTCGACGTGGTCATCACCGCCGATTGGCTCGACGACCCGATGAACCCCGGCGACACCGTGCGGCTCACCGTCTCGAAGGGGGCCGATCTGGTCGAGGTGCCCAACGTCGTGACCGGCCAGACGATCGCGCAGGCGAGGACGCAGCTCGAGGAGCTGGGCTTCGCCGTCACGTCCAACGTCCCGCAGTTCCTCGAGGGAGCCGTGGTCGCCTCCGTGCAGAGCCCGGCGGCCGGTGAGCGCGTGAAGCGCGGCACCGAGATCACCGTCAACTTCGAGCCCTAGGCACGGCTCGCGCCGCCCCGCGGCTCGCGCCGCCCCGCGGCTCGCGTCCCGCGGCGGAGTCGCGGCATCCGTGGACACCGCGAGTCCGCCGCGCGGCTCGGAACCTCAGCGGGCGGCGAGCTCCTCGGCCACGAGGAACGCGAGCTCGAGCGACTGCATGTGGTTCAGGCGCGGGTCGCACAGGGACTCGTAGCGCGTCTCGAGCGTCGCCTCGTCGATGTACTCCGATCCGCCCAGGCACTCCGTCACGTCGTCGCCCGTCAGCTCGACGTGGATGCCGCCGGGGAACGTGCCGGCGGCGCGGTGCGCCTCGAAGAAGCCGCGGACCTCGTCGACGACGTCGTCGAAGCGTCGGGTCTTGTAGCCCGTCGACGTGGTGATGCCGTTGCCGTGCATCGGGTCGGTGACCCACAGCGGGTTCGCGTCGGAGCCCTTGACGGCCTCGAGCAGCGGAGGCAGCGCCTCGCGGATCCGCCCGGCCCCCATGCGCGTGATGAACGTCAGGCGCCCGGGCTCGCGGTCGGGATCGAGCTTGTCGATCAGTTCGGTCATCGTCTCGGGCGTCGTCGTCGGGCCCAGCTTCACGCCGATGGGATTGCGCACCCGCGAGAGGAAGTCGACGTGCGCGCCGTCGAGCTCGCGCGTGCGCTCGCCGATCCAGATGAAGTGCGCCGAGGTGTTGTACGGCGTGCCGGTCCGCGAGTCGATCCGGGTCATCGGCCGCTCGTAGTCCATGAGCAGCCCCTCGTGACCGGTGTAGAACTCGGTGCGCTTCAGTTCGTCGAAGTCGGCCCCGCACGCGTCCATGAACTTCACGGCGCGATCGATCTCGCGGGCGAGCTTCTCGTATCGCGCGTTCGCGGGGTTGGCGGCGAAGCCCTGGTTCCAGGCGTGCACCTGGCGCAGGTCGGCGAACCCTCCCTGTGTGAACGCACGGATCAGGTTCAGCGTCGACGCAGCCATGTGGTAGCCCTGCAGCAGGCGCGACGGGTCCGCGGCGCGCGACTCGGGCGTGAAGTCGTATCCGTTGACGATATCGCCGCGGTACGCGGGCAGCGTGACGTCGCCCCGGGTCTCGGTGTCGCTGGATCGCGGCTTGGCGAACTGGCCCGCCATCCGGCCCATCTTGACGACCGGCATCGAGGCGCCGTAGGTCAGGACGACCGCCATCTGCAGCACGGTCTTCACCCGGTTGCGGATCTGGTCGGCGGTGGCCCCCGCGAACGTCTCGGCGCAGTCGCCGCCCTGGAGCAGGAAGGCCTCGCCGCGGGAGGCCGCAGCGAGCCGGTCGCGCAGCATGTCGACCTCGCCCGCGAAGACGAGCGGCGGCAGCGTCGCGAGCTCTGCTGACGCCATGTGGGCCGCCTCGGGGTCGGGCCAGTTCGGCTGCTGCTTGATCGGAAGGGTGCGCCAATAGTCGAGGCCGGCAATCACGGTGGGATCTGCGTTCACGACCGGCTCGACGAGCTGTACCACGGGGCTGTCCTGGAGGGTTCGGGCGCACGGGGCGCGAGGGAACGAAACCGGCGCCGCACGTCGCGACGCCGTGCCCTCCAGCCTACCGCGCCTGCGTGACCCGTTGCTCCCGCACCGAACTGGCGTACACGTCGACGTACTCCTGCTCGCTCAGCGCCCGGAGGTCGTACACGAGCTCGTCGGTCACGGAGCGCAGGACGAACCGGTCGCCCTCCATCCCCTCGAAGCGACTGAAGTCCAGCGCCTCGCCGAAGACGATGCCGACGCGGCGCACCTTCGGAAGCCGCGTGCCGATCGGCATGACCTCCGCGGTGCCGATCATCGCGACCGGAACGACGGGCACGCCCGCTTCGAGCACCATCCGGGCGACGCCGGTGCGCCCCCGGTAGAGCCGGCCGTCCGGGCTTCGCGTGCCTTCGGGGTAGATGCCGAGGATCCGCCCCTCGCGCAGCACGCGGAGCCCGGTGTTGAGCGAGGCCTCGGAGGCCTTGCCGCCGGAGCGGTCGATGGGCAACTGCCCGGCGGCCTGGAAGAACAGCCGGGTGGCCCAGCCCTTGAGGCCGGTCCCCGTGAAGTACTCGCTCTTGGCGAGGAAGACGACCGGCCGGTCGACGACGAGCGGCAGGAAGATCGAGTCGATGAAGGAGAGGTGGTTGGAGGCGAGGATCAGCGGCCCCTGCTTGGGGACGTGCTCGAGGCCGATCACCCAGGGACGGAAGATCGCGAGGAGGATCGGCCCGACCACGATGTGCTTCATGATCCAGTAGAACACCGAAGTTCCTCCGTCCGTCGCGCCCGCCAGCAAGCCTAGCGCCGGGGCGTCAGGCGTGCTCCTCGACCCATCGGCGAGCCAGGTCGGCCGCACCCACGACGCCGGCGTCGTTGACGAGCTCGGCGATCACGAAGTCGGGCTCGGGATGGTAGCCGCGCGCCGGGAGGTGCTCGAGGAACGCCTCGCGCACCGGCCCGAGCAGCAGTTCCCCGGCCACCGCCACACCGCCGCCGAAGACGAAGCGCTGCGGGTCCAGCACGGCCGACAGGCTTGCCGCGGCAGCGCCGAGCCAGTGGCCGAGCTGCCGGAGGGCGGCGAGCGCCCCCGGGTCGTGGGCGGCGATCAGGCCGCCGACGATCGTGCCGTCGAGCTCGCCGTGCTCCTGGCGGGCGCGCGCGAGCGCCTGCCCGATGCCGCCGGCGTCGGCGATCTCGTTCGCCATGCGCATGAGTGCCCGGCCCGACCCGTACTGCTCGAGGCAGCCGTGCTGGCCGCAGCCGCAGGCGATCCCCCCGGGAACGACCCGCAGGTGCCCGAGCTCGGCGCCGGCGCCGAAGCCGCCGCGGAACAACCGATCCCCGGCGACGATCGCGCCGCCGACGCCCGTGCCGATGGTGAGCATCACCATGTCGCTCACCATGCGGCCGGCGCCGAAGCGGAACTCGGCCCAACCCGCGGCGTTCGCATCGTTCTCGACGAGCACCGTCGTGCCCACTCGGGCCTCGAGCTTCTCGCGGAAGGGTTCGTTGCGCCAGTCGATGTTCGGCGCGTAGTACACCGTGGACTGGGCGGCGTCGATGAAGCCGGCCGCGGCGACGCCGACGGCGGCGACCGGCCCGGACGTCGAGAGCGCCCGGATCATGTCCACGACCGCGTCCTCGAGCGCGGCGGAATCCCCCGCCGGGGTGGGGACGCGCTCGCTGCGCACGATGGCGCCGAGGTCGTCGACGACTGCCCCGGCGATCTTCGTGCCGCCGATGTCGATGCCGATCGCGTGCACGTGGCGCTGCCTTCCGGGAGGGGGTCGGGGATGTGGGACCGCAGCGGACGCGCCGCGCGGCACGCACTAGAGTGTAGTCAACCCCAATGCCGAGGTTCGCGCGGCCCCGACAGCGTGTGCGACCTCCCGGTGCCGAAGGAGCTACCGTGACCGAATTCGCCACTGCGCCGCTGGTCCCCGCCGACCCGGACGCGAACACCACCGACCTGCTCGTCGATCGCGTGAAGGCCACGCCCGACTCGGTGCTGTTCTCCCTGCCCACCGCCGACGGCGGATGGAGCCCGGTCACGACCCGCGAGTTCCACGAACAGGTCGTCCGGCTCGCCAAGGGCCTGGTCGCCGCGGGCATCCAGCCCGGCGACAAGATCGGCCTCATGAGCAAGACCCGGTACGAGTGGACGCTGATCGACTTCGCCGTCTGGTTCGCGGGCGGGGTGCTCGTGCCCGTCTACGAGACCAGTTCCCCGTCGCAGGTCAAGTGGAACCTCGGCGACTCGGGCGCGATCGCCATCATCGTCGAGACCGCCGATCACTTCGCCCGCTTCGACGAGGTCCACCCCGACCTGCCCGCCATCCGCCACGTCTGGCAGATCGACCTGGGCGACCTCGACAAGCTCGCGACCTCGGGCGCCGACGTGCCCGACGAGGAGATCGAGCGCCGCCGCAACCTGGCGGTGGGCTCCGACATCGCCACGCTCATCTACACCTCCGGCTCGACGGGCCGCCCGAAGGGCTGCGTCCTCACGCACTCCAACTTCGTCGAGCTCTCCCGCAACGCCGCGGTGGCGCTCAAGGAGGTGCTGGCCGATCCCAACGGCGCCTCGACGCTCCTGTTCATCACCACCGCCCACATCTTCGCCCGATTCATCTCGGTGCTGTGCGTCCACTCGGGCGTGCGGGTCGGCCACCAGCCCGACACGAAGCAGCTGCTTCCCTCCCTCGGGAGCTTCAAGCCGACCTTCCTGCTCGCAGTGCCGCGGGTGTTCGAGAAGGTGTACAACGTCTCGGAGCAGAAGGCCGAGGCCGGGGGCAAGGGCAAGATCTTCCACGCCGCGGCGTCGACCGCCGTCGAGTACTCGACCGCCCAGGAGTCGGGGGGCAAGATCCCCCTCGGCCTCAAGCTGCGGTTCCGCCTGTTCGACCGACTGGTGTACACCAAGCTCCGCGCCGCGATGGGCGGCAACGTGAAGTACGCCGTCTCCGGCTCCGCCCCGCTCGGCGCGCGCCTCGGCCACTTCTACCACGCGCTCGGCATCACCATCCTCGAGGGCTACGGCCTGACCGAGACGACCGCGCCCGCGACGGTGAACCTCGCCACCAAGTCCAAGATCGGCACGGTCGGGCCGGCGCTTCCCGGCGTCTCGGTCCGACTCGCGGCCGATGGCGAGATCGAGGTGAAGGGCGTCAACGTCTTCAAGGAGTACTGGAAGAACCCCGAGGCCACCGCCGCCGTCTTCGACGGCGACTGGTTCAAGACCGGTGACATCGGCTCCTTCGACGCCGAGGGCTTCCTCACGATCACCGGCCGCAAGAAGGAGATCATCGTCACCGCCGGCGGCAAGAACGTGGCTCCCGCGGCGCTCGAGGACCCGATCCGGGCCAACCCGCTCGTCGGGCAGGTCGTCGTCGTCGGCGACCAGAAGCCGTTCATCTCCGCGCTCGTGACGCTCGATCCCGAGATGCTGCCGGTCTGGCTGAACAACCACGGCGAGGACGCCGGCATGAGCCTGGACGATGCCGCCGCGAACCCGGCGGTGCTCGCCGAGGTCCAGCGCGCCATCGACGCAGCCAATGAGACGGTCTCGCGGGCGGAGTCGATCCGCAAGTTCGTGATCCTCCCGACGGAGTTCACGGAGGCGAGCGGCCACCTCACGCCGAAGATGAGCATCAAGCGCAACGTGATCCTGCAGGACTTCGACACGCAGATCGAGGGCATGTACTCCGGTTCGCCCGCGACCGAGGGGCACTCGATCGTGCAGTGACCTTCCGATGCACGTCGAAGGGCCCCGCGGCACCGCCGCGGGGCCCTTCGCGTGTGCGGGCGCGACGCCGCGGCGCGTGACCCGTCAGAACCAGTCGGACTCCCGGACCGCGCGCATCGCCGCCCGCCGTTCGTCCTTCTCGAGTCGGTCGAGGTAGAGCAGCCCGTCGAGGTGGTCGACCTCGTGCTGCAGCGCCTGCGCCATCAGGCCGGTCCCCGACAGTTCGATCTCGTTGCCCTCCAGATCGGTGCCGCGCACCCGCGCGAACGGATGCCGCGGCGTCTTGTGCCAGAGTCCCGGTACCGACAGGCACCCCTCGTCGACGAGTTCGGGCTCGCCCGACACCTCGACGATCTCCGGGTTGACGACGTAGCCGATCCGGCCGTCGACGTTGTAGCTGAACACCCTGAGGTTCACGCCGATCTGCGGTGCGGCGACGCCGGCACGACCGGGCAGGCCGACGCTGTCGACCAGGTCGGCCACGAGCGCGCGCACGCGCTGGTCGATCTGCTCGACGGGTGAGGAAACGGTCTTCAGGACGGGGTCGCCGAACAGGCGAATGGGACGGTCCGGCAATGGTGCTCCGAGATCAGTGCCCGCGGTCGACGGGCAGGCCTTCCACCACGAGGGCGGCGAGTTCGCGGGCTGAGAGCTGGGTCACCGGGCGGAGGTCGCGCCAGTGGACCACCGAGCCCGCCGCGAGTTGCGGATCGTACGGAACCCGGACGATCTCGCGGACGCGCGACTGGAAGTGGGCCTCGATCTCGTCGACCTTGACGAGGTGCGTGCCCTGCGTGGCGAGGTTGATGGCCACGATGGCGTTGCGCACGAGATCGCCGTGACCGTTGGCCTCGAGCCAGGTGAGCGTCTCGCTCGCGAGCCGCGCCTCGTCGACGCTGCCGCCGGAGACCACCACGATGGAGTCGGCACGCTTCAAGGTCGCCCGCATCACCGAATGGACGATCCCGGTTCCGCAATCGGTGAGCACGATCGAGTAGTACTGCGCGGCGAGGTCGGCGACGACCTCGTAGTCGGCCGCATCGAACGCCTCCGAGAGAGTCGGATCGGTGTCCGAGGCGAGGATGTCGAGTCGGGTCTCGTCACGCGAGACGAACTGCGAGAAGTCGGTGTAGCCGCCGATCGACCGTGCCTTGGCGACGACGTCGCGCACCGTCTCACGGGTCTGACGGTCCACCCGCTCGGCGAGGGTGCCGCGGTCCGGGTTCGCGTCGATGGCGACCACCCGGTCGTCGCGTGCGTCGGCCAGCGCCATGCCGAGCAGGGTCGTCACGGTGGTCTTGCCGACTCCGCCCTTGCGGGTGAGCACCGGCACGAACCGCGCGCCGCCGTCGAACCGTCGCTGGATGCGCTCGCTCAGCGCCTGGTGCGCGCGCACCTTCGCCGAGTCGCCGAGGTTCACGAGGTGGAAGGTCGCGTCGTAGAGGAGCCGGTTGAATCCGCCCTGCGGCGCGGGACGGATGGTGCGACTGACGTCGATCAGCCGGTCGGCGGTCAGCGACTCGGCGGTCTCCGGCGCATCGAGGGACGAGGCGGGCGGCGCCTCCTCGAGCATCGCGACGTGTGCTCCGGTCTCCGTCGTGACCCTGCTCCGACGGAGCCGCGCCGCGTCGGAAGCGAGCAGTGCGCCGTAGGGCGCGGCGTCCGCCCCGCGCGGCCGGTGCGGCAGCGCCGGGTCGTGCAGCTCGATCGACGCCGTCGACATCGATGCGGACCCGAGGCCTCCCGGGTCGACCGGCACGTCGTCGATCGCGACCGCGACCTCGTCGTCCGGCATCTGCGGCGGCGGCGCGGGTGGGAGGTCGACCCTCACGTCGACGGGGTCGGCCGGGTCTTCGGTGCCCTTTCGGGCGGTGGAACGTGAACCTGCGCGACGCTTGGCGGCCTCCGGACCGTCGTGCTCAGCCAACGATTCCCCTCCTCGTCAGTGCCCAACGCTCATCGAGTGGAACGCTCCCACCCTACATCGGCCGGACGACGACGAGCAGATCACCCGCCTCGACCTGCTGGGTCTTGGGAATCGCGACCCGCTCGACGACGCCGCCGATCGCCGACGTGATCGCCGCCTCCATCTTCATCGCCTCGATGGACGCCACCGCCTGGCCTGCCGAGACCTCGCTGCCCGCCTCGACCTGCAGGGTCACCACCCCGGAGAACGGCGCCGCCACGTGACCGGGCTGGGACTGGTCGGCCTTCTCGGCCGAACGCGTCTCCACCGTGATGCTGCGGTCGCGCACGAAGACGGGCCGGAGCTGGCCGTTCAGGATGGTCATGACGGTGCGCATGCCCTTGTCATCCGCTTCGCCGATCGCCTCGAGACCGGCGTACAGGCGGACGCCCTTGGCGATCTCGACGACGTGCTCGGCACCCGGCCGCAGTCCGTAGAGGTAGTCGGCCGTGTCGAGGACGGACAGGTCGCCGAACAGCTCGCGGATCTGCTCGAACTGGCGCGTGGGCGCCGGGAAGAGCAGGGAATTCAGGAGTTCCTGCCGCTCCCGGCCCGCGGATGCGAGCCCTCGACGCTGGGCGTGCGTGAGTTCGGTGACACCGATGCGCACGTCGCGACCGGCGAGGACCTTGGAACGGAACGGCTCGGGCCACCCGCCGGGAAGGTCGCCGAGTTCGCCGGCCATGAAGCCGATGACCGAGTCTGGCACGTCGTACTTCTCCGGGTTCGCGGCGAAGTCGGCCGGGTCGGCCTTCACCGCGGCGAGGTGCAGCGCCAGGTCTCCGACGACCTTCGACGAGGGCGTGACCTTCGGCACGCGGCCGAGGATGTCGTTGGCCGCCGCGTACATGTCCTCGATGAGTTCGAAGTCGTCGGCGAGCCCGAGGGCGATGGCCTGCTGCCGGAGGTTGGAGAGCTGGCCGCCCGGGATCTCGTGCCGGTACACGCGGCCCGTGGGCCCCGGCAGGCCCGACTCGAACGGACGGTAGAGTCGACGGACCGCCTCCCAGTAGGGCTCCAGGTCGGACACCGCGTCGAGCGAGATCCCCGTGTCGCGCTCCGTGTGCGCCAGCGCGGCGACGAGCGCCGATGCGGACGGCTGGCTGGTCGTGCCCGCCATCGGCGCGCTCGCCACGTCGACGGCGTCGACTCCGGCGCGGCTGGCCGCGAGGAGGGTGGCGAGCTGGCCGCCCGCGGTGTCGTGCGTGTGCAGGTGCACCGGCAGGTCGAAGCGCTCGCGCAGGGCGCCGACGAGCTTCTCCGCCGCGGCCGGGCGGAGCAGGCCCGCCATGTCCTTGATGGCGAGCACGTGCGCACCGGCGGCGACGATGTCGTCGGCGAGCCGCAGGTAGTAGTCGAGGGTGTAGAGGTCCTCGGCCGGGTCGAGCAGGTCGCCGGTGTAGCAGACCGCCACCTCGGCGACCGCGGTGCCGGTCTGGAGCACCGCCTCGATCGCCGGCCGCATCTGCGAGACGTCGTTGAGGGCATCGAAGATGCGGAAGATGTCGACGCCGGTGGACGCCGCCTCCTGCACGAAGGCGTCCGTGACCTCGGTCGGGTAGGGCGTGTACCCGACGGTGTTGCGGCCGCGAAGGAGCATCTGGATGTTGAGGTTCGGCAGCGCCTCGCGGAGCGTCCCGAGCCGCTCCCACGGGTCCTCGCCCAGGAAGCGCAGCGCGACGTCGTAGGTCGCCCCGCCCCAGGCCTCGACCGAGAGCAGTTCGGGCGTCATCCGAGACACGTACGGCGCGACCGCCGCGAGATCCCGCGTGCGCACGCGGGTCGCGAGCAGGGACTGGTGCGCATCCCGGAAGGTCGTCTCGGTGACGGCGAGGGGCGTCTGCGCGCGCAGCGCCGCGGCGAATCCCGCCGGGCCGAGCTCGAGCAGCCGCTGTCGCGCCCCATCCGGCGCCGGCTGGGAGAGGTCGATCTCGGGCAGCTTGTCCACCGGCGCGACCGTGGTCGGCGCGGGGCCGTTGGGCTGGTTCACCGTGACGTCGGCGAGCCAGTTCAGGATCTTCGTGCCGCGGTCCTTCGAGACCCGGCCGCGCACGAGCTGCGGACGCTCGTCGATGAACGAGGTGCTGAGGTCGCCGCTCATGAAATGCGGGTCGTCCATCACCGCCTGGAGGAACGGGATGTTGGTGGAGACGCCACGGATGCGGAACTCCGCGAGCGCTCGCTTCGTGCGCGTGACCGCCTGCTGGTAGTCGCGCCCGCGGCAGATGAGCTTGGCGAGCATGGAGTCGAAGTGCGGGCTGATCTGAGCGCCCGGGTTCACGGTGCCGCCGTCGAGGCGGATGCCGGCGCCGCCCGGCGAGCGGTAGGTGGTGATCTTGCCGGTGTCGGGGCGGAAGTTCGCCGTCGGGTCCTCGGTGGTGATGCGGCACTGGAGCGCCGCTCCGCGCAGGTGGATGCGGTCCTGGGTGAGGCCGAGGTCGTGCAGGCTCTCCCCCGCCGCGATGCGCATCTGCGCGACGACGAGGTCGACGTCGGTGACCTCCTCGGTCACGGTGTGCTCGACCTGGATGCGCGGGTTCATCTCGATGAAGACGTGCTGGCCCGCCCGCTCGCCCGCGGTGTCGAGGAGGAACTCGACCGTGCCGGCGTTGACGTAGCCGATCGACCGCGCGAAGGCGACGGCGTCGCGGTAGAGCGCCTGGCGCACGTCGTCGGAGAGGTTCGGCGCCGGGGCGATCTCGACGACCTTCTGGTGGCGACGCTGCACCGAGCAGTCGCGCTCGAAGAGGTGGACGGTCTCCCCGGTGGCGTCGGCCAGCACCTGCACCTCGATGTGCCGCGGGCGCAGCACCGCCTGCTCGAGGAACATCGTCGGGTCGCCGAACGCGCTGTCGGCCTCGCGCATGGCCTCCTCGAGCGCGCGACGGAGGTCTTCGCGCCGGTCGACGCGACGCATGCCGCGGCCGCCGCCGCCGGCGACGGCCTTGGCGAAGATCGGGAAGCCGATGCCGTCGGCCTGCGCGAGCAGCGCTTCGACGTCCTGTGACGGTTCGGTCGACTTCAGCACGGGGACCCCGGCCGCGATCGCCTGCTCCTTCGCGGTGACCTTGTTGCCGGCCATCTCGAGCACCCTGGTGGGCGGCCCGATGAACGTGATGCCCGCGTCGGCGGCCGCCTGGGCGAGCTCGGGGTTCTCGGAGAGGAATCCGTAGCCGGGGTAGATCGCGTCGGCGCCCGACTCCTTCGCGACCCTGATGATCTCGGAGACGTCGAGGTAGGCGCGCACCGGATGACCGGGCTCGCCGATCTGGTAGGCCTCGTCGGCCTTCAGCCGGTGGAGCGAGTTGCGGTCCTCGTACGGGAAGACGGCGACCGTCTTCGCCCCGAGCTCGACGGCGGCGCGGAACGCCCGGATGGCGATCTCTCCGCGATTGGCGACCAGGATCTTCGAGAACATGCAGGCCTTTCCGGATGGGGGCTTCTCCGTACAGCGAACATTTAGGTATCGCCGTGCGAGTAACGGTAACGTATTCGCTCGTGCACGTTCTTTCGGTCAGTTCCCTGAAGGGCGGTGTCGGCAAGACGACCGTCACCCTCGGACTGGCCTCCGCTGCCTTCGCGCGCGGCGTGCGCACGCTCGTGGTCGATCTCGATCCGCAGTCCGACGTGTCGACCGGCATGGACATCCAGGTCGCCGGTCACCTCAACGTCGCCGACGTGCTCGCGTCGCCGAAGGAGAGGATCGTCCGGTCCGCCATCGCGCCGAGCGGGTGGGCGCGGTCGAACCCGCAGTCGACGATCGATGTCATGATCGGGAGCCCCTCCGCCATCAACTACGACGGCCCGCACCCGTCGATCCGCGACATCTGGAAGCTCGAGGAGGCGCTCGCCAACGTCGAGTCCGACTACGAGCTCGTGCTCATCGACTGCGCCCCCTCGCTGAACGCGCTGACGCGCACGGCCTGGGCCGCCAGCGATCGCGTGGCCGTCGTGACCGAGCCCGGCCTGTTCTCCGTCGCCGCCGCCGATCGCGCGCTGCGCGCGATCGAGGAGATCCGGCGCGGTCTCTCGCCGCGCCTCCAGCCGCTCGGCATCATCGTCAATCGCGCCCGCGTGCAGTCGCTCGAGCACCAGTTCCGAATCAAGGAGCTCCGCGACATGTTCGGGCCGCTGGTCCTCTCGCCGCAGCTGCCCGAGCGCACCTCGCTCCAGCAGGCGCAGGGCGCCGCGAAGCCGCTGCACATGTGGCCGGGCGAGAGCGCCGAGGAGATGTCGCATCACTTCGACCAGCTGCTCGAGCGCGTGCTGCGCACGGCCCGGATCGGTGATCTCGGGGGCATGCCCCAGCAGCGGCTCGAGCTCGATTCCCCGTCGCGCTGACCCGACCCGTTCGTGTGCGCGGACACGCCGTGACGACGTCACGCCGACGTCGCAGCAGATGACGTCGCGTTACGAGATCTTGCGCGCGCCCCGGCTGCGCCGGGCCGCCAGTTCGTCGATCGGGTCGGATGACTGCGTGTCGAGTTCGACCAGGGTCGACTCCACCTCGCGCAGCACCTTTCCGACCGCGATCCCGAAGACGCCCTGACCCCGGTTCACGAGGTCGATCACCTCGTCGTCGGAGGTGCACAGGTAGACGCTCGCCCCGTCGCTCATCAGCGTGGTCTGTGCGAGGTCGTCGATGCCGGCTTCGCGCAACTGCGTCACCGCGACCCGGATCTGCTGGAGCGAGATGCCGGTGTCGAGCAGGCGCTTGACGAGCTTGAGCACCAGGATGTCGCGGAAGCCGTAGAGCCGCTGCGACCCCGAGCCGGCTGCGCCCCGGACGGTGGGTTCGACGAGCTCGGTCCGAGCCCAGTAGTCGAGCTGCCGGTAGCTGATGCCGGCGGCTCGTGCCGCGACGGCGCCGCGATAGCCGGTGCCGTCGTCATGCTCCGGAAGGCCATCGGTGAAGAGCAGGCCGAGGTCGTAGCGTGCGCGGTCGCTCCGATCGAGCTCGGTCATCCCACTGCCCCTCACTGTCGTCGGCGCCTCGACGGCGCGGATTCCACGCTACCCACGGTCGGCACCGGAGTCGAGGACATCGGGCCGAACGTCACGGCGTGTCGCCGTCAGTCGGTCGAGCGCCCCAGCGACTGCCGGAGCACGCTGGCGTGGACGGCGGCCAGGTGCCCGGCCAGCTCACCCGCGCGTTCGTCACTGCGCGCCCTCCCGGCCGGATCGCGTCGGCGCTCCGGCGCGATCGCGCCGTCGATCAGGGCGGCCTGCCGCTCGGCGGCTCCGCGGAGTCCGCGGAGATGCCTGGGTTCGATGCCCACGGCACGCAGCGCGGCGAGGGCGCGCAGCAACCGGAGCGCGTCATCGCCGTACACCTCGGCGGGGGCGATCAGCGAGGTCGCGATCGCCTCGTCCAGCAGCTTCGGCGCGGCATCGGCGGCGGCGAGCAGTTCGGCGCGGGTGTAGCGATTCGCGGTGGCCCGCATCGCGGCGCCGCTCGTCGCGCCGGGGAGGGCGGGCGTCTCGCCGCGGTCCACCGCCTCGAGGTGGGCCCGGATCACCTTCAGCGGAAGGTAGTGGTCGCGCTGCATCGAGAGCACGACCGTGAGGCGTTCGACGTCCTCCGGGGAGAACTTGCGGTAGCCCGCCGCGGTGCGCGCGGGCGTCACGAGACCCTGTTCCTCGAGGAAGCGCAGCTTCGACGGGGTCAGTTCCGGGAACTCCGGCTGGAGTTTCGCGAGGACCTGACCGATGCCGAAGCGCGGCGGGGCGTGGACCTGACGCCGCGTCGCGGCGCCCTCGGTCACCCCGCGCCCGCCGGCGAGAGGTCGCGTCGCGACGCGTAGAAGGTGAGTCGGTACTTGCCGATCTGGACCTCGGCTCCGTCGCTCAGCAGGGCCGTCTCGATCCGGACCCCGTCGAAGTACGTGCCGTTGAGGGAATTCAGGTCGCGCACCTCGAACGCCGTCCGGTGCCGGACGAACTCCGCGTGCTTGCGGGAGACGGTCACGTCATCGAGGAAGATGTCGGCATCGGGGTGCCGGCCGACGGTCGTCACGTCGGTGTCGAGCAGGAAGCGCGCACCAGCGTTCGGGCCGCGGCGCACGATGAGGAGCGCCGAGCCCGATGGCAGCGCGTTGATCGCCTCCTGCTCGGCCGCGCTGATGTCGGCGTCGAGCGCACTCAGCTGGGCCGCGGCCTCGCGGCTGAATCCCATCGTCGTGTCGTTCGCCCCGTCGAGCTCGTGCGCCGACGTCGCGGTCGAGGGCTCGCGCGCCTCGTCGTTCGCACCGGCCTGGGTCATGTCGGAATCCGCCACCGCTAACCTCCCTGCTCCAGCGTATCGGATGCGGGGGGTCCGGATGCACGCGGTATCCGGACCACGCGAACGGTCTCGATCGCATAGATGACGCCGGCCCACCAGTAGAGGAACGCGCCCCACAGCGTCACGGCCCAGCCGAGCGGTTCGCTGAACGGTTGCGCCTCGGGGAATGCGAGCCCGAGCATGATCACCGGCACCCCGAAGAAGAGCGCGAAGGTGGCCGCCTTGCCGAGTTGGTGCACGGGCAACGGTCCGTAGCCGTGGTTCGCGAGCACCACCCCGAGCACCACGAGCATCACGTCCCGCGCGACGATGACGACGACGATCCACCACGGCACCAGGCCGTTCGCGGCGAGGCCGACGAGCGCAGCGAAGATGTACAGCCGGTCGGCGGCGGGATCGAGCAACTGGCCGAGCCGCGTCACCTGGTCGAACCGGCGGGCGAGGTAGCCGTCCAGGAGGTCCGACAGGCTCGCGATCACCAGGACCACGAGCGCGGCGACGTAGGACCCCTGCACGACGAGCACGAGGAAGACGGGCACGAGGAGCAGTCGCAGCATCGACAGGACGTTGGGTACCGTCCAGACCTGCGCCCCCACGCTCTGCCCCGCCACGATCCGATCCTAACGACCCCGTGCCCCGCGCACGCGTGCGCGCAACGCCGGCCACGCCTCGGCGAACCGCGGATGGAGCGGCAGCGCGTCCACGGCGTCGACCGGCGTCCATCTCAGCTCGATGCTCTCCGGGTCGGTCATCCGCGGCTCGAACCGTCGGACGGCATCGGCGACGACCGTGGTGTACGACCAGAACCCGAGGTCCAGGACGCTCTCGAACCGCTCGACGACCAGGCCCGCGGGGAGCCCGGTCTCCTCTCCCGCCTCGCGCACCGCGGCATCGAACGCGGACTCGCCGAGGTGGCGTGCGCCGCCCGGGATCCCCCATGTGCCGCCGAAGTGACTCCACACGGCGCGATGCTGGAGCAGGACGGCGCCCTCCGGCTCGAGGAGCAGGAGGCCCGCCGCACCGAAGCGCCCCCAGTACCGCGACCCGTCGGGCCCGTGGACCCATCCGTCGCCGCTCTCCACGCCCATCACCCCAGCATGCCGGACCTCGGCTCCGCTGCGCGCGAGTCCTTCCAACTTTCGGTTGTTCCCGCACCCGGACCTCGCTGCTAGCTTCGGATCAAGATCCGCGGAGATCGGGAGAACGACCACCGCAGCGACGAGGAGGCCCACGATGGCGAACACGACCGAGGCCGTCGAAGACGAGGTGGTGCTCCTCGACGAGTCCGGCACGCCCATCGGGCGAGCGCCCAAGAGCGCGGTCCACGGGCCCGATACGGCCCTTCACCTCGCCTTCTCCTGCCATGTCGTCAATCCGATCGGCGAGGTGCTGATCACCCGCCGGGCGATCTCCAAGCAGACGTGGCCGGGCGTCTGGACGAACTCGTTCTGCGGGCACCCGAAGCCGGCGGAGCCGCTGCTGCACGCGGTCCATCGCCGTGCCCACTTCGAGCTCGGGCTCGACCTCGGTTCGGTCGAGCTCGCCCTCCCCCTCTTCCGCTACCGGGCCACCGACGCGAGCGGCATCGTCGAGAACGAGGTCTGCCCGGTCTACGTCGCCACCACGTCCGGCGAGCCCGAACCGAATGCGCGCGAAGTCGCGGAGTACCGCTGGGTGGACCCGAAGTCGCTCGCGACCGCCGTCGGGGCGGCGCCGTGGGCGTTCAGCCCATGGCTGGTCCTGCAGGCGCGCGAACTGGAGCTCTTCCGTGCCTGAACTGCTCGACTCGGCGATCGACGACGAGCTCCGGGGCTTCTTCGCCGAGGCGCGGGTCCGTGCGGGAGCGTACGGGGCGCACTACGCCGCGCTCTGGGAGTCCATCGAACAGCAGAGTTCCGGCGGCAAGCGGGTGAGGCCGCGTCTCGTGTGGTCCGCGTACAGCGGATTCGGCGGGACCGACCGCGCCCTCGCCACGCGGGTCGCGCTCGCGTTCGAGCTGCTGCACACGGCGTTCCTGATCCACGACGACCTGATCGACCGCGACATCGTGCGCCGCGGCATCCCGAACGTCGACGGCCGCTTCCGCGACCGCGCACGTGCGCATGGCGCCGACGAGCGTTCGATCGCAGTGTGGGGCGAGACGGCGGCAGTGCTCGCGGGCGACCTGGCGCTGAGCCGGGCCCACCGGGAGATCGCCATGCTGCCGGTCGAGCGCGCGTGCCGCGAGTCGCTGCTCGAGATCCTCGACCGGGCGGTCTTCGTCTCCGCAGCGGGCGAGCTCGCCGACGTGGTCGGCTCGCTGCGCGGGTCGACCCCGGCGATGGAGGCCGTGCTCGCGACGCTGGAGCAGAAGACCGCGGTCTACTCCTTCGAGGCGCCGCTGGCCGCCGGCGCGGTGCTGGCCGGAGCCGACGACGACTCGGTGTCGGCCCTGTGCCGCTTCGGCCGGCTCGTCGGCGTGGCCTTCCAGATCACCGACGACGTCCTCGGCGTGTTCGGCGATCCGTCGGTGACCGGCAAGTCGGCGTCTGCCGACCTGCGCGAGGGCAAGCGCACGGCGCTCGTGGCCCATGCGGCGACGACCCCCGCGTGGGAACGGATCGCCGCGCGCCTGGGCGACCCGGAGCTCGACGACGACGCGGCCGCCGAGCTCCGCGAGGCGCTCCGCGACTGCGGCGCGCTGGACGCCGCGAAGAACCTCGCCGAGGAGCACGTGACACTGGCGAGATACGAACTCGACGCGGTCGACCTGCCGACCGAGCTCCGCACCGAACTCGGCGAGTTCGCGCAGCGGGCGATGGAGCGCGTCCGATGACCCGGAGGTCCGGTCCGATGAGCCTGCTCGAGCGCTACACGGATGCCGCCGAGGGCGGCTCTGCGGTCGTGATCGCGCGGTACTCCACCTCGTTCGGCGCCGCGGCTCGCCTGCTCGATTCCGAGACGCGTCGCCGGATCCGCTCGGTCTACGCGCTGGTGCGCATCGCCGATGAGATCGTCGACGGAGCGGCGGCCGAGGCCGGACTGACCTCGGACGAACTGCACGAGGTCCTCGACGGGCTCGAAGCCGACACCGAGCGGGCCATGGAGCGGGGGTACTCGGCCAACCTGGTGGTGCATGCCTTCGCCCGGGTGGCGCGTGAGACCGGATTCGGCCCGGAGCTCACGCGACCCTTCTTCGCGTCGATGCGTCGCGACCTCGACCCCGCGCCCTTCGCGGCCGATGAGATCGGGCCGTACATCCACGGTTCCGCGGAGGTCGTCGGATTGATGTGCCTCGCCGCCTTCCTCGTCGACGAGGCGGCCGACGCGGAACGTCGCACCCGACTCGAGCGCGGCGCGGTCCACCTCGGCGCGGCGTTCCAGAAGATCAACTTCCTGCGCGACCTCGCGGTCGACTGGCGCACGCTCGGCCGCAACTACTTCCCGGGCGTAGACCCGGACGCGTTCACCGAAGCCGACAAGGACGCGATCCTCGATGACATCGACCGCGACCTCGAGATCGCGCGCGCGACGCTTCCGGAGCTTCCGCGGCGCGCGCGGTCCGCGGTGGCCGCGGCGCACGGCTTGTTCGCGAGCCTGACGGCGCGCTGCCGGGCGACCCCGGCTTCGGAGATCATGGCGACGCGGATCCGCGTGCCGGACGGCGAGAAGCTCGCCATCGCGGTGCGCTCCGCATTGGGTACAGGAGGAAATCGGCGATGATCGACGCATCCGAGCGGATCGTGGTGATCGGCGGAGGGATCGCCGGCCTCGCGACCTCCGCCCTGCTGGCCCGGGACGGCCACCGGGTGACCCTGCTCGAGGCCCGCGACGAGCTCGGCGGCCGAGCCGGGCGCTGGGAACGGCACGGGTTCCGGTTCGACACCGGTCCGTCGTGGTACCTGATGCCCGAGGTGTTCGATCACTTCTTCCGGCTCTTCGGCACGAGCTCCGCGGAGCAGCTCGACCTCGTGCAGCTCGACCCCGGGTACCGGCTCTACGCCGACGGATTCGACGATCCGGTCGACATCCTCCCGACCCGTGCCCAGAACGTCGCGCTGTTCGAGTCGATCGAGCCGGGGGCGGGGCGTGCCCTCGAGCGTTACCTCGACTCGGCGGAGTCGGCGTACGACATCGCACGCCGTCGGTTCCTGTACACGAACTTCGACGATCCGCGCGAACTCCTCACGGGCGAGGTCCTCCGGCAGTCCGGACGCCTGGCCAAGCTCCTCGCGACGCCCCTCGACCGGTTCGCCGGCCAGGCCGTCCGCGACCGACGCCTGCGGCAGGTGCTCGGCTATCCCGCGGTGTTCCTCGGCTCGTCTCCGGACGCCACCCCGGCCATGTACCACCTGATGAGCCACATGGACCTGCAGCAGGGCGTGTTCTACCCGCAGGGCGGCTTCGCCGCGCTCATCGACCGGATCGCGGCGATCGCGAAGGACGCGGGGGTCGACATCGTCACCGGTGCCCGCGTCGAGGCGATCGAGCTGTCCGGCGATGCGAAGCCGGCGGTCGCGGGCGCGAGGTTCCGCGACGCGTCGGGCCGCAGCGTCGTCGCACCGGCGCACCGGATCGTCTCCGCCGCCGACCTGCACCACACCGAGACCGAACTGCTCCCCCTCCAGGCGCAGACCTACCCCGAGACCTGGTGGCGCCGGCGCACCTCGGGCCCCGGAGCGGTGCTCGCGCTCCTCGGCATCCGTGGCGAGCTGCCCGCGCTCGAGCACCACACCCTGTTCTTCACGGAGGACTGGAAGCGGAACTTCGGCGCCATCTTCGGCTCCGACCCCCACGTGCCCGACCCGGCGTCGTTCTACGTCTGCAAGCCGAGCGCCACCGACCCGTCGGTCGCGCCCGCGGGAGACACGAACCTCTTCGTCCTGATCCCCGTGCCCGCCGACGTGGCGATCGGCAACGGCGGCCTCGACGGCGCCGGCGACCGGCTGGTCGAGGCGACGGCCGACCGCGCCATCGCGCGGATCGCCGAGGTGTCGGGCCTGCCCGACCTCGCCGACCGGATCGTGGTCCGCCGCACGATCGGTCCGGCGGACTTCGCCGACGACCTCAACTCGTGGCAGGGCGGCGCGCTCGGCCCAGCGCACACGCTCCGGCAGAGCGCGTTCCTGCGCGGCACCAACCAGTCGCGACGGGTCGAGGGGCTGTACTACGCGGGCGGCTCCACCGTGCCCGGCATCGGCCTGCCCATGTGCCTGATCAGCGCGGAGAACGTGCTGAAGCGGGTGCGGGGCGACCGCTCGGCCGGGCCGATCGCCGAGCCGGCGGCATCCGACGCACTGGAGTCGACCGGGCCCGGCGCCCCGCTCGCATGACGGGGTTCGCGTACCTCGCCGGTCTCCTCGCCGTGATCGCCTGCATGGCGCTCATCGACGCGCGCTGGCGCCTGGTGTTCTGGCGGGCGCCGCTCGCGGCGACCGTCGCGATCGCGACCGGGCTCGCCTTCTTCCTGCTGTGGGACGCCGCCGGGATCGCGCTCGGGGTCTTCTTCCGCGGCGACTCGCAGATCGTGACCGGCGTCGAGCTCGCCCCCGAACTGCCGCTGGAGGAGCCGGTGTTCCTGGTGTTCCTGTGCTACCTCACGCTGGTGCTCGTCCTCGGCGTCGAGCGCATCCTCCGCGCCCGGTCGGCGGACGCGTCGACGGCCGGTGACGGCGGGGACGGCCGGGACGGAGGGCGATCATGACGTACGCGCTGATGAGCGTCCCGTTCCTCGTCGCCGCGTCGCTCGCGGCCTGGGCGTGGCGTCCGCGCGAGGGCCGGGCCGCCCGCCGGCGGTGGATCGCGACGGGCGCGGCGGCGGCCGCGCTGTTCGTCCTCACGGCGGTGTTCGACTCGATCATCATCGGCACCGGAATCGTCGCGTACGACGACGGGCAGCGCGCCGGGCCGACGATCGGACTCGCTCCGATCGAGGACTTCCTGTACCCTCTCGCGGGCGTGCTGCTGCTGCCGGCCGTCTGGTCGGCGGCGCTGCGTCGATGGCCCGGGCGCGGGCCGTCGACCGAGGCGCGCAGCGCACGACGGACGCATGACGCGGAGGAGCGCCGATGAGCGGCAGCGGGCAGGCCGGCACACGGAACGGCGCGCGGCATGCGCTCGGACAGGTGATCCTGTCGTCGCGGCCGATCAGCTGGATCAACACGGCGTTCCCGTTCGCCGCGGCATACCTCCTGACGACCGGCCGGGTCGACGCGCTGTTCGTCGTCGGCACGCTGTTCTTCCTCGTCCCGTACAACCTCCTCATGTACGGCGTCAACGACGTGTTCGACTACGAGTCCGACCTCCGCAATCCGCGAAAGGGCGGCGCCGAGGGGGCCCTCCTCGACCCGGGGCTGCACCGCACCGTCGTCTGGGCCGGCGTCGCGACCGCCGTGCCGCTCCTCCTCGCGATGCTCTGGCTCGCCGGCAGCGACCGCCCGTGGTCGTGGGCGGTGCTCGCGGTGAGCCTGTTCGCGGTGTTCGCGTACTCCGTGCCCGGCCTGCGGTTCAAGGAACGACCGCTGCTGGACTCGATCACGTCGAGCACGCACTTCACGAGCCCGGCCGTGTACGGCCTCGCGGTCGCCGGGGCGGAGTTCACCGGCTCGCTCCTGGCGCTGCTGGCCGCCTTCTTCCTGTGGGGCATGGCCAGCCACGCCTTCGGCGCGGTCCAGGACGTCGTCCCCGACCGCGAGGGGGGCATCGCCTCGATCGCGACCGCGTTCGGCGCCGCGGCGACCGTCCGACTGGCGCTCGCATTCTGGACGGCGGCCGGCCTGCTCATGCTGGCGACCGAATGGCCCGGCCCCTTGGCGGCGCTGCTCGTCGTTCCCTACCTCTGGGCGGCGTGGCCGTACCGGTCGGTGACTGATGCCGCATCCGGCGAGTCGAACCGCGGGTGGCGGCACTTCATCCTCATCAACTACCTGGTCGGGTTCGCCGTCACGCTGCTCCTGATCTGGTGGGCCCTGATCCGCTGACGCGTGCGGAGGCGGTGGCAGTGGCGATGACGGAGCGGGAGGCGGCGCGCGTGGACGCGTGGCTGTGGGCCGTGCGCGTCTGCAAGACGCGTTCGGCGGCCACGGCCGCGTGCCGCGCCGGGCACGTCCGCGTGAACGGCGAGCGTGCGAAGGCCGCGCTGCCGGTGCGTCCCGGCGACGAGGTCCGGGTGCGGCTGCACGGCTTCGACCGGATCCTGATCGTCCGCCGTCCGATCGTCAAGCGCGTCTCGGCGGAGGCGGCGGCGTCCGCGGCCGAGGACCGTACGCCCGCACCGCCGCCGCGCGAGGCCGTGGCCGCGGTACCCGTCCGGGATCGCGGCGCGGGGCGTCCGACGAAGCGGGAACGCCGCGAGCTGGAGCGGCTTCGCGGCCGCGACGGCGTAGCCTGAGACGGTGACGAAGGCCTTCGCCCACGAACCCGAACTGCGTCGCTACGTCGTGCGCGTCGACGGCGTCATCGCGAGCGTGCTGGACTACCGCGAGCTCGGCGACGCCGTCGCGTTCGTCCGCACGTTCACGAATCCGCCCTACCGGGGAGGGGGGCTGGCCGCAGAGCTCACGAGCTTCGCCGTCGATGACGTCGAGCAGCGAACCGACCGCCGGATCGTGCCGAGCTGCTGGTACGTGGAGCAGTGGTTCGACCGGCATCCGGATCGCGCGGGCCTGCTCGATCCGCGCACCGCCTGACGCGCGGCCGACGGCGACGCCGGGCCGCTCAGTACCAGTTCATCGCCTGGGAGTGGCCCCATGCGGCGCACGGCGACCCGTAGCTCGCCGCGATGTACTGCAGGCCCCACTTGATCTGCGTCGCGGCGTTGGTCCGCCAGTCGGCGCCCGCGGTCGCCAGCTTCTCGGCCGGCCACGCCTGCACGATGCCGAACGCACCGCTCGACGGGTTCACGGCCTGGTAGTTCCAGCCGGACTCCTTGGTCCAGAGCGAGTCGAGGCACTGGAACTGGTCGGCGCCCCAGCCGTACTGCGAGGACATGATCTCGCGCGCGGACTGCTTCGCGCCCTCGGGCGAGTTCGCCCGAGCGAGCGCCTCCGCCGCGGCGACGCGCTCGGCCTCGGCGCGGTCGTGCGCCTCGGCCGCCGCCATGGCCTTCGCGATCTCGGCCTTGGTCCGGTCGGTGAGGTCGCGGATCTCGTCGAGCGGAAGCGACTCGTAGTCGCCGAGCGACGCGACGGACGCGGCGAGGCCGTCGGCCTCGGCCTTGCCCTCGACGTCGGCGAGCGTGTCGGCGGCCAGCTCGAGGGTGTCCTCGGCGAGCGCGTGCGTCTTCGCCTCGGCGACGCCGGCGTACGCGCCGAGCTGGAGGGTGTCGCGCGCGGCGGCCTCGGTGATCGCGGCGGTCGCCTCGACGCGCTCCCCCGCGGCGACGGCGGACTGCACGGTGAGGCCGGTGCCTGCGATGAGGCCGGCGGCGAGGACGGCGCCGCCGGCGATGAGCCGGCGGCGGCCGGTGCGCCGGCGGCGTGCGGCGCGGCGGGTGGCGGCGGGGGTGGGCGTGAGGGCGGAGGGCGTGCGCGTGGGCACCGGCGTCTGAAGGTCGTTTCGCATGGGTTCCGGGGCGCTCGGACGTCGGGGGGTTTCGGGGGCCCTCCGAGCGGGGGCATGGCACGGCCCGGAACCGAGCGGCCCGGGCACAAGGGACGACCTTTCCATACCGATCTGAACGAATCCTCGGTTTCGGCTGGGCATCCCATCAGGATGACGCCAGCCCGGGCTGCGGCAGACTGGTCGCATGCCCCTCGACACCGCGATCCGACGGCCCGACGACGACGACCGATGCCCGTGCGGGGGCGCGGCGTTCGGCGACTGCTGCGGACCGCTGCTGGGCGGACGCTCGGTCGCGCCCACCGCGGTGCAGCTGATGCGTTCGCGGTACACGGCCTACGCCGTGGGCGATGCGCCGTACCTGCTCGCGACGTGGCATCCGTCGACGCGGCCCCGCACCCTCGAACTCGATCCGTCGATCACGTGGCGGTCGCTGGAGGTGGTGCGCAGCGAGCGTGGCGGTCCGCTCGATCGCGAGGGCGTCGTGCAGTTCGTGGCGCGGTACGTCGTCGACGGCGAACGCGGCGCGCAGCAGGAGACCAGCCGCTTCGTCCGCGAGGACCGGTGGCGCTACGTCGACGGGATCGCGTGAGGCGGATGCCGCGCTGATTCACAGCGCACGTCGACCGGGTGCATGGCCGGCCCCGAGCATCGGTGCCTAGCGTGGGCCTCGTGAGCCCGTTCGACGCACTCCCATCCTCTCCGACATCGGCCGCGCCGCTGCTAACGGATCGGGCGCAGCGTGCGCTGGATGCGATCGACGGCGGCATGCTCGACGAGATGCGCGCGCTCCGCGACGAGACCGAGCGGTTCATGCTGCGATACCGGTTCGCGATCGACGAGGTGACCACGAAGCTGGCGATCCTCCGCGACGAGTTCAACCAGGCGCACGCGTACAACCCGATCGAGCACCTCTCCAGTCGGTTGAAGTCGCTCGACAGCGTCGCCGCGAAGATGCGGCGCAAGGGCGTCGAACCGACGTTCGAGACGATCCGGCGGACGATCACGGACATCGCCGGGGTACGGGTGACCTGCAGCTTCGTCTCGGACGTCTACCGGATCGCCGAGCTCCTGACGGCGCAGTCCGACGTCCGCGTCATCCGCGTGAAAGACTACATCGCGCATCCCAAGGAGAACGGCTACCAGAGCCTCCATCTCCTCATCGAGGTGCCCGTGTTCCTGTCGACCGGCGAGCACCGGGTCCCGGTGGAGGTGCAGGTCCGCACGATCGCGATGGACTTCTGGGCGAGCCTGGAGCACAAGATCTACTACAAGTACGACCGCCAGGTGCCTGCGGGACTGCTCGACCAGCTCTCGGATGCCGCGCGGACGGCGGCCGAGCTCGACGTCCGGATGGAGCGCCTCCACCGCGAGGTGCACGGCGCACCGCGTGCCGGTGCGCCGCGAGTGGTCTGAGCGCGCGTCGTCAGTCGGCGGCCTCGGGCTTGCGCGCGCGACTGGGCTGGACGCGCGTGGGCTCGCCGGGCATCTTCGGGAAGTCGGGCGGGAACGGCAGCTCGCCGAGCCCCTGATCGAGGTCGCGCTGCCACCACGCGAGGAGCTCGTCGATGCGTCCGGCGTGCTCGTGCATGCCGGCCCAGGGGTCGCCGCGTTCGGCCAGCCGGGCGGGCACGGTCCGGACGGTGTGCTCGGCGGGGTCGGCGTGCTCGAGCTCGCTCCACTCGAGCGGACACGACACGGCGGCGTTCGGCAGCGCCCGAGGGCTGTAGGCGCCCGCCATCGTGCGGTCGCGGTTGGCCTGGTTGTAGTCGAGGAAGATGCGCTCGCCGCGCTCCTCCTTCCACCATGCGGTCGTCACCTCCTCCGGCATCCGCCGCTCGAGCTCGCGGGAGAGCGCGATGACGGCGTGCCGGACCTCGAGGAACTCGTGCTCGGCGGCGATCGGCGCGAACACGTGGATGCCGCGGCTGCCGGAGGTCTTGACGAAGCCCGTGAGGCCGACTTCGCCGAGCAGGTCGCGCAGTGCGAGCGCGGCGGGCACCGCGTGGGCGAAGCCGGTGCCCGGCTGCGGGTCGAGGTCGATGCGGAGCTGGTCGGGATGGTCGGGGTCGGCGGTGCGCGACGCCCACGGGTGGAACACGACCGTGTTCATCTGGGCCGCCCACACCGCTCCGGCCGGCTCGTCGATGACCAGCTGCGGATGGCGACGGCCGCTCGGGTAGGTCACCGGGACGTCGCGCATCCAGTCGGGCATCCCCCGGGGCGGGTTCTTCGAGAAGAACGACTCCCCGTCGATCCGCTCGGGGTACCGCTCCAGCGAGACTGGGCGGTCTCCGTTCGCCGACACGAACGCGGGCCCGACTGCGACGAGGTACTCGGCCAGCTCGAGCTTGGTGATGCCGGGCTCCGGCCAGAGCACGCGACCCGGGCTGGAGATCCGCACGGCGCGTTCACCGTGCGGTCCGTCGATGTGCAGGATCACCGCGTCGCCGGCCATGGCTCGACGCTACCCTGCGCCGCCGACTCCGGTCACGCGCCCATCGAGGCGTATCGCTTCGCCGCGCGCGCCCTCGCCTTCTCCGCCTCGATTTCGCGGTTCTTCGGCGGCGCGCTCGTCACCAGGTGATCGAGCAGGTGCTGCGTGGCGTGCGCGATCGCGTCAACGGCGTCGTCGAACGCCGCGCGGTTCGCCTGGGAGGGGGTCGTGGATCCGCTCACCTTGCGCACGTACTGGAGCGCGGCGGCGCGGACCTCCTCGCTGGTGGCCGTGGGCTCGAAGTTGTGGAGGGTGTGGATGTTCCGGCACATGCCGTGGAGGATAGCCCGCCCTGCCGGGACCGTCGAGGGCGGGCCGGACGGACGCCGGAACCCGACCCGGATCGCCCGCCCCTGTCAATCCCGTGGACGCACCGGCCGCGGGGGCGTAGCGTCCGGCGTGACCGCCGCGGAGCGCGGGTCAACGGTCACGACGCAAGGGAGTGAGCATGCCGGAGGACATCCGACCGCACGACCCGGTCGAGGGCGAGTACACGGACTCGGAGCTGCCCGTCGACGCCGAAGCGCCGGAGGGCCGCGAGTCGGCCGCGAACGACGGCGACTGGAACGGAACCGGCGAAGGCGATGTCGTCGTCGAGGAGGTCGACGTGGTGATCGTCGAGGAGGACGAAGGCGAGTACACGGACACCGACTACGACGGGGACGGCATTCCCGACCGGCGCTGACGCTCAGGGGGCCGGACGGTGCGCGTGCGCTCCCGGGTCATGGACACCCGGGAGCGCATCGCGCGCCGCGGCCACCTCCGCCGCGGCGTCGGCGGCGCGGCGCTCGGCCCGCTTGAGCCGGCGGAGCGCCGCCGAGGTCGCGCCGTACCGCGACGCGACGCGGTCCGTCTCGTCCTCGACGCCGGTGACGATGTACGAACTGGCGACCAGCACCACCTGGCTCGACAGGTTCAGCCAGATCAGCAGCGCGATCAGCGAGCCGAAGGATGCGAGGAGCGGGTTGTTGGCGGCCCCGCCGACGAAGAGCCCTGAGAGGACCTGCAGCACGGTGAGGCCGGCGCCGCCGAGGATCGCACCCGGCCACAGCGCCCGCGCGCTCGGCCGCAAGCCGGAGAGCACGCGGAAGAGCCCGGCGATGACCAGGGTGTCGATCGCGAACGTGACGAGCACGGTGAGGGTCCGCGAACCGGCGTCGACGACGGAGGCGCCCGAGGACAGGCCGACCCAGTCGAGCACCGATGACAGCGCCCCGGTGCCGAGGACGGTGATCGCGGCGGCGACCGCGAGCAGGAGGCCGAACCCGATCGCGATCGCGAGATTGCGCAGGAGGGTCCAGAGGAAGAACCGGCCGGGGTCGGGCCGCCCGGTGAGTTCGCGCAGCGCGACGTCGAGCGAGGAGATGGCGCCGATCGCCGCACCGACCAGTCCGAGCAGCGCGAGTGCGCCGGTGATGCTCAGCGTGAGCGGTTGGACGACGTCATCCGGATCGATGACCCCGCCCTCCCCCACGAGCCCGGGAATGACCGTGCCGAGCGTGTCGACGAGCGCTTCGATCGCGTCGGGATTGCCCGCGAGCCAGATGCCTGCGATCGCGAAGCCGAGGTAGACGCCGGCGAACACCGAGAAGAGGGTCCGGTACGTCACCGAGTCGGCCAGCGCGGGGCCGTGCTGCTCCTGGTACCGGAGGAAGGCCCGCACGGGCTTCGTGCTCATGGCCCACTCGACGAGCCGGGTTGTTCGTGCCTTGATGCCTCCGGCTTCGTCCCGGGACCTCTGCTCGGTGCGCTCGCTCATCACGTCAGGTTATCGACGCGCGTTCGCCCGACGCGGGGGGTTGACCGCCGAGCACACGCGTGGGGGGGGGGGAGGAGTGGGGGGGGAGGGAAAAAGGGGGGAGTAGAGGCGAAGAGGGCGAGAGTGCAGTCGACGAAAGCGGCGGTGAGCG
>NZ_JBRBDK010000009.1:0-121602 GCF_052805135.1 Agromyces arachidis
GGGGGGAGGGGGGGTGGGGGAGAAGAAGGGGGGGGGGACCCCCGGAAGGGTGTGTTCTTCCTGTTTGGGGGGGCCCATAAACACGTGGACTGGTTCCCCCCCCCGGGACACCGGGCCCCGGGCCGGCAGGCGCCCACACACCCTGCCGGCCCGGAACCATGAGCGGGCAGCGCCCCGCAGCATCCGTCACCGTCATCGGCGCCATCGCAGCCGTCGAACGCAGGAGATCCCATGACCACCACCGACAGCGGCCCCTCCGCGGCCGTCAGCTCGGTCGACGGCGAGCGACTCGTCGCGCCGCAGCCGGAGCCGCCGCGGCCGAGCCGGCGTCCCCGCCGGCGCTCCGGGGGGGTCACCCCGTACGCGCTGCTCGTACCCGCCACGGTCGTGCTCGCGGCGATCGTCGGCTGGCCGCTCGTGCAGCTCCTGATCACCTCGATGCAGGAGTTCGGCCGCGCGCAGGTGTTCGGAGCTCCGCCCGAGTGGGTGTGGTTCGACAACTACGTGTCGGTGCTCACCGACCCCGACTTCTACGCCGTGCTCGGCCGCAGCCTCGTCTTCGCCGCAGCGTGCGTCGTCATCACCATGGTCCTCGGCACCCTCGTCGCGCTGCTGCTCCAGCGGCTGCCGAAGGGCTTCCGGCTCCTGCTCTCGCTCGGGCTGCTGCTGGCCTGGGCGATGCCGCCGCTGTCGGCGACGATCGTCTGGGGCTGGATGTTCGACACCGACTACGGCGTGATCAACTCCGTGCTCGTGAACACGTTCGGGCTCGAGCAGTACACCCAGCACTCGTGGCTCATCGAGCCGCTCAGTTTCTTCCTCGTCGCCGGCGTGATCATCGTGTGGGGCGCCGTGCCGTTCGTCGCGTTCGCGCTCTACGCCGGGCTCACGCAGGTGCCCGACGAGGTGCTCGAGGCCGCGCAGCTCGACGGCGCGGGCGGGCTCAGCCGATTCCGGCTCATCGTCTTCCCGTACCTCAAGCCGATCTTCCTCATCACGACGATCCTGCAGATCATCTGGGACCTGAAGGTGTTCACGCAGATCTTCGCCCTGCAGGACATCGGCGGCATCCGCGAGCAGACCAACACGCTCGGCGTGTACATCTACCAGGTGTCGATCGCCGGCGGCGACTTCGGCACGGGCGGCGCGATCGCCGTCATCACCGCGATCATCCTCATGTCCATCTCGCTCTACTACGTGCGCCAGACCGTGAAGGAGGAGGAGCTGTGAGCGCCGCCACCCTCGCTTCGGGGACGGGCCGCCAGGCCGTCGCGCCGACCCGCCCCCGCCGCCGCATCCGCCCGTCGACGATCGGATGGAGCGCCCTCTCGGTCGCGCTGTTCGCCCTCTTCGCATTCCCCGTCTACTGGATGGTGAACACGTCGTTCCAGCCGAACAACGAGATCCGCGGGTCCGAGATCCACTTCTGGCCCGACAACTTCACGCTCCGCAACTACGAGACGGTGCTCTTCGACCCGGGCCGCACGCCCTTCATGCCGGCCGCCGCGAACTCGCTCATCGTGACGCTCACGACCGTCGCGGTCGCGCTGATCTTCGCGTTCCTCGCCGCGCTCGCGGTCACGCGGTTCCGCTTCGCGAGCCGCCGCACGTTCATCATCGTGATCCTCGTGGTGCAGATGATCCCGGGCGAGGCGATGATCGTGTCGATCTTCCGGGTGATCGACGGATGGCAGCTCCTGAACACCCTGATCGGCCTGACGATCGTGTACGTGGCCACCGTGCTGCCGTTCACCATCTGGACGCTGCGCGGGTTCGTCAACGGCGTGCCGGCCGACCTCGAGGAGGCGGCGATGATCGACGGATGCTCTCGGGCGGGCGCGTTCTGGCGCATCACCTTCCCCCTGCTCGCGCCCGGACTCGTGGCCACCGGCGTGTTCGGCTTCATCCAGGCCTGGAACGAGTTCGTGATCGCGCTCGTGCTGAACGCGCGACCCGAGATGATGACCCTGCCGGTGTGGCTGCGCACCTTCCTCGTCGCGAACGGCACCACGAACTGGGCCGCGATCATGGCCGGATCGACGCTCATGGCGATCCCGGTGATCGTGTTCTTCCTGTTCGTGCAGGGACGCATGACGAGCGGCCTCGTCAGCGGGGCGGTGAAGGGATGAGCGCGCACCTCGGCCACGGCGGCCGCGAGGGGCTGCGCCGCGACATCCTGACCACCCTGCTGCCCGGCTTCGTCGGCCCGGTCGCGCCGGAGTGGCTGCTGCAGATGCTTCGCGACGGCCTCGGCGGCGCATGCCTGTTCGCGACCAATGTCCGGACGGCGGCGCAGCTCGCCGAGCTGACCGGGGCGCTGCGCGAGGCGAACCCGCTCGCCGTGGTCGCGATCGACGAGGAGGGCGGCGACGTGACCCGCCTGTTCGCCGACTGCGGGTCGCCGTATCCCGGCAACGCGGTCCTCGGTCGCATCGACGACGTGACGCTGACCCGCGGCGTCGGCCGTGCGGTGGGCGAGGCGCTCGCCGCGACCGGCTGCACGCTGACGTTCGCGCCGGATGCCGACATCAACTCGAACCCGCTCAATCCCGTGATCGGCGTGCGCAGCTTCGGCGCCGAGCCGGCGCTCGTGGCCCGCCACACCGCGGCCTGGATCGACGGCGTGCAGTCGGCCGGGATCGCCGCCAGCGCCAAGCACTTCCCGGGGCACGGCGACACCGCCACCGACTCGCATCTCGCGCTGCCGGTCGTCGACCTGCCGATCGAGCGCCTCCGCGAGCGCGAGCTCGAACCGTTCCGCGCGGCCATCGCGGCCGGCACGCGCACGATCATGACCTCCCACATCCTGCTGCCGCAGCTCGACGCGGAGCAGCCCGCCACCCTGTCTCCCCGCATCCTGCACGGCCTGCTCCGCGGGGAGCTGGGCTTCGAGGGCGTCATCGTCTCCGACGCGCTCGACATGGCCGGGGCGAGCGGCGTGCACGGCATCCCCGAGGCAGCCGTGCGCGCGCTCGCCGCCGGCTGCGACCTGCTCTGCATCGGCACGCGCAACACCGCCGAGCAGCTCGCCGGCATCGTCGCGGCCGTCGAGGCGGCGGTCGACGCCGGGCGGCTCGACGCCGAGCGGGTCGCGGATGCCGCGGCGCGCGTGCGCTCGCTCGCCGCGACGCCCGCCGACGCGACGCCGCGGGCGGGTTCGGCCGCCGGGCTTCCCGCCGACCTGGGCGAGCGGATCGCCGCATCGTTCGACCTCGCTCCGGGCGCGCTCGCGCGGCTCTCCGGCGGGGTCGGCTCGGTGGTGCGCGTCGACACCGACGCCAACATCGCCGTCGGCGACGTGCCGTGGGGGCCGTTCGCGCTCCTCGCCGCAGCCGACCCGGACCATCCCGTCCCGCCATGGCTGACGGATGCCGCGATCGTCCCGCTCGCGGCCGCCACGCCGCTCGGCGACCCGGCCCGACTCGCGGGACCGGTGCTCGTCGTCGGCAAGGACCTGCACCGGCATCCCTTCGCCGTCGCGGCGATCCGGGCCCTCCGCGCCGCGCGGGCGGACGTGGTGACGGCCGACCTCGGCTGGCCGAGCGACGATCGCGCGCTCGCGGACATCGCGACCTTCGGCGCTTCGCGGGCGGTCGCCGAGGCATTCTCCGCGGTCGTCGATCGCGCGAGCCGCGACGCCTCCCCGGTGGCGGCGCAGTGAGGCTCGGCATCGACATCGGCGGCACCAAGACCGCGGCCGTCGCGATCGACGACGACGGCGGGCTGAGCGAGCAGGTGCGCATGCCCACCGGCTTCGGCGCCGACGCCGTGGTCGGCACGGCGCTGCGCACGGTCGAGCGGATGACGCAGCTCACGGGCGTCGCTCCGCACGCGTTCCGCTCGATCGGCATCGGCATCCCCGGCTCGGTCGACTCCGCGACCGGCCGGGTCGCCCACGCCGTGAACCTCGGCCTGGAGGGACTGGACCTCGGTCCGCGTCTGTCCGACCGGCTCGGCGCCGACGTGCGCGTCGAGAACGACGTGAAGGCCGCCGCGCTCGGCGCGCACCACCTCCTCGGCCTGGCCGACGGGGCCCGGGCCCGTTCCATGGCCTACCTGAACCTGGGTACGGGGCTCGCGGCCGGCGTCGTGCTCGACGGGCACCTGCTGCGCGGCGGGCGGGGCGTGGCCGGCGAGATCGGGCACCTGCCCGTGGATCCGGCGGGTGCGGCATGCGGGTGCGGCCAGCGCGGCTGCCTCGAGACCGTCGCATCCGGGTCGGCGCTCGCCGCGATGTGGCCGAGCGCGCACCGCCATCCCAGCCGGGAGCTGTTCGACCGTGCCGACGCCGGCGATCCGGGGGCCGTCGCGGTCCGCGAGCGCTTCCTCGGCGGCGTGGCGGCGGCGGTGCGGCTGCTCGCGCTCACCACCGACGTGGACGCCATCGTGATCGGCGGAGGGCTGGCGGCCCTGGGCGACCGGCTCCTCGCCGGCACCCGGCGGGTGCTGGGCGAATGGGCCGACGAGTCGGCCTTCCTCGCATCGCTCGACCTGGCGGGGCGGGTCCAGGTGATCCCGCGCGGGTTCCCCGCCGCCGCGGTGGGGGCGGCGCTCGTCGGCGAGGAGCTCGGGGAGCGCGAGGAGGTGGCCGCGTGGCCGAGGTCGTGATCGTCGGGTCGGAGGCGGCGGGGGGCGAGCTCGCGGCCTCCGCGATCGCCGACCTCGTCCGGGAACGGCCCGATGCGGTGCTCGGCCTCGCGACGGGGTCGACGCCGCTGTCGACGTACCGGGCGCTCGCCTCCCGCATCCGCGACGAACGCATCGACGTCTCGCGCGTGCGCGGGTTCGCGCTCGACGAGTACGTCGGGCTGCCCGAGGGGCATCCCGAGTCCTACCGGGCGGTGATCACCCGCGAGGTGGTCGAACCCCTCGGCCTCGACGCGTCGCTCGTGCACGTGCCGAACGGCGACCCTGCGACGATCCGGACGGCGGCGGCCGACTACGAGCGGGCCATCGAGGCGGCGGGCGGGGTCGACCTGCAACTGCTCGGCATCGGGCGCACGGGCCACATCGGCTTCAACGAGCCGGGCTCGTCGCTCGCGTCGCTCACCCGGGTGAAGACGCTCGCCGCGCAGACGCGCGCCGACAACGCGCGCTTCTTCGCCTCGCCCGACGACGTGCCCGTGCACTGCATCACGCAGGGGATCGGGACGATCCTGCGCGCCCGGCACCTGGTGCTGCTCGCGTTCGGAGCGGCGAAGGCCCGAGCCGTGGCCGACGCGGTCGAGGGCCCGGTGTCGGCGAGCCGGCCCGGTTCGGCGATCCAGCTGCACCCCCACGCGACCGTGATCGTCGACGAGGCCGCGGCGTCGGAGCTCGACCTCGCGGGCTACTACCGGCACGCGTGGGCGAACAAGCCCGACTGGCAGGGCGTCTGACCGGACGGCGGGAGGATGCCGCCATCCGCCCGCGCCCCGCGTCAGCGGGGGATCAGGCGCCGCACCGTGGCGAGGTAGGCGTCGGCGTCGAAGTCGTCGAGCAGGGCGGCCTGGACCATGTAGCCGGGCGCGAGCCCCATGAGGACGGGCGTGACGCGGCGGGCGTACTCGTCGGGGTCGTTCCCGGCGTGCTCGGGATGCGCAGAGGCCCACTCGGCGATCAGCCGGCGCAGCAGGCTGCGCACGGGGTCGAGGAACGAGTGGACGAGCTCGCGCATCGAGGGGTCGATGGCCGCCTCGCCCCACACCTGCAGGAACATGGTCGGCGCGATCGCGTCGCGTCGCATGCCGCCGATCACCGCCGCCATGATCTCGCCGGGGGCCAGCGGCCCGTGGTCCGCGCGCAGCTCGGCGAGCTCGTGGGAGCGCGCCCCGAGGATGCGCTCCGCCACCGCGGCGAAGAGCTCCTCCTTACCGGCGAAGTGGCCGTAGATCGCGCCGGCCGACAGTCCGGACTCGGAGATGATGTCGGCCATCGAGGTGCCGCGGTAGCCCTTGTCGGCGAACCGCCGGAGCGCGGCCGCGGTGATCTCGTCGCGGCGCGCGGCGCGGTACTCCTCGCTGACCTTCGGCATCGCGCCCCCCTTCCCGATCGCTGTTGACGATCCTACGTCTCGAGGGCATTATAAAGAACGAGCATTCGTTTTGCATGAAGGAGTCGACCATGACCAGCCATGCCACCCGCCCGACGTCGACGGGTCGTGCCGTCGCGATCGGGGCCGCGCTCTCGCTCGTCGTGGGACTCGTCCTGCTGGCGTTCGCGTGGCCGTCGGTCACCGCCGAGCCGAAGGACCTCCCGGTCGGCGTGGTCGGGCCCGACGCCGCCGTCACCCAGGTCGAGACCCGGGTCGCCGACGAGGCTGCGGGCGCGATCGCGCTCGAGCGGTACGCCGACCGCGACGCCGCGATCGACGCCATCGAGCAGCGAGACGCGTACGGCGCCGTCGTCCTCGGCGAGGGCCCGACCGACGCGCCCGAGGTGCTCATCGCCTCCGCCGCCGGCCCGGCCGTGGCGCAGCAGTTGCGCGGGCTCGCCCAGCAGCTCCAGGCCGGGATCGACGAGCAGGTCCGCGCCGCCATCCCGGAGCGCGTGGAGCAGGCGGTCGAGGCGGCGGTCGCGGCCGCCGTCGCACAGGCGACCGGCCAGCCCGGTGCTCCCGGCACGCCGTCCGTACCGGAGCTGCCCGAGGTGCCCGACGTCACCGTCGCGGTGACCGACGTCGTCCCGCTCGCCGACGGCGACCGGACCGGCTCGGGCCTCGCGGTCGCGGTCTTCCCGCTCGTGCTCGGCGGCATGCTGGGCGGCATCGCCATCTCGTTCCTCGTCATCGGCGCGCTGCGCCGCGTCGCCGCCGTCGCCGCCTACGCCGTGGCGGGCGGGCTCCTGCTGGCGGGCATCCTCCAGGGCTGGTTCGGCGTGCTGCAGGGGGAGTTCTGGCTGAACTCGGCGGCGCTCGCGCTCGCCCTCGCCGCCGTCGCGCTGCCCGTCACCGGGTTCGTCGCGCTGCTCGGCCGTGCCGGCATCGCCGTCGCCGTGCTGCTGTTCGTGCTGGTGGCGAACCCGATCTCGGCGGCGGCCGTGCCCGTGCAGTTCCTCGCGGCGCCATGGGGCGCGATCGGCCAGTGGTTCCCGCCCGGCGCCGCGGCGACCCTGCTGCGCGACCTGTCGTACTTCCCGGCGGCCGACGCGACGTTCCCGTGGCTGGTCCTCGCGGGATGGGCCGTGGCCGGCCTCGCCATGACGCTGCTCGGCCACTACCGCACCGCGGGCGGCGCCGAGCCCGACGCGGAGGCGGCCCACGCCGACGAACCGGGCGACGGCGTCGTCGTGGACGATGGGCTGGGGTCGGCCGACGACCGGCGCGCGCAGGCGGCCCGCGAGACGACGCCCGCCGGCTGACGCCCGCCCGCGGCACCCGCCCGGGATCCGGACGGGTGCCGCAGCGCCGCCGCAGCGGATCCGATGCCGCGTCACCGGCCGACGCGGTTAGGCTTGAACCTCGTGAACGACGCCACTCCCGACACGCCCCAGGTGGGGTTCAACGACCTGCTGCGGTTCCTGCTCGAGGTCTTCGCGATCGTGACCCTCGGGATCTTCGGGTTCGTCGCCTTCGACCTGCCGTGGCCGGGCGTCCTCCTCGGCATCGGCCTGCCGCTCGTCGCGATCCTGCTCTGGGCGCTGTTCCGGTCGCCCAAGGCGGTGTTCCGCGTCGACCCGTTCGTGAAGGCCCTCGTCGAGATCGCCGTCTTCTCGAGCGCGGCCATCGCGTGGTGGGTCATGGGGCAGCCCGTGATCGCCGTGGTGTTCGGCGTCGTGGCCGCGGTGAGCGGCATCGTCAACGGGCGTCGCGAGTTCGGCGGCTGAGCGCCGGCCGCGTCAGCGGAAGATGACCGTGCGCTGGCCGTCGAGCAGCACCCTGCGCTCGGCGAACCACTTCACGGCCTGCGAGAGGGTGCGGCTCTCCTCGTCCTGGCCGATCGCGACGAGCTCGGCCACCGAGCGCGAGTGCTCGACGCGCACCACGTTCTGCTCGATGATCGGCCCCTCGTCGAGATCGCTCGTCACGAAGTGCGCGGTCGCGCCGATGAGCTTGACGCCGCGCGCGTGCGCCTGGCGATACGGGTTCGCCCCCTTGAAGCCGGGCAGGAACGAGTGGTGGATGTTGATGCAGCGCCCCGCCAGCGCATCGCACAGCTCGGGCGAGAGGATCTGCATGTACCGGGCGAGGACGACGAGCTCGATGTCGTGCTCCTCGACGGCCTCGAGGATGCGGCGCTCGAACGCCGCCTTCGTCTCGGGGGAGACCACCGCCTCGGACTCGAACGGCACCCCGTAGAAGTCGACGAGGTCGCGCAGCGTGCCGTGGTTCGAGAGCACCAGCGGGATGTCGACCGGCAGCTGCCCGGCCCGCTGGCGGAAGAGCAGGTCGTTCACGCAGTGCCCCGCCGTCGAGGCGAGCACGAGGGTGCGCAGCGGACGGCCGACCTCGTCGAGGTGCAGCTCCATCTGCCAGCGCTCGACGACCGGGGCCAGCGCCGCCTCGAACTCCGCGCGGTCGGCGGACGACTCGACCTGGACGCGCATGAAGAAGCGGCCGGTGTCGTGGCTGGCGAACTGCTGGCTCTCGGTGATGTTGCCGCGCGCGGCGACGATCGCGCCGCTCACGGCGTGGACGATCCCCGGTCCGTCGGTGCAGCTCAGCGTGACGACCCAGTGGTACAGGTGCGTGCCGGTGGCATCCGCGGTCTCGGTGGCATCCGTGGTCATCCGGACAGCGTACCCGGCCGGCGGTGCGGGTCTCCGGGGCACTCAGGCGCCACTCGGGCGCCGCGCGCTACACTTGCCGCGGTCGTGCGGTCACCGCCGGCCCCGGGCGCGCACGTGAGCGCGTAGTCGACCCGCCGCAGGCATCGCCGCGAGCGGGGAACGCCGTCGGATGAAGTCCATGCCGATCACCTCCTCGTCGCGCGCCCGCGCGACCTCCGCCCCGCCCATGCCGTGGAAGGCGCTCGCCGCCCTCGCCTCGGCCGTGTTCCTGTCCATCACCATCGAGATGCTCCCGATGGGCCTGCTCCCCGAGATGAGCGCCGACCTCGGCGTCGGCGAGCCGCTCGTCGGCCTGCTCGTCTCGGTGTTCGCCTTCGCGGTCGTCGTGACCTCGGCCCCGCTCACCGCCCTCACTCAGCGGATGCCGCGCCGCACCCTGCTCACGGCCGTGCTCGTCCTGCTCGCCGCCACCAGCATCGCGAGCGCCCTCGTGCCCGAGTACTGGATGCTCGTCGGCGTGCGGGTGGTCGGCGGTATCGCGCACGGCGTGTTCTGGGCGCTCGTCGGGGCGTACCCGGCGCGCCTCGTCGGCCACGACGCCCTCGGTCGCGCCGTGTCGATCGTGCTCGGCGGCGGCACCCTCGCGCTGATCGCCGGCGTGCCGATCTCGACCGCCCTCGGGCAGGCGCTCGGCTGGCGTCCCGTCTTCGTCCTGGTCGGCCTCGTGACCCTCGCGGGCGCCCTGCTCGTCAGGGTCGTGCTGCCGACGGATGCCGCGGCGCCCGCCGCCCCCCGGCCGGCGACCGGTTCGACGGCGGCGATCCGCGTGGCCGCCGGCGGCGGCATGAAGGCCGTGCTCGCGGTGTGCGTCGTCACGGCCGTCGTGATGATCGGGCAGTACGCCGCGCTCACCTACGTCGCGCCGATCCTCACCGGCGTCGTGGGCGCCTCGCCCGCCGCGGTGGCGCCGCTGCTGTTCGCGTCCGGCCTGGCCGGCGCCGCGGGACTCGTCGTCGCCGGCACGCGAGCGGCGCGGGACAGCGCCCGTGCGCTCGTCGTCGCGATGCTCGCGATCGCCGTCGCGCTGGTCGTGATGTCGGCCGAGCCCGGACTGTGGCCGGCCGTCATCGCCTACACCGCGTGGGGCTTCGCGTTCGGCGCGGTCCCGCCGTTGCTGCAGACGCGGCTGCTCCAGGCCGCGCCGCCCGAGCGCCGCGACGCGGCGAGCGCGCTGTACACCACGGCGTTCAACATCGGCATCGGCGGCGGCGCGCTGCTCGGCGGCGTGCTGTTCGGCGCGTTCGGGGTCGGCGCCGTGCCGGTCGCGTATGCGGTCATGCTCGTCGCGGCATCCGTCATCGTCGTCGTCACGACGGTGCGCGCGGCGCCGGCGCGGATGGCGGTCCCCGCCGGCTCGGCGCAGCCCTCGTCCTGAGCCGGGCGCGGGCGGACCTCCGCGCGCAACGTGATCCGTCCGGGTCACGGCGTCGTCACGGCATCCTCACAGCCGGCTCACGGCTTCGGCGCGGGAACATGAACGTGCAGCCGCAGTTCGGGTCGGCTGCAGTCGGCGGGTTCACGCATCGGGGGACACGGGGACGGGTCGACGACATCCGGGCCGGTGCGCGGAGGCGAAGGGGAACGAGCCTCCGCCCCGGCCCGACGCCGTTCCGGACGCCCGCGGCGGCGCGTCAGTGCAGCCGGACGCCGGCACCCCAGACCGCCGCGACCTCGAGCGACTCGTCGAGCAGCACCGCGTCGGCGGCGAACCCGGGCTCGAGCCTGCCGAGGTCGTGCGAGCGTCCGATCGCGGCGGCCGGGGTCTCGGTGACCGCGGTGACCGCCTCGGCGAATCCGATGCCGCTCGCGGACACCGCGTTGCGCAGCGCCGCGTCCTGGGTGAGCGTCGAACCCGCGATCGCGCCGCCGTCGGCGAGGCGCGCGACGCCGTCGACCACGTCGACCTCGAGCGATCCGAGCACGTAGCGGCCGTCGTCGGCGCCCGTCGCGGCCATCGCATCGGTCACGAGCGCCACGCGCCCGCGTGCGCCGGCGAACGCCAGCCGCACGACGTCGGGATGCACGTGCACGCCGTCGCCGATCAGCTCGAGCGTGACGTGGTCGGCGTGCATCGCCGCGACCACCGGACCGGGCGCGCGGTGGTGGATGCCGCGCATGCCGTTGAACGCGTGCGTGAGGATCGACGCGCCGGCGTCGAACGCGGCGAGGGCGGTCTCGAAATCGGCGCCGGTGTGCCCGACCGCGACGGCGACGCCCTCGTCGACGAACCGCGCCGTCGCCTCCGCCGCCCCGTCGAGCTCGGGGGCCAGCGTGATCTGACGCAGGGTCCCCGCCGCGGACTCCAGCAGCCGATCCACCGAGGCCGCGTCCGCCGCGCGCAGGCGCGCGGGATCGTGAGCCCCGCGGAACCCGTGGTCGAGGAAGGGCCCCTCCAGGTGCGAGCCCAGCAGCAGCGCATCGGATGCCGCGACACAGGCGATCGCGCCGAGCCGGTCCGCGAGGTCGCCGATGCCGGCGGTCACGAGCGACAGGACCGTCCGGGTGGTGCCGTGCGCGCGGTGCGTGCGCAGCACCGTCCGGATCGCGTCGTCGTCGCCCTCGTCGGCGGAGGCGCCCCCGCCGCCGTGGCAGTGCAGGTCGATGAACCCCGGGACGAGCCAGCGTCCGGCGGCGTCCGTGACCGAGGTCGCGTCGGCATCGCCGCCGTCGGCGGCACCGTCGCGCCATCCGTCGCCCACGCCCCGCGCGGCCACCCGGTCGCCGTCGAACCGCACCCACGCCTCGGGCACGATGTCGCCGCCGGACACCAGGCGGGCGGAGTGGATCACGTGGACGCCGGGAGAACTCACCCGCTCACGTTATCCCGCGTCGCGGTGGCATCGCAGGGGTGACGACCGGCGCGCGGCCGCGGCATCCGTTGCTATGCTTGCGACGTCGCGACTGGCGTTGAGATGGGTGACCATCGGGGAGCGACTGGCACGGACCGACCGCACGCCTGGGCCGGTACGCGAAGCCTCGGGGCGCGAGTCGCGCACGAGGCGATTTCCGCAGGTCCGAATGTCATCTTCGAAGGAGCCAGTCTTGGCCGAATCACTCATCAGCGACGCGCCCGGCACCGCCGCCGGCGCCGACTCCGTCTTCAACAGGCCGCTCGCCGAGGTCGACCCCGAGATCGCCGAGGTCCTCGAGCAGGAGCTGAACCGCCAGCGCTCGACCCTCGAGATGATCGCGAGCGAGAACTTCGTGCCGGTGTCGGTGCTGCAGTCGCAGGGGTCCGTGCTGACCAACAAGTACGCCGAGGGCTACCCCGGTCGCCGCTACTACGGCGGCTGCGAGTACGTCGACGTCGCCGAGTCGCTCGCCATCGAGCGCGCGAAGTCGCTGTTCGGCGCCGAGTACGCCAACGTGCAGCCCCACTCGGGCGCCACCGCCAACGCGGCCGTGCTGTCGGCGATCGCGACCCCGGGCGACACCATCCTCGGGCTCGAGCTCGCCCACGGCGGCCACCTCACGCACGGCATGAAGCTGAACTTCTCAGGCAAGCTCTACAACGCCGTGTCGTACGGCGTCGACCCCGAGACCTTCCTCGTCGACATGGACGCGCTTCGCGACAAGGCGAAGGAGACCAAGCCGCAGGTGATCATCGCCGGGTGGTCGGCGTACCCGCGCCACCTCGACTTCGCCGCCTTCCGCGAGATCGCCGACGAGGTCGGCGCGAAGCTGTGGGTCGACATGGCGCACTTCGCCGGGCTCGTCGCCGCCGGCCTGCACCCGTCGCCGGTGCCGCACGCCGACGTCGTCTCGACCACGGTGCACAAGACCATCGGCGGCCCCCGCTCGGGCCTGATCGTCTCGCGCGACACGGAGCTGGCGAAGAAGCTCAACTCCAACGTCTTCCCCGGTCAGCAGGGCGGCCCGCTCATGCACGTGATCGCCGCGAAGGCGACCGCGTTCAAGATCGCCGCATCCGAGGAGTTCAAGGACCGCCAGGCGCGGACCATCTCGGGTGCGAAGCTGCTCGCCTCGCGCCTCGTCGCCGACGACTCCCGCGCCGCGGGCGTCGACGTCCTCACGGGCGGCACCGACGTGCACCTGGTGCTCGCCGACCTCCGCACCTCCGAGCTCGACGGCCAGCAGGCGGAGGACCGCCTCCACGAGGTGGGCATCACCGTGAACCGCAACGCGGTGCCGTTCGACCCGCGCCCGCCGATGGTGACCTCCGGCCTGCGCATCGGCACGCCCGCGCTCGCGACCCGCGGGTTCGGCGATGCCGAGTTCACCGAGGTGGCCGACATCATCGCGCTGGCGCTGCAGTCGAACCCGGATGTCGCGGCGCTGCGCTCGCGCGTCGAGGCGCTCACCGAGGCGTTCCCGCTGTACCCGGGGCTGCAGCAGTAGGTCCGCGGGTCCGGGGTCGGGCCGTCGTCCATCGCGGACCGGCCCGCCCCGGACCATCCGTCGTCCGTCCCCGCTGACCAGTTCTGAAGAGGTACCCACATGACCGCGATCACCCTCGACGGCGTCGCCACGGCGTCGGCCGTGAAGTCGGAGCTGTCCTCGCGCATCACCGAGCTGCGCGCGCACGGCGTGGTGCCCGGGCTCGGCACCCTGCTGGTCGGCGACGATCCCGCCTCGCGGTCGTACGTGGCCGGCAAGCACCGCGACTGCGCCGAGGTCGGCATCGAGTCGATCAGGGTCGACCTCCCGGCATCCGCGACCTCGGCCGACGTGCGCGCGGCGATCCGCGACCTCAACTCCGCACAGGAGGTCACGGGCTACATCGTGCAGCTCCCGCTGCCGACCGGGCACGACGAGAACGCGATGCTCGAGCTGATCGACCCCGACAAGGACGCCGACGGACTGCACCCGACGAACCTCGGCCGCCTGGTGCTCGGCATCGAGGGCGACCTGCAGTCGCCGCTCCCGTGCACCCCGGCCGGCATCGTCGAGATGCTGCAGCGCTACGAGGTGCCGATCCGCGGGCAGCACGTCGTCGTGATCGGCCGGGGCCTGACCGTGGGTCGTCCGCTCGGCCTGCTCTTCACCCGCAAGGGTCTGGATGCCACGGTGACGCTGACGCATTCGCGCACGGTCGACCTGGCCGCCGAGGTGCGCCGGGCCGACATCGTCGTCGCGGCGGTCGGCGTGCCGCACATGGTGAAGGCGGACTGGATCAAGCCGGGCGCCGCCGTGCTCGATGTCGGCATCACCCGCGTGGCCGACGAGGAGACGGGCAAGGGCCGCCTCACCGGCGACGTCGACCCGGCCGTGGCATCCGTCGCCGGGCACCTGTCGCCGAACCCGGGCGGCGTGGGCCCGATGACCCGGGCGATGCTGCTCGCGAACGTCGTCAAGGCGGCGGAGCTGCGGATCAGCAACCGCTGAGCTTCAGCGACCCCGGATCGGGAGCTGCCGGGTGCCGCCTCGACGCGCGCCGGATAGACTCCGCGCCCATGGACATGCTCACCGGCGAGGCGATCGCCGCGGCTCGACTGGCCGATTGGCGGAAGCTGGCCCAGGGGCTCCACGCCCGATACCTGGTCGACGACTTCGCGACGGCTGCACGCTTCGTCACCGCGGTCGGCGAGGCCGGCGATGCGATCGGACACCATCCACGTGCGTCGATCGGCAGGGGCCACGTCGACCTCGAGTCGGTGAGCGACGACGCGATCTACCGCGACGACAGCGGCACCGAACACGTCGTCGAGTGGGTGACGCAGCAGGACCTCGACCTCGCGCGACGCGTCAGCGAGATCGCCGCCGCCCACGGACTCGTCGCCGACCCCGGCGCGGTCAGCGAGATCGAGCTCGGCCTCGACACGACGCGCCCGGGGACGATCGCCCCGGTGTGGGCCGCGCTCCTGACCGGCGACGCCGAGTCGCAGGGTCGGGGCTCGCCGAGCGATGAGGTCCGCGATGCGACGGGACGCGTGCCGAACCTCTGGTTCGGCGACGCCGACGCGGACGCATCGCCCCGCTTCCACCTCGAGATCTACGTGGCGCCCGAGACGGCCGACCGGCGGATCGCCGCCGCGCTCGCCGCGGGCGGCACCGTGGTCGACGACCGTGATGCTCCGGCCCTCACGGTGATCGCCGACCAGGAGGGCAATCGCGGCACGATCTGCGTCGACCGATCGGCCGCATCGCAGGACTGAACGGCGGCCTCGGACATCCGGGCCGCCGCGCGGGCGCCGCCGCGCGGGCGCCTCCGCGCGGGCGCCTCCGCGCGGGCGCCTCCGCGCGGGCGCCTCCGCGCGGGTCGAGCGTCAGCCGCAGCCCGGCCCGTCGGGCCGCGTGGTGCAGGGACCGGTGACGAGCACGGTGTCGAACTCGCCGACGAGCACGCGCTGTGGGACGCCCGGAACGGGGAGCGTGCCGTCGATCCAGCGCCAGGCGGAGCCGTCGAAGCGGTACTCCGCGACGTAGATCACGTCGAGGCGAGCGGTGTGCTCGCCCTTGGCGCGATAGACGTGGCTGGTCGGGGTCGCGGTGAACTCGCGCTGGCCGAGGTCGGCCCACGTCGCGCCGGGATCGGCGCTCGCGACGGTGGTCCCGTCGGAGTACTCCCAGCGGTAGCCGACCGGGTGGAATCGCACCTCGACCGGGCGGCCGAAGAGCGTTCCCGAGCGGGTCACGACCCCGGCCTCGGCGATCGCGTTCGCGGGCAGGTCGACGACCGCCCATCCCGAGGGCTCCGCGAGGAGTTCGTGCGGGGCCGGCTGGAACGTGGCGACATCGCGCAGGGTCACCGCGGGCTCGCCCGCGGGCGGCGGTTCGGGCTCTGCGCCCGTGAAGAAGCAGTCGACCGGATTCACGGGGCTGCACACGTCGCGCGGGGGAGCACTCGGGCGGGTCGTCTCGGTGCCGCCTGCGCCGATGCCGTCGGCGACGACGCTCGGGTCGGGGGCGATGCCGTCGGCGGGGTTGGTGTTGGTGCCGGGGCCGCTGACTTCTCCGATAATGCTGACAACATCCTCACCAACCTTGGGGGACAGTGAACCGCCGAAATCTGTGTCTGGCGGAGCCGATGACGAGAGCGAGCCTGGAAGCCCTGCCATCAGCATCGCGCTGAGCACAACTTCGACTAGCAGCCTTGCTCGTCCTTCCAACGCTCAGCTCCATCCACGATGAGCTTGCCGCTCAAGTCTTCGATAGTGGCGAATTCAACCCGCGTAGCTTGGATCAGGTCTCGGTCCGGAGGCGTTGCGTCCGTTCCGTCGGCTCGTATCAGACGGGTCCCAGAGATATCCCGACAGAAGATGACCGATACTCGGCCCGAGTTTCGCTCCTCAAGGCGAGGGTTGTAGTACACGTTCTCGCCAGCCATCCGAAGGCCCGAGTCGCGTAGGGCGGCGAATTCTCGCTGGACTGCATCGTTGAACTCCGCGCTGACGAACTCCGAGATCGCGTCCGCTCCGATGCCGCCAGAGTTTGCGACTTGGGCGGAAACCCGCGCGTATTCCTCGTACGCCTCGACCGCCGCCGCCAGTGCCTCCTCGTCCGACGCGAAGATCGGCTCGGCTCCGGTCGCCGGGGCGGGAGTCGCCGCCGCGGACGCATCGGCCTCGCGAGCCTCCGGCGACGAGCACGCGACGGCGCCGAGCGCGAGCAGGCACGAGGCCATCGCCAGCGCGGCGCTCGGGCGCGGCATCCGTCGCGGGGGCTTGGCGGGGAGGGCTTCGGGCATGGGCTCAACCGTAGCGACGGCGGCGAGCGGCAGGCCGACGTTATCCCCAGTACCCCGGACCGACGCGCGCGGCATCCGCTCGCTGCCTGACCGTCGCCGGCCGTTCACCCGGTGTGCACCGTCCGGACGGGCGGCGCCCATAGCTTCGCGGCATGAGCACCGACCTCAGCCAGGCGACCGCCGCCGGCGCGAGCGCGACGGGACCGGTCCGAGACGGCCGCGGCGCATCGGGGGAACGCGCCGCCGCCTCCGACCGGCGCGCCGCGACCGGCGGCGGATCGAGCCGGGAGGTCGCGACCGCCCTCGCGATCATCCCGGCGCGGGGCGGCTCGCAGGGGCTGCCCGGCAAGAACGTCGCCCGCGTCGGGGGAGTGCCGCTCGTCGCGCGAGCCGTGCACGCCGCGCTCGCGGCCGAGCGCATCGCCCGCGTCGTCGTCACCACCGACGACGCCGAGATCGCGGAGGTCGCGCGGGCGGCCGGCGCCGAGGTCGTCGAGCGGCCGGCCGACCTCGCCGGCGCCACCGCGTCGAGCGAATCGGCGCTCGTGCATGCGATCGAGGTGCTGTCGGGCCCCGACGCTCCGGCGCCGGCCGTCACCGTCTTCATCCAGGCGACCTCGCCGTTCATCGACCCCGCCGACCTCGACGCGGCGACCACCCGGGTCGAGGCGGGCGATCGCGACGTCGTGTTCGCCGCGACGCCGACGCACGGTTTCCTCTGGCGCGAGCGAGCGGATGACGCCGACGGGGCGAGCGCGGTCGGCGTCAACCACGACCCGTCCGACCGCCCGCGGCGGCAGGACCGCGAGCCCGAGTTCCTCGAGACGGGCGCGTTCTACGTGCTCCGCACCGACGGGTTCGCGCGGGCGCGCCACCGGTTCTTCGGTCGCGTCGGCATCCAGTCCGTGCACCCGGACACGGCGGTCGAGATCGACGACGCCGCCGACCTCGCTCGGGCCCGGATCCTCGCGCCCCGTATCGACCGCCGCCTCGCCGGATCCCTCGCGTCGGCGCAGGCAGCGCGCGTCGGCGCGGGCGCCGGCATCGCGTGGCCTGCCGATCCGCGGCATCCGTTCGTCGACGTCGACGCCGTCGTGACCGACTTCGACGGCGTCCACACCGACGACACGGCCGGACTCGACGAGCTCGGCCGCGAGTCCGTCCGCGTCTCGCGCGCCGACGGAGCGGGCGTGGCGCGGTTGCGCGACGCCGGCATCCCGGTGCTCATCCTGTCGGCCGAGGCCAACCCGGTCGTCAGCCGCCGGGCCGAGAAACTCGGGGTCGACTGCGTCCAGGGCCTCGCCGACAAGGGCAGCGCACTGCGCGAATGGGCCGCCGCACGCGGGATCCGCCTCGACCGCGTGGCGTACCTCGGCAACGATCGTGGCGACATCCCCGCGCTCGACCTCGTGGGGTGGCCGATCGCCGTGCCGGATGCCGCCCCCGATGCGCTCGAGCGCGCCCGCCACGTGCTGCAGCGCCACGGCGGCCACGGCGCGGTGCGCGAGCTGGCCGAGCTCGTGCTCGCCGCGCGCGATGCGCGCGCGGCCGCGGAGGGCCGTTCCGCGGCATCCGACCCCGACTGGCGCGGCGAGCGCGACGCGCACGACGCCGCCCGCGAGGCGCGCGCATTCGACCCCGCCCACCCGACCCGGCTGCAGCGCGAGGCGATCGCCGCCGCATCCGGCGAGGCATCCGCACCCTGAACGAGAGCGAGCACCACATGTCCGTGCGCATCGGCCACGCCGCCATCGGCGAGTACGAGCCCGTGTACGTCATCGCCGAGATCGGCCTCAACCACAACGGCGACGTGGACGTCGCCAAGCGCCTCATCGAGGTCGCCGCCGAGGCGGGCGCGCAGGCGGTGAAGTTCCAGAAGCGCACGCCCGACATCTCGACGCCCGAGCACATGAAGCTCACCCCGCGCGAGACGCCGTGGGGCACGATGACCTACCTCGAGTACCGCCACCGGGTCGAGTTCGGACGCGACGAGTACGCGGCGATCGCCGAGCACGCGTCGCTGCTCGGGCTCGACTGGTTCGCGTCGCCCTGGGACGCGCCGGCCGTGGCCGACCTCGAGTCCTACGGCGTCGTCGCGCACAAGATCGCATCGGCATCGGTGACCGACCTCGAGCTGCTCGAGGCGGTGCGCGACACCGGGAAGCCCGTCATCCTCTCGACGGGCATGTCGACGCTCGACGAGATCGACCGCGCCGTGACCGTGCTCGGCACCGAGCGGCTGGTCATCATGCACGCCACGTCGAGCTACCCGATGCCGGCCGACGAGGCGAACCTCCTCATGATCCCGGCCCTGAAGCGGCGGTACCCGGGCGTGCCGGTCGGCTACTCGGGTCACGAGCGCGGGCTGCAGGTCTCGGTCGCCGCGGTCGCGCTCGGCGCGGTCGCCGTCGAGCGGCACATCACCCTCGACCGGACGATGTGGGGCTCCGACCACTCGGCGTCGCTCGAGCCGCAGGGCCTCGAGCACCTCGTGCGCGACATCCGCATCATCGGCGACGCCATGGGCGACGGCGTGAAGCGCGTCTACCCGGGCGAGGAGGCGCCGAAGGCGAAGCTCCGCCGGGTGATGGCGTGACGGATGCCGCGGCGCGCGCCGTGCACTCGCCCGACCCGCAGGCGCGACGGCTGCTCATCGTCGCCGACTCCGACTCGTACGTGAAGTGGGGCGCCGCGCTCGCGTCGACGCTGCCCGCGGAATGGACGGCGCAGCTGGTGGTCATCGCCTCGCCCGTGCAGCCGAGCGCGCGCCAGCTGGCCGACGCGCTGGCGGGCACGGCGTTCACGACGGATGTCGTGCGCGTGCGGCATCTCGACGAGCTGGAGGCCGAGCTCGACGACCTCGACCCGCACGCCGTGCTGCTCTCGCTGCGCGGGCCGTTCGTCCGGGTCGTCGCCCCGCGGCTCAACGCGCGCCGCAACCGGCCGGTGCTCGTCAGCGGCTTCCCCGGGCTCACCATCCCGGCGGTGCCGAAGGCCGTGATCTACCGCGAGCAGACCGACCTGATCGTGCTGCACAGCCGGCGCGAGGTCCGCGACTTCGACGCCAACGCGTGGGCGCTCGGCATCGACCGCATGTTCGGGCTCGCGACCCTGCCCTTCCTGGCATCCGGCGCGAGCGCGGGCGACCGTGCGGATGCCGCGGCATCCGCACCCACCGACGTGGTGTTCGCGGCCCAGGCCAAGGTGCCGGCGGAACGCGCCGACCGGCTGCGGCTGCTCGGGGCGCTCGCCGAGCTCGCCCGTCGCCGCCCCGACCGGCGCGTGGTCGTGAAGGTCCGGGCCCGCGACGGCGAGGCGCAGACCCACGCCGAGGAGCACGACTACGCCGACCTGCTCGCCGAGCTCGACGAGGCGCCCCGGAACCTGGTCGTCGCCAACGGTCCGATGGCCGCCCACCTCGGGCGCGCGGGCGCGCTCGTGACGGTGAGCTCGACCGCCGCGCTGGAGGCGATCGCGCTCGGCCTGCCCGTGCTGCTCGTCGACGACTTCGGCGTGACGCCCGCGATGATCAACACGGTGTTCGAGGGTGCGGGCCTGTTCGGGTCGACGGCCGACCTCGTCGGGGGGCGCTTCCGGCACGCCGAGCCCTCGTGGCTCGCCGACAACTACTTCCACGAGCCCGCCGCCGACGACTGGCTCCGGCGCCTCACCTCGCTGGTCGAAGCCCGGGAGATCATCGAGCTGCCGGCCCTCGAGCGCCGGTACGACCTCTCGGGCGGCCCACTGCGCGCGGCGTTCGAGCGCCGCCGCATGCTCGGAGCGTTCGACCGCACGCGCACGGGAGCCATCGCGTGGGCGTTGGGCGTGCCGGTCCGCGGGGTCGTGCGTCGGGTCCGCCGGGCGAGGCGGCTGGCGCGCCGATGGCTCGAGCCGGGCGGTGCGGACGGCTTCGTCGCCGCATCGACGGCCGCGGGCGCGACGGCCGCCGTCGACCCGGGTCCGCGCGATCCGCGCGCGTCTGCGGCATCCGTCGGCTCGACGGTCGAACCCGTCGGCGCCGGCGCGCCGGACTGATCAGTCGACCGGCGCCGAATGGCGGTCGACGTGGTCGAGGTACGCCTCCGCATTGCGGCGGATGCCCGCCCGCTCCTCGGCCGTCAGTTCGCGGCGCACCTTGCCGGGCACGCCCGCAACGAGCGACCCGGGCGGCACGACGGTGCCCTCGAGCACGACGGCGCCGGCGGCGACGAGCGAGCCCGCGCCGATCACCGCGCCGTTCAGCACGGTGGCACCCATGCCGATCAGGCAGTCGTCCTCGACCGTGCAGCCGTGCAGCACCGCGCGGTGTCCGACCGAGACGCCCGCCCCGATGGTCACCGGGAAGCCGGCGTCGACGTGGCACACCACCCCGTCCTGCAGGTTCGAGCGCTCGCCGAGGGTGATCGGCTCGGCTTCGGCGCGCAGCACCGCGTTGTACCAGACGCTTGAGCGGGCGGCCAGACGCACCTGCCCCACGACCACGGCCCCGAGTGCGACGAACGCGGTCTCGTCGAGCTCGGGCGCGGGCACGTCGGCGATGGTCAGGATCCGGGCGGACGGGTCGGCGGTCATGCGCCCAGCCTAGGGCCGACCGCCGGCGGCGTCAGGTGCGGCGGCGGGCCAGGGCGAGGCGGATGCCGCGGACCCCGGCGCCGACGGCGAACACCGCGACGCCCGCCACCAGCGACACCGGCGGAAGGGTGGCCACGAGCACGACGCAGCCGATCGCGCCCGTCCAGGACAGCCAGCGAGGCACGAGCCGCTCAGCGGCGGGCTGGGTGAGCGCCGCCCAGTTCGCGACGAGGTAGTACAGCAGGACCCCGAACGACGAGAACCCGATCGCCCCGCGGAGGTCGCCGACGAGCACGAGCAGGACCACGGCGGCGCCCACGACGAGCTCGGCGACGTGCGGCACCCCGAACCGCGGGTGCACGCGGGCGAGCGGATGCGGCAGCTCGCCGTCCCGCGCCATCGCGAGGCCCGTGCGTCCGACCCCGGCCACGAGCGCGAGCAGCGAGCCGAGCGCGGCGACGCCTGCCGCGACCCGCACGACGGGCTCGGCCCACAGCCATCCCGCGACGGCGACCACGTCGACGAGCGGTGCGGCGGAGGCCGCGAGGCGTTCCGGCCCCAGCGCACCGAGCGCCGCGGCGCCCACGGCCGCGTACACGACCGCGACGATCGCGAATGCGATGCCGATCGCCCGGGGGATGGTGCGACGCGGATCCCGGACCTCCTCGCCGAGGGTCGCGATGCGCGCGTACCCGGCGAAGGCGAAGAAGACCAGGGCGGCGGCCTGCAGCACGCCGTACGGCCCGGCGCCGTCGATCGCACCGTCGGTCGACCGCAGCACCTCGCCGGCGGATGCCGCGCCCTGCCCCCAGCCCGCCCCGACTGCCGTCGCGAGCCCAGCCGCGACCACCGCGGCGAGCACGACGACGACCGCGCTCACGATCACCAGGGCGACCCGCGCCGTGCGCGTCACGCCGAGCACGTTGACGCCCACGATCACGACGACGGCGGCGACGGCCGCCGGCTTCTGCCACGGCGTCGGCACGAGGTACGCGGCGGCCGTCATCGCCATCGCCGCGCAGCTGGCGGTCTTGCCGACCACGAAGCCCCATCCGGCGAGGTAGCCGGGCCACTCGCCGAGTCGTTCGCGACCGAACCGGTACGCGCCGCCGGCCTCCGGGTAGCGCACCGCGAGCTGCGCGGTGGACCCGGCGTTCGCGAACGCGACGAACGCGGCGACCGCGAGGCCGGCGAGTAGCCAGCCGCCCGCGGCCTGCGCGGCGGGCGCCCACACCGCGAACACGCCCGCCCCGATCATCGCGGCGAGGCCGATCGCGACGGCGTCCCGCAGGCCGAGACGGCGCGCCAGACGCGGGTGTCTGGGCCCGTGCTCGGGAGCGGAGGCGGTCACGCCTCGAACCCTACGGCAGCCCGGTGAAGCGCAGGTGCTGCGGGGGTGGCGGATGCCGCGGCATCCGCTCGTAGGATCGACGCATGACCGCCGAGCCGAGCGCCCCCACGCACGCCGCCGTCGACCGCGTCACCGCCGCCCTCGAGGCGCAGGGCGTGGAGCCTCGCGTCGTCTGGTTCGGCGACGCCGTGACGACCGCGCAGCTGGCCGCCGACGCGCTCGGCGTGGCGGTGGGGCAGATCGCGAACTCGCTCGTCTTCACGCTCGACGACGAGCCGATCCTCGTGCTCACCTCGGGCGCGCACCGCGTCGACACCGAGTGGCTCGGCGCCGAGCTCGGCGGAACGATCCGCCGAGCGTCGAAGGAGGTCGTGAAGGCGGCGACCGGGCAGGTCATCGGCGGGGTCGCCCCCGTCGGACACCCGTCGCCCGTGCGCACGTTCGTCGACGTCGACCTCGCGTCGTTCGACGAGGTGTGGGCGGCGGCCGGGCACGCCAGGACCGTGTTCCCGACGACGTTCGACGAACTCGTCCGCATCACGGGCGGCACGCCCACGCCCGTCGAGCCTGCGTCGGCGGGCTGACGCGGCTCCGGGCTACGCGTCGCGGCGCGCGCCCTGGGCCGCGTGCACGGTGAACGTCGCGGGCTCCCGGAAGCCGCGCTCGGCGAAGGCCGCGCGCACGCGCTCGGCGATCGTCGCCACCAGGTCGTCGGAGACCAGCGCGATCGCCGCGCCGCCGAAGCCGCCGCCGGTCATCCGCGCGCCGACGGCGCCCGACGCCTGCGCGGTCTCGACGGCGAGGTCGAGCTCGGGCACCGAGATCTCGAAGTCGTCGCGCATCGACGCGTGCGACGCGTCGAGGAGCGGCCCGATGGCGCCCGGCCCCTGCTCGCGCAGCGTGCGCACCGTGTCGAGCACGCGCTGGTTCTCGGTGACCACGTGGCGCACGCGACGGAACGTCTCGTCGTCGAGCAGCTCCTCGGCCCGGGTCAGGTCGTCGACATCGAGCCATCGGAGCGACTCGACGCCGAGCGCCTGCGCGCCCGCCTCGCACGACGCACGACGTGCCGCGTAGCCGCCGGTAGCGTGCGAGTGGCTCACCCTCGTGTCGACGACCAGCAGCGACAGCCCGGCCTCGGCGAACCCGAGCGGGATGACGTCGGCGTCGAGGCTGCGGCAGTCGAGGAACACGCCCGCGTCGGCCTCGCCGAGCAGCGACGCGGACTGGTCCATGATCCCGGTCGGGGCGCCCACCACGCGGTTCTCCGCCAGCCGGCCGACCTTCGCCAGCGTCGGACGGTCGAGGCCGAGCGCCCAGTGCTCGTCGAGGGCGAGCGCGACGGCGCACTCGATCGCCGCCGACGACGACAGGCCGGCCCCGACCGGCACGTCGGAGTCGATGTGGAGGTCGACGCCGCGCGCGTGGGCGAGGTCGGCCCCGAACTCGCCGAAGGCCCAGATCACGCCGAGCGGGTACGCCGCCCATCCCGAGACGGCGTCCGGCGAGAGGTCGTCGAGGTGCACCTCGACCACCTCGGGCGAGAACGTCGAGGCGACCCGCACGAGCCGGTCTTCGCGATCGCCGACGGCGACGGTCGTGCGACGGTCGATCGCGAACGGGAAGACGAACCCGTCGTTGTAGTCGGTGTGCTCGCCGATGAGGTTGACGCGCCCCGGTGCCGACCAGACGCCGACCGGGCGCCGGCCGTACTGCTCGGCGAAGAGGTGCTCGGCGGATGCCACGGCGTCGGTCACGGTTCGACTCCTTCGATCGCGTCGCGCAGGGCCCGCGCCTGCGCCTCGGGTGGCACGTCGCCGATCCAGGCGCCCATGGCCGCCTCGGACCCGGCGAGGTACTTGAGCCGGTCGGCGGCGCGCCGGGGGCTCGTGAGCTGCATGGTGAGCCGCACGTCGTCGCGGTGCTCGTGCACGGGCGCCTGGTGCCAGGCGGCGATGTACGGCGTCGGCGTCTCGTAGAGCCGGTCGACGCCGCGCAGCAGGCGAAGGTAGAGGGTCGCGAGCTCGGCGCGCTCCGCCTCGTCGGTCGCGGCGAGGTCGGGCACCTGGCGGTGCGGCATGAGGTGCACCTCGAGGGGCCAGCGCGCGGCGAACGGCACGAAGGCGGTCCAGTGCTCGCCGGCCAGCAGGACGCGGTCGCCGTCGCGCTCGCGGTCGAGGATGTCGGCCTGGAGGGTGGGCCCGTACGCGTCGATGGAGGCGATCAGCCGCTCGGTGCGCGGGGTGACGTACGGGTAGGCGTAGATCTGCCCGTGCGGGTGGGGGAGGGTGACGCCGATGTCGCGGCCGCGGTTCTCGAACGGGAACACCTGCTGCACGCCCGGCAGCGCGGAGAGGGCGGCGGTGCGATGCGCCCACGCCTCGATGACGGTGCGTGCGCGGGAGGCGGTCTGCGTGCCGAACGACCCCTCGTGCTCGGGGCTGAAGCACACGACCTCGCAGCGCCCGTGCGAGGGGTGCGTGCGGTCGAGCCCGACGGTGCGGAGGTCGGCGAGCGCGCCGGCGGCGTCGTCGGTCGACGCCCAGCCGGGCAGGTCGGGCCCGAACGAGGGCGACCGGTTCTCGAACACGGCGACGTCGTACGTGCTCGGGATCTCGGAGGGGTTGGCCTCGCTCTGGGGCGCGAGCGGGTCGGCCTCGGCGGGCGGCAGGAACGCCCGGTTCTGGCGCGCGGCCGCGATCGAGATCCAGTCGCCGGTGAGCGGGTCCTGGCGCATCTCGGCGGTCGCGGGCCGCGGGTCGAGGGTCCGCGCGTCGACGGCGCGGTCGGAGCCGAGCACGGTGTCGGCGTCGTCGAAGTAGATCAGTTCGCGACCGTCGGCGAGGGTCGTGCGCCGCACCGCGATGCGGGGGTCCAGGATGCCGGGTTCCGTCTGCTGCACGTCGTCACGCTACGCGATCTTCGTTTGAGAAACAAGGGTGTTTCGTATTGCAAAGTTGTGTTGACGTCGCGAGGATGGACGCATGGAGCCCGATCGCCCGCCCCGCGACGCCGCGCGACGCCGCACGCTCGCCGCCGACCTCGTCATGGAGCGCGGCTTCGTGCGCGTGATCGAGCTCAGCGAGTCGTTCGGCGTCACGCCCGTCACCGCGCGCGCCGACCTCGACGTGCTCGAGCGCGAGGGCCGGGTCCGGCGGGTGCACGGGGGCGCGGTGCCGCCCGGCGCGGGGCCGGACGAGCCGCGTCCCGAACGCGAACCCACCTTCGAGGAGGCGCTCGAGGCGTCGGTGGTGCCGAAGCGGCTGATCGGGCAGCGCGCCGCCGCGCTCGTCCGCAGCGGCCAGAGCGTCATCCTCGACGTCGGCACCACCACGCTCCAGGTGGCGAAGGCGCTGCGTGCGCGCGCCGACCTCGACGACCTGACGATCTTCACCAACGGGCTCTCGATCGCCCTCGAGCTCGAGCCCGAGATCCCGCGCTTCACGGTGGTCGTCACCGGTGGCACGCTGCGGCCGCGACAGCACTCGCTCGTCCATCCGCTCGCCGGCTCGGTGCTCGACGAGGTGCACGTCGACCTCGCGATCATCGGCTGCAACGGCGTCGACGCCCGGCACGGCGTCACCAACGCCAACCTGCCCGAAGCCGCCGTCAAGTCGCTCATGCTGCAGCGCGCGCAGCGCGCGATCGCGGTCGCCGACGCCTCCAAGCTCGGCGAGGCGCACCTCGGCCGGGTCGCCCCGGTCGACGCGTTCGACGCGCTGGTGACGGATGCCGCGGCCCCGGCCGTCCTCCTGGGCGAGCTCCGGGACGCCGGGCTCGACGTGCTCGTCGCCGCGGAGGCCGACCGGTCATAGGGTGGAGGGCATGACCCTGCCGACGGGCGACCAGTTCGAACTCGAGACGACCACCTCCACCGGCGACGTCCGCGCGACCGTCACGGCCGTCGCCGCGGGGCTGCGCACCCTCACGATCAACGGCATCGACCTCGTGCCGGGCTTCGCCGAGGACGAGACGCCGCCATCGGGCGCGGGCATCGTGCTCGTGCCGTGGCCGAACCGCATCCGCGACGCCCGCTGGGCGCACGACGGGACGACCCGCCAGCTCGCGATCACCGAGCCGGCGCGGGGCAACGCGATCCACGGACTGCTCCGGTACACGGAGTACCGACCCGTCGAGCAGGCCCGCGACTCGGTGACGCTGGCCGCGACGATCCACCCGCAGATGGGCTACCCGTTCACGGTTCGCACGGCGGTCCGGTACGAGCTCGTCTCCGACGGGCTGAAGGTCACCCACTTCCTCGAGAACCTCGGCGGCGACGCGGCGCCCGTGGCCGTGGGCGCGCACCCGTTCCTGAAGATCGGCGGCGTCCCCACCGAGGACCTGGTGCTGCGACTCGACGCCGAGAGCCACATCGAGGTCGACGACCGGCTCCTGCCCACCGGCGAGGTGCACGTCGGCGGCACGGAGTGGGACTTCCGCGAGGGGCGGCGCGTGGGCGACGTGAAGCTCGACGACGCCTTCGGCGAACTGGCCTCGGTCGACGGCACGGTGGAGCACACGCTCACGGCGCCCGACGGCCGATCGGTCTCGGTCTGGGCCGACGACGAGTTCGCTTACGTGCAGGTGTTCACGACCGACGGGTACCCGGGCGAGTCCACCGCGGTGGCCATCGAGCCGATGACCGCGCCCGCTGACGCGTTCAACTCCGGCAGGGGCGTGCGCTGGCTCGACCCGGGCGAGCAGTGGGAGGTCAGCTGGGGCATCCGGTTCGCCGGCTTCACCGCCGAGTGAGCCGGCGCGTCCGCCGCTGACGACGGCGCGGCGATGGTCGACGTTCAGCCCACGCAGCTGCCGGAGTCGACGCGGTCCCTGAGCGCCGGCGCCTCCTGCGCGAGCGGGGCGAGCGTGGCGACCGGCACCGCGAAGCCCACGTTCTCGACGGTCTGCGACTTGGCGAAGACCACGCCGCCGACGAGCCCGTCGTCCGTGATCACGGGCCCGCCCGAGTTGCCGTGGTCGACGTCGGCGGCGAGCGTCACGACGTCACGGGCCGTCGTCGCGCCGTCGACCGTGATGGTCAGCGGCCCGCTCGACATCACGCGGGCCGAGCGCAGCTCGAGCGGTCCCCCGAAGGGGTAGCCGGCCACGGCGACCTCCTCCTCCGAGGCCGGGGCGTCCGCGAGGCCGAGCGGCGCCACGCCCAGCCCGTCCGTCGCGATGAGGGCGAGGTCGTTGGCGGGGTCGTAGGCGACGACGCGTCCCGCGACGGGTCCGCGTCCCGGGGCGTGCACGATGGGGTCGTCGACCCCGGCGACGACGTGGGCGTTCGTGATGACCCGGTCCTCGGCGACGACGAACCCGGAGCCGGTGAGGTTGCCGCCGCATTCGTATGCGAGCCCGCTGATGCGCACGACAGAGCTCGAAGCGGCCAGGATCTCCGGATCGTCCACTCCTCCGACGGGCAGGTCGGGTGCGACGGAGGGCCCGTCCATCACGCCGACCAGCCAGGGGATCGCCTCGCCGACCGCGGCGGTGCGGAGCTCGGCCATGAGGGTGCGGGCCGGCGGCGGGGTCACCTGGTCGATGCCGCGCACGACCCACGAGTTCGCCACCGCCGGCGACACCACCGGGACGCCCATCGCCGAGACCCCCGCCCCGACGAGGGCGATCACGAACGCGGTGACCATCGCGTTGCCGATCGCTCCGAGCACGCGGTCGATCGGTCCGAGCCGTGCCGCGTCCGCGCCGCGGCTGAGCGCCCGGCCCAGCGCGGCGCCGAGCGACGATCCCGCGGCCAGGAGCAGGACGGCGACGGCGATGGCGACGGGAGCGCGCCATTCGGGCCACGGGATCACGGACACCACCCAGGGCATCGCGAAGTAGGCGGCGATGCCGCCGGCGACCAGCCCGATGAGCCCCGCAGCGGTGCGCAGCAGGCCCGCCCGCCATCCGTGCACGATCGCGACGATGATCACGACCACCAGCACCAGGTCGAGGACGAGGCTCCAGTCCAAGGGGTCTCCGTTCTGCGGGGACCACCAGCGTCGCGCACCAGCCTCGGAAGCTGCTGAGGGCGCCCGGGACCGACGGGTCCCGGGCGCCCTCGGTCGGTGCGCCGCGTCGCGGTCGACCGGTTACTGCGGAAGCAGCACCGAGTCGATGAGGTAGACCGTCGCGTTCGCGGTCATGACGCCGCCGCAGATGACGCCGGCGTCGTTCACCATGAGCTCGTCACCCGAGCCGGACACCTCGACGGTGCCGCCCTGGACGGTGGTCTGCGTGCCGACGACCTCCTCCGGCGAGAGCTGGCCGGGCACGACGTGGTAGGTGAGGATGGAGGTCAGCAGCTCGCTGTCGGTCTTCAGCGCCTCGATCGTGGCGGCGTCGATCTTCGCGAAGGCGTCGTCGACCGGTGCGAAGACCGTGAACTCGTCGCCGTTCAGCGTGTCGACGAGGTCGACGTCGGGGTTGAGCTCGCCGGACACCGCCGAGACGAGCGTGCCGAGCAGCGGGTTGTTCGAGGCGGCGACCGCCACCGGGTCCTGGGCCATGCCCTCGACGGAGCCGGCGCCGTCGGGCACCTGCTCGGCGTAGCCCGCGCAGCCGGGCCCCACGAGGTTCGCGGCGGGATCGGCCATCGACTCCTCGGTCTCCATCGGCTCCTCGGACATCGTCGTCTCGTCGTCGGCCGCGGGCTCGTCGGTCGAACCGGCGCTGCACCCGGCCAGGCCGAGCGCGGCGACGGCCACGATCGAGAATGCGGCGAGGGTGGTGCGCTGCGTGCGGAACGTGGATCGCATCGGTCTTCTCCTTCGGTGTGCGGCCCGCCCCTCGGGGCCGTCATGGGGGATTCGCGGCCGTCGCGCAGACGGTTTGGTGCCGATTCCGCGCGGGCGCGTCGTCGAGCGGATGCCGCGGCCGGGCGGCGGCGGTCAGGGAGCACCCATCGGCGTCCCATACGCTCGAACCATGACGACGACCCCCCTCGCCGCCGAATCCCCCGAACTCACCGGCCTCGCAGCCTGGGCCGTCGACCTCATGGAGACGCTCGGCGCACCGGGCGCGGGCCTCGCGATCGCGCTCGAGAACCTCTTCCCGCCGCTGCCCAGCGAGGTGATCCTCCCGCTCGCCGGGTTCACTGCGAGCCAGGGATCCTTCAGCCTGGTCGAGGTGCTGATCTGGACGACGCTCGGGTCGGTCGTCGGCGCGCTCGCCCTGTACGGCATCGGTCGCGTGCTGGGTCGCGAGCGCACGCGGGCCGTGATCAAGGCGGTGCCGCTCGTCGACGTGGCCGACGTCGACCGCACCGAGCAGTGGTTCCACGACCACGGGAAGAAGGCGGTGTTCTTCGGCCGCATGATCCCGCTGTTCCGCAGCCTCATCTCCGTCCCGGCGGGCGTCACCCGCATGAGTCCCGCGCTCTTCCTGCTGCTGACGACCGCGGGCAGCCTCATCTGGAACACGGTGTTCGTCCTGGCCGGGTACTTCCTCGGCGAGAACTGGGAGGTCGTCGAGCCGTGGGCCGACGCGTTCCAGCTCCTGGTGATCGTCGTCGTCGTCGTCGCGGTGGCCGCGTTCATCGTCAAGCGCGTCATCCGCAACCGCGAGCACCGCCGCCGGCTCGCCACCGGTGAGGACACCCGCGGGGGGATCTGAGCCCACGCACGGCGGTTCCCCGCGCGCCACGCGGATGCCGCGCGCACGGGTGACCGCGGCGCCGCGCGGGTCTACAGTGAACGCGTGGCCGGCGATGGCGCGACCGGCGGGCCCGGGCCGTGATCCCGGTCACGCGGTACGCCGAACGGGATGGCGTCGACCTCGCCTACAAGGTGTTCGGCGAGGGCGACCGCGACATCGTGCTCGTGTTCGCCTTCATCTCGAACGTCGACGTGTTCTGCGAGCTGCCCGAGCACCTCGAGTTCATCGAACGGCTCCGGGCGCTCGACGCCCGGGTGATCCTCTACGACAAGCGCGGGACCGGCCTGTCCGACCGGGTCCCGGGCACCGGCTCGATCGAGTCCGATGCCGACGACCTCGTGACCGTGCTCGATGCCGTCGGCAGCCGCCGTGCGGCCCTCATCGGATGGTTCGACGGCGGTGCCACCGCGCTCGTGGCCGCCGCGCGGCATCCGGACCGGATCGAGGCCGTCGTCGCCTTCGAGGTGCTCGCGGCGGGTCGACCGGATGCCGACTTCCCCTGGGCGATCGACCCGGCCTGGGCGGGCAGCCTCCTGCGCGGTGTCGGATCGGAGGCCTGGGGCCGCGGCGTGCTCGCGCGCGAACTGTGGCCGGGCCGGGCCGATCGGCGGTTCACCGCCTGGTGGGAACGGTACGAGAGCATGTCGGCCACGCCGAGCGCCGCGCGCGCGCTGCTCGAGCGGATGCAGGCGCTCGACGTCCGGCCGTACCTGGCGTCGGTGCGGGCACGGGTGCTGGTGCTGCATGATCCCGCGCTCACGGCCGTCGACGAGTCGGCGATCCGGTGGCTCGCCGATCAGGTGCCCGGTGCCCGACTCCAGCTCGTCGGCTCCAACGAGGGGATCCCGCCGATCCTGCCCACCCCGGCCCTCGTCGACGAGATCGAGGAGTTCCTCACCGGTGCCCGCAGCGGCGGGCGCCGGGAGGTGCTCGCGGTCGTGTTCACCGACATCGTCGGGTCGACCGCCGAGCTCGCCCGCAGCGGCGACGAGCGGTGGCGCAACCTGCTCGCCGCGCACGGGCGGTCGCTCGGGCGCGCCATCGAGCGGTATGCGGGCACGGAGGCGAACACGACCGGGGACGGGCTCGTCGCCACGTTCCCGCTGCCGTCCTCGGCATTGCGCTTCGCATCCGACGCGATCGAGGCGGCGGCCGCGCTCGGCCTCTCGATCCGGGTCGGCGTGCACGCGGGCGAACTCGTCGTCCGCGACGGCGACCTGATCGGCCTGGTCGTGCACACCGCGGCGCGCGTCTGCGCGCTCGCCCCCGCCGAGGGCATCCTCGTCACCGACACGGTGCGCGGCATGCTGCTCGGCTTCCCGTTCGTGTTCGAGCCGGCGGGCGAGCACGAGCTCAAGGGCGTGCCCGACCGGTGGCGGCTCTGGCGATGCGTCGCCGGCGGCAGCGAGCTCGACGACCCGGAGCCCGTGCCGGGTCCCGGCGCCGAGTCGGCCGGCTGAGCGCGGCCAATCCCCGAGGCGTCGCGCGCCGAACCACCAGCGACCCCGGATCGCAGGAGACCAGCATGACCCTCGCCACCGCCGCCTCGCCGCGGTACGCCGCACCCGCCGTGCGACGCAGGGTGCGGCGGTCTGCCATGCTGGGACGCGTGGTGGACGCCCAGACCGATCCCGCGGCATCCGACCCGACCGTCGACGACCTCCTCGTGGCAGCCGGGGGAGGTGACCGCACCGCCTTCGCCGCGCTCTACGACCGCACGTCGGCGCGCGTTTTCGGCCTCGTCCGCCGGATCGTGGTCGACCCCGCCCAGGCTGAGGAGGTGACGCAGGACGTCTACCTGGAGGTCTGGCAGACCGCCCCGCGCTTCGACCGGGCGCGAGGTTCGGCGGTCGCCTGGATGTTCACGCTCGCGCATCGCCGGGCGGTCGACCGCGTGCGGTCGTCGCAGTCCGCGCGGGATCGCGACCTGCGCGTCGGCGCACGCGACCTCGACGTGCCCGTCGACACGGTGGCCGAGTCGGTCGAGGTGCGCGTCGAGCACCAGCGCGCGCACGAGGCGCTGGCCGGGCTCAGCGAGCTGCAGCGCGAGTGCGTCGCCCTCGCCTACTACGGCGGGCTGACGCAGTCCGAGATCGCCCGGCGGCTCGACGTGCCGCTCGGTACCGTGAAGACCCGATTGCGCGACGGCATGAACCGCCTGCGCCAGCTCCTGGGGGTGTCCGCATGACCGAGTCCGAGTTCCCGGGGCGCCCCGACGCCGTCGACCCCGCCGAGCTGCTGGCCGCCTACGCGCTCGACGCCGTCTCCGACGACGAGCGGGCGATCGTCGAGCGGTACCTCGCCGACTCGCCCGACGCGCGTGCGGAGGTCGCGGCCTACCGCGAGGCGGCCGCCGGGCTCGCCGAGGAGGCGCCCGCGACGGCACCGCCGCCCTCGCTCAGGTCGAGCGTGCTCGACCGGCTCGACGACACCCCGCAGCTGCCGCCGGCGCACCCGGCCGACGAGCAGGCGACGGATGCCGCGGGCCGGGCCGCGAGCGAGACGCCCGCCGAGGCGACGGCCCCGGTCGAGTCGATGCTGCCCGCCCCCTCGGCGCCGTTGGCCCCCGTCGCTCCGGCTCCCGCGTCCACGCCCGCGGAGGCGATCGCGCCCGTCGGCGCCGGGCCGGTCGAGCGCGCGGCCCGGAGGCGCTGGTTCCAGCGTCCGGGGGCGATCCTCGCATCGGCCGCCGCGGCGGTGCTGCTCATCGCCGGTGCGGTCGTCGGGCTGAACTGGACGGGCACGGCCGGATGGGGCGCCCAGCGCGAGGTCCAGGCCATCGCGGCGGCGGACGACGCCCGGTCCACGACCGTTTCCGCAGGCGGGGGCGGCGAGGTGACCGTGGTCTGGTCCGAGGAGATCGGCCGCTCCGCCATCCTCGCCAGCGACCTCCCCGACGTCGGCGCCGACCGGACCTACGAACTCTGGTACATCGACGCATCGGGCGAGCAGCTCGCAGCGACCCCCGCGGGCACGTTCGAACCCGACGGCGGCGACGCGTACGTCGTCCTCGAGGGCGACTTCTCGCCCGGCCTGCTGATCGGCATCACGGTCGAACCGGCGGGCGGTTCCGACGCGCCGACCACCGACCCGATCGTCGCGGTCGAGACCTGAGACCCGGGTGTCGCGGCGCCTCCCGGGGGATCGGGTGCGCCGCGGCATCCGTTCGTCGTCGGCTAGGGTCGTCATGGCCGCGCCCAGCGTCGGCCCGACCCGACCACCCCACGACGACGAGGAGTGACGCATGCGCGTCGGCATGTTCCTGAACTACGCCGGAGGCTTCCGCGAGGTCGCCGACGAGGTGACCGAGCTCGAGGCGGCGGGCGTCGACCTCGTCGCCGTGCCCGAGGCGTACTCGTTCGACGCCGTCAGCCAGCTCGGGTTCCTCGCGGCACGCACCTCGCGGATGACGCTCATGAGCGGCATCCTCCAGCTCTACACGCGCACGCCCACGCTCACGGCGATGACCGCGGCCGGCCTCGACTACGTCTCCGACGGACGGTTCGAGCTCGGCATCGGCGCCTCCGGCCCGCAGGTCATCGAGGGCTTCCACGGGGTGAAGTACGACGCGCCGCTCGGCCGCACGCGCGAGATCATCGACGTCTGCCGCATGACCTGGCGCCGCGAGCCCGTCGTGCACGCCGGACGCCAGTACCGCATCCCGCTGCCGGAGGGCGAGGGCACCGGACTCGGCAAGCCGCTGAAGCTCATCAACCACCCGGTCCGCGAGCGCATCCCGATCACCGTCGCGTCGCTCGGCGCGAAGTCGGTCGCGCAGACCGCCGAGATCGCCGACGGCTGGCTGCCGATGTTCTTCCACCCCGAGCGCGCCCGCGACGTGTGGGGGGCCTCGCTCGACGAGGGCCTCGCGAAGCGCCCGCCCGAACTGGCCTCGCTCGACGTCTTCGCCAGCCCCGCCCTCGCGATCACCGACCGTCCGGAGGCCGTGGCCGCGGCGCTCGCCGCCGTGAAGCCGAACCTCGCGCTCTACGTCGGCGGCATGGGTGCGCGCGGCAAGAACTTCTACAACGACCTCATCGCGAGCTACGGGTACGCGGACGAGGCGGCGGAGATCCAGGACCTCTACCTCTCGGGCCGCCGCGAGGAGGCCGTCGCGGCGGTGCCCGACGAGCTCGTCCGCGCGATCTCGCTGATCGGCTCGCCCGCCGAGGTCGCCGAGCGCGTCGCCGCGTTCGCCGCGGCCGGCGTCACGACGCTGACGGCGACGCCGCTGGCGCGCGATGCGGAGGGGCGCCTCGCGCTCATGGGCGCGCTGCGACGCATCGTCGGCTGAGCGGCCCGGGCCGTCGGGGTCCTCGTCCGGAACCGGCCGCCGTTCCGACCCCCGTTCGCGGGTGTGTTCCGGTGCATGCGGCTCCGCGTACGCTCGATGCACCGCACGAGGTGCGGCAGGGGAACCATGGGGGCGGGGCTGCCGTGGCGGGGCGATGGGGCTCGAGCAGCCCGGCCCCGCCAGGCGGTACCGCATGTCGCCGCATCCGTCGAAGGGGTGCCCGACTCGGCGCGCCGCCCCTAGCATCGGAGCAGAGGCCGTGTGCGCTTCGCCACGGCCGGGAAGGACCGATGTCCCCGAACGACCGACGGCCCGCCGTCACCGCTGAGGTCCGCGGGAGGCGCCGGTGAGCGACGCGGTCGATGCGGTCGTCGTCGGGTCCGGGCCGAACGGGCTCGCCGCAGCGGTCACCCTCGCCCGCTCCGGGCTCTCGGTCCGGGTCTACGAAGCGGCCGCGCAGCCCGGGGGAGGCGCGCGGACCGCGGAGCTCACGCTGCCCGGGTTCCGGCACGACGTCTGCTCGGCGGTGCACCCGATGGCGCTCGCGTCGCCGTTCTTCCGGGCGTTCGGCCTCGAACGGCGCATCGACCTGCGCCTGCCGCCCGTCTCCTACGGGCACCCGCTCGACGGAGGCCGGGCGGGCCTGGCCTGGCGGGACCTCGATCGGACCATCGAGGGCCTGGGCCGCGACGGCCGGGCCTACGCGAGCCTCGTCGGCGGGCTGGCCGCCCACGCCGACGAGCTCATCCACACGGTCGGCTCGTCGCTGGTGCGCGTGCCGCGCCATCCGCTCGTCGCCGTGCGCTTCGCGCTGGCCGCGCTCGAGCAGGGGACCCCGGCCTGGAACGCCCGCTTCCGCGACGACCTCGCCCCGGCCATGCTCACCGGCGTCGCGGCGCACGCCATCCGGCCGATGCCGTCGCTGGCGACCGCGGGCGCCGGGCTGGTGCTGACGGCGCACGCGCACGCGCGCGGCTGGCCGATCCCCGTCGGCGGCAGCGACGCGATCGTCGGCGCCATGGTCGACGACCTGCGGGCGCACGGCGGCGAGATCGTGACGGATGCCGCGATCGACGACCTCGCCGCCCTGCCCGCCGCGCGCGCCGTGCTGCTCGACGTCACGCCGCGCGCGCTCGACCGCATCGCCGGCGACCGCCTGCCCGACCGGTACCGACGGGCGCTGCGGCGGTTCCGGTACGGCAACGCCGCCGCGAAGGTCGACTTCGCACTGTCCGGCCCCGTGCCGTGGGCAAATCCCGCGCTGGCCGAAGCCGGCACGGTGCACGTCGGCGGCACACGCGCCGAGATCGCCGCGGGGGAGCGCGCGGTCGCCCGGGGGCGACATCCCGATTCGCCGTACGTGCTCGTGTCGCAGCCGTCGATCGTCGACCCGACCCGTGCGCCCGCCGGTCACCACACCCTGTGGACCTACACGCACGTGCCCGCCGGCTCGACCCTCGACCCCACGGAGGCGGTCGTGCGGCAGGTCGAGCGGTTCGCGCCCGGGTTCCGCGATGTCGTGCTCGCCTCGTCGGCCCGCTCGGCGGTCGAGCTCGAGGCCGACAACGCGAACTACATCGGCGGCGACATCGCGGCGGGCGCGCCCACGCTGCTGCAGCTCGTGCGGCGGCCGGTCGTCTCGCCCGACCCGTGGCGCACCCCGCTGCGCGGGGTGTACCTCGCCTCGTCGTCGACTCCGCCGGGCCCGGGCGTGCACGGCCTCGCGGGATGGCACGCCGCGCTGAGCGCCCTGCGCCACGAGTTCGGCCTGACCGAAGCGCCCTCGCTGGCGTCGCCGTCGTGACCGTCGGTGCCCCCAGAGAGGCTCGAACTCTCGACCCACGGATTAACCTGCTGCACTGGGTTTCCCCAGCCACCGCTCGCACGGCTTGCAGTCTGGACTATCTCATCACCTTCGGCCGAGCCGGTCAGGTGCGCCGCGTATAGTCTCTGAGGTTCCCTCTCGGTTACCTGCTGATTGCCCAATCCCTCGGATTGTCACTGCCGGTCGGCGAGTACCTCGGGCTCTCAGGGTGTTCCAGCATATAGCGGCGTTCATTCGGCGCATTTCTGCGCCGACGCTCCTGTTTTCTGTTGAAGTCCGTTGCTCTAACCAACTGAGCTATGGGGGCGGATCCACCATAACAGGCGCATGGAGACGGGCCCCCGACGCGCGCATGCCGCCGCCGCCTCCCCGTCGGCCGATTCGCGACCAGAACCAGTCCCGGGTCGACGCGTCCCTTCTCGCCGGCGCGGACGACCGACACCGAAGGTGGTCCAGTCGACGCCCATCCCGGCGGGGTAACCTTGCCCGCGATGACCGCAGACTTCCATCGTCCCACCCGCTTCCCGCCGCAGCAGTTCGAGGGGTACCTCGGCGCGGAGGATCCCGCGCAGGTGAGCCGCGTCGCGCACGACACCGCAGCGGCGGTGCTGTCGCGGGTGCGCGCCGACCCCGACCCCGAGGTGGTCGCGCGGCTGGTGTCGTACACCGACGAGCACGGCATCGACGCGATCGCCGAACTGTGGTCGCAGGCGTCGCCCAAGAGCCTGCCCGGCGCCCTGTGGCGCATCTACCTGCTCCGCACGATGATCCGGCAGGATGCCGCGGGCGTCAGCCTCGCCTTCCAGCGCGGCGCCGAGGTGTCGCGCACCATCGACCAGGTCGTGGCCGGCGCCCCCACCCCCGCGGGCCCGGCCGAGGTGCGCGAACTCGCCGACGTGATCCTCCGGGGCGTGTTCTCCGGCGACTTCGCCGCGGCGCTCGAACGGGCATGCGCCTTCTGCCGGGTCGCCTCGACCGGCTTCGCGAGCCTGGCCGACGACGCCGACGCGGCCGATGCCGTCCACCCCGATCGTCCCGGAGCGCTCACGCAGCGGGCCCTGCGGCTCTCCGCGCTCGCCGAGGAGCTCGCGGCCTGCGCCCGGCTGTGGCGGCGCGACAGCCTCGACTGAGGCGTCCGGGCACGACACGCCCGGCGCGCATCGAGCCGGCCGCTCAGGAATAGTCCTCAGGGGGGCCTCGTTTACACTTGTCGTGGCCGGTCGCAGTAACCCCGGGCTCCAAAATTCGCCGCTTCGAGCGGCCTCGCGCCGAGAGGCGTTCTGCGGCCGGCCGCTTCCATGCCCGGGCACGTCCGGGCATGCCCGCGTCGGCCCGGCGTAGCATCGGGAGCATGGCCGACACCGTCACGTTCCTGGTCGATCCGCTGCCGACCGACGCCTCTCCCGAGTTCTTCGAGTCGTCCTTCCGCGAGATCGAGCCGGGAGCCGGCGCGCTCGCCGTCAACGACCTCGCACCGCATCGCGGCGACGGCGTCTTCGAGACCCTGGCGATCGTCGACGGGCACGTGCAGGAGGTCGAACCGCACCTCGCGAGGCTCGTGAACTCGGCTCGCCTGTGCGAACTCCCGCCGCCGAACCTCGACCAGTGGCGGCTCGTGATCGCGCGCGCCGCCGAGCGCGTCCCCTCCGAGGGCGAGTACGCGCTGAAACTGGTGGTCAGTCGCGGGATCGACGGCGACGGGGCCAAGCCGACCGGCTGGGTGCACGTGACGCCCGGGGCCGACTTCGAGGCGTCGCGGAAGCGCGGCATCCGGGCCGTGACCCTCGATCGCGGCGTCGCCTACGGCCTGGCCGATCGGGCGCCGTGGCTGCTGCTCGGCGCGAAGACGCTGAGCTACGCGGCGAACATGGCCGCGATCCGCGAGGCGAAGCGGCGCGGCGCCGACGACGCGATCTTCGTGTCCTCCGACGGCTTCGTGCTCGAAGGGCCCACCTCGAGCGTGATCGTGCGGCTCGGCGACGGGTTCGCCACCCCGCCGCCCGCAGCCGGCATCCTGCACGGCACCACGCAGCGAAGCATCTTCACGCACCTCGAGGGGCTGGGGCGCACCGTCGAGTACCGCGACCTCACCGTCGATGAGCTGCGGGCAGCGGATGCCGCGTGGCTCGTCTCGAGCGTGCGCATGGCCGCCCCGCTCGTCGAGCTCGACGGCGAGGCGATGCCCGTGGACGAGGACACCACCGCGGAGCTCAACGCCTACCTGCTGTCGCCGCGCGACTGAGCCATCGCCGCACGGACGGCGACGGCCCGCCTCCTTCACGGAGGCGGGCCGTCGGCCCGTGCGGCGCGGGGATCAGCCGAAGCGGCCGGAGACGTAGTCCTCGGTGGCCTTCTCGGCGGGGTTCGAGAAGATGGTCGTGGTGTCGCCGTACTCGATGAGCTTGCCCGGCTTGCCGGTGCCCGCGATGTTGAAGAACGCGGTCTTGTCGGAGACGCGCGAGGCCTGCTGCATGTTGTGGGTCACGATGACGATCGTGTAGTCCTGCTTGAGCTCCTCGATCAGGTCCTCGATGGCGAGGGTCGAGATCGGGTCGAGGGCCGAGCACGGCTCGTCCATGAGGATGACCTCGGGCGAGACCGCGATGGCGCGGGCGATGCACAGGCGCTGCTGCTGGCCGCCCGACAGGCCGGAGCCGGGGCGGTCGAGGCGGTCCTTGACCTCCTCCCAGAGGTTCGCGCCGCGCAGCGACTTCTCGACGAGGTCGTCGGCGTCGGAGCGCGAGATGCGCTTGTTGTTGAGCTTGACGCCCGCGAGCACGTTCTCCTTGATCGACATCGTCGGGAACGGGTTCGGGCGCTGGAAGACCATGCCGACTTGGCGGCGGACGAGCACCGGGTCGACCTCGGGGTCGTAGAGGTTGTTGCCGTCGATGAGCACCTCGCCCTCGACGCGCGCGCCCGGGATGACCTCGTGCATGCGGTTCAGGGTCCTGAGGAACGTGGACTTGCCGCAGCCGGACGGGCCGATGAAGGCCGTCACGCTGCGGGGCTCGATCTCGAGCGAGACGCCCTCGACGGCCAGGAACTTCGAGTAGTAGACGTTGAGGTCGCGGACCTCGATGCGCTTGGACACGGGTTTCCTTACTGGGGTGCTGGGGGTCAGCGACCGAACTTGGGGGCGAAGAACCGCGCCACGAGGCGGGCGATCAGGTTCAGCGCCATGACGATGAGGATCAGGGTGAGGGCGGCCGCCCAGGCGCGATCGAGGTAGGCAGAGGCCGGCGTGCCCTGGTTGGCGTACTGGGTGTAGACGAACACGGGCAGGGACTGCATGCGACCCTCCATGAGGTCGTAGTTCATGCTGTTCGTGAACCCGGCCGCGATGAGCAGCGGAGCCGTCTCGCCGATCACGCGGGCGATGGAGAGCATGATGCCCGTCGTGATGCCCGCGATCGAGGTGGGCAGCACGACCTTGACGATCGTCAGCCACTTCGGCACGCCGAGCGCGTACGACGCCTCGCGCAGCTCGTTCGGCACGAGGCGCAGCATCTCCTCGCTCGAGCGGACGACCACGGGGATCATGAGCACGGCCAGCGCGACCGCGCCCGCGATGCCGGTGCGGGTGCCCGGTCCCCAGAAGATCGCGAACAGCGCGTAGGCGAAGAGGCCGGCGACGATCGACGGGATGCCGGTCATCACGTCGACCAGGAAGGTGATGCCGCGTGCGAGGCGGCCGCGGCCGTACTCGACCAGGTAGATCGACGTCATGAGGCCGATCGGGATGGAGATCAGCGCCGCGGTGCCGGTCATGAGCAGCGTGCCCACGATCGCGTGCAGGGCGCCGCCGCCCTCGCCGGTCACGTTGCGCATCGAGTAGGTGAAGAACTCGATGTCGAACCGGCTGATGCCGAACGTGACGACCGTCACCGACAGCGAGATCAGTGGGATCATCGCGAGGATGAACGCGCCCGTGACCAGCGCCGTGACGAAGCGGTCGGTCGACCGCCGCGAGCCCTCGACGATGCGTGAGAGCACGGTGATCACGACGACGTAGACGAGGGCGGCGACGATGAGCGTGCCGACCCAGTTGAACTCGGCGCCCGCCAGGGCGATGACGCCGAAGACGCCGGCCGAGACGACCAGGCTCGCGCCGAGGATCAGCCAGGGCGAGCTGTTGGGCAGCTTGCCGGCCGTCAGCGAGTTGCTGACCGGCGCCGCGGCGGTGCGCGGTTCGGGAGGGGTGATGGTGGTGGTCATCAGTTCGCTCCAGAGAACTCGCTGCGGCGCGCCACGACCCAGCGGGCGATCGCGTTGACCGCGAACGTGACGACGAAGAGGATGAGGCCCGTCGCGATGAGGACGTTGACGTTGATGCCGTACGCCTCGGGGAAGCTCAGGGCGATGTTGGCCGCGATGGTGGACGGGTTGACCGACGTGAGGAGCTGGAAGGTCACGGCGCCGGTGGCCGAGAGCACCATGGCGACGGCCATGGTCTCGCCGAGCGCGCGGCCGAGCCCCAGCACGGCGGCGGAGATGATGCCGGGACGCCCGAAGGGGAGGACCGCCGTGCGGATCATCTCCCAGCGGGTCGCGCCGAGGGCCAGTGCGGCCTCCTCGTGCAGGACGGGCGTCTGGAGGAACACCTCGCGCGAGATGGCCGTGATGATCGGGATGATCATGACCGCGAGCACCATGCCGGCGGTGAGGATGGTGCGGCCGGTGCCGGAGACCGGGCCGGAGAACAGCGGGAACCAGCCCAGGTTCTCGACGAGCCAGGCGTAGACCGGCTGCACGGCCGGAGCCAGCACGCCGATGCCCCACAGGCCGAACACGACCGACGGGACCGCGGCCAGCAGGTCGACGATGTAGCCGAGCGCGGCCGCGAGGCGCCGCGGCGCGTAGTGGGAGATGAAGAGCGCGATGCCGATCGAGATGGGCAGCGCGATGAGGAGCGCGAGTGCGGCCGCCCAGACGGTGCCGAAGACGAGGGGGCCGACGTAGGACCAGAAGTTCGTGTCGAGGATGGACGCGTCCTCGCTGGTCGCGAAGAGCGCGGGGATGCTCTGGACGATGAGGAACGTCGCCACGGCGGCGAGGGTGACGAGGATCATCGAGCCGGCGAAGACCGCCGACTTCGCGAAGACGCGATCGCCCGGGCGCTGCTTGGCGCGGATCGGCGCGTTGGCGGTGGTCATTCTGGAGGATCCTCCGGTCGTGGTGCGGGACATGGCGGTGCCCGACCCCGTCCGTTCCGATGGAACTTCAGGGGTCGGGCACGAACCTACTACTTGATCGAGTCGATCGCCGCCGTGACCTTCTCGCGGAGCGAGTCGGAGATCGGCGCCGAGCCGGCGGCCGCCGCAGCGGCGTCCTGGCCCTCGGGGCTCGCGATGTAGGAGAGGTAGCCCTTCACGAGCTCGACGTTCTCGGGCTCGGCGTACTCCTGGCACGCGATGAGGTAGCTCACGAGGACGATCGGGTACACGCCGGCCTCCTCGGAGGTGCGGTCGAGCTCGATCGCGAGGTCGCCGTCGGCGCGGCCCTCGACGAACGGCGAGGCGTCGACGATGGCGGCGGCGGCCTCGGGCGAGTACTCGACGAACTCGCCGCCCACGCCGACCGCGACGGTGCCGAGGTCGCCGGCGCGCGAGGCGTCGGCGTAGCCGATCGTCCCGGTGCCGTTGGTCACGGCGTCGACGACGCCCGAGGTGCCCTGAGCGGCCTCGCCGCCCTCGAACGGCCAGACGCCGTCGGCCTCGTAGGTCCACACGTCGGACGCGGCGGCGCCGAGGTACTCGGTGAAGTTCTCGGTCGTGCCCGAGTCGTCCGAGCGGTGGACCGGCGTGATGGCCTGGTCGGGGAGCTCGACGCCCTCGTTGGTCGCGGCGATCGCGGGGTCGTTCCACTTGGTGATCTCACCGGCGAAGATGCCGGCGATCGTGGCTGCGTCCATGTTGAGCGAGTCGACGCCCTCGAGGTTGAAGATCACTGCGATCGGCGAGATGTAGAGCGGGAGCTCGACGATCGAGGTGTCGGGGGCGCACTTGGCGAAGCCGCCCGCGGCGACCTCCTCGTCGTTGAACGCGCGGTCGGAGCCGGCGAAGTCGCTGGCGCCCTCGAGGAACGTGTCGCGACCGGCGCCCGAGCCGGACGGGTCGTAGTCGATGGTGACATCCGGGTTGGCGGTCTGGAACTCCGCGATCCAGGCCTGCTGGGCGGCGTCCTGCGACGAGGCGCCGGCGCCGACGAGGTTGCCCGAGAACGACGACTCCGAGCCGGCGTCACCGCTGTCGGTGGTGCCGCCCTCGTTCGCCGCGCAGGAGCTGAGCGCGAGTGCCGCGGTCATGGCGATGACGACGGGCGCGCCGAAACGCTTGAGGTTCACGTGATTCCCTTCCGGGGGGTGTTGGAGTGCAGGGGCTGGGCCGGTGCCGACCCGCCTGCGACGCTAACCAGCGTGCGTGACGAGCGTCCCCCACGACGGTGAACGGAAGGTGAACTGGGGCTGACTCTCGGGGAGGGCGAGGCTGGGAATCCGCCGGGACCGCCGCGACGCCGTCAGCCCTTCGGCGCGTGCGTCTCGATGGCGATGATGCCCGACGACGGGTTCGTGGCCGACAGGTGGACGACGCTGAACTCGCCGACCTCGAGCCCTGCGGCATCCGTCACGTAGGAGCCGAGCGGGGTCGCGGTGGCCAGCGCGATCTCGCGCATGATCTCGGGGAGCACCGGGCCGTGGCTGCACACCACGGCGCTCTTGCCGACACGCACCCGCTTGCCGATCACCCGGCGGACCTCGTCCCGGCCGGCCTCCCATGCATCCTGGCTGACGCCGTCGTCGCGCTTGACGGTGACGCCGGATGCCGCGGACAGGGGCGTCACGGTCGTCACGCAGCGCACGGCGGGGCTCGCCACGATCTTCTTCGGCGCCCAGGCCGTCAGCGTCTCGGCGAGCTCGACCGCCTGGCGCACGCCCCGCTCCACCAGTGGCCGGGAGGTGTCCGGCCCGTCCCACGAGCCGCGCGACTGCGCCTTCGCGTGACGGAGCACGATGAGCGGGAACGTCTCGGTCACGCCCTGGTCCAGCAGCTCGGCGAAGTTGTCGAGGATCTCGCGGTCGGGCTCGTAGGTCAGGTACGTGCGCGCGCGCTTGATCGTCACCCACTCGAGTGCGGCGATCTCGCTGTTCGGGCGGAAGGTCGAGCGCTGCACGGCCTTCTCGCTGACGTGCGCGGCCCAGTAGTGCACGATCTTCTCGCGGCCGCTCGGCAGGGCGTACCGCGAGACGCCGAGCGGCACGCCGAGCGCGACCCGTATCCCCGTCTCCTCGGCGATCTCGCGCACGGCGGTGCGCGGGAGCGTCTCGCCGGGGTCGACCTTCCCCTTGGGGATCGTCACGTCGCCGTAGACGGTGCGGTGCACGACGAGCACGTGCACGCGCCCGTCGATGACACGCCAGCACACGGCGCCGGCTGCGTAGACGGCGGTGGCGGCCTGGCTCATCGCCGCTTCGCCGTTCGCGTGCTGCGGACGACGCGGGTGCTGCGCTGCGCGACGCGCTCGATGCGCAGGTGCTGCAGGTCGTCGAGCGGTCGGCCGTCGTCGTCGATCGAGTGCCGGGTCCAGGTGCCGTCGCCGTCGAGCCACCACGAGCTGGTGCGTTCGTCCATCGCCTCGTCGAACAGCTCGCCGATCTCGTTGACGTGGTCGGGATCGGTCAGCCGGACGAGCGCCTCGACGCGACGGTCGAGGTTGCGGTGCATCATGTCGGCCGAGCCGATGTACACGACGGGGTCGCCGTCGTTGTGGAAGGTGAAGATGCGCGAGTGCTCCAGGTAGCGGCCGAGGATGGAGCGGACCCGGATGTTCTCGCTGAGCCCGGGGATGCCGGGCCTGAGGCTGCAGATGCCCCGCACCCAGATCTCGACGGGGACGCCCGCGTTCGAGGCGCGGTAGAGCCCGTCGATGATCGCCTCGTCGACCATCGAGTTGACCTTGATGCGGATGCCGCTCGGCCGGCCGGCCTCGGCGTTGCGGATCTCCTGGGTGATGAGCTTCAGGAGCCCCTTGCGCAGGTGCAGCGGCGCGACGAGCAGCCGCTTGAACTTCTTCTCGATCGCGTAGCCCGAGAGCTCGTTGAACAGTCGCGTGAGGTCCTTGCCGACCTGGTCGTCGGAGGTGAGCAGCCCGAGGTCCTCGTAGATGCGGCTGGTCTTGGGGTTGTAGTTGCCGGTGCCGATGTGGCTGTAGTGGGTCAGGCGGCCCTTCTCCTGGCGGATGACGAGCGCGAGCTTGCAGTGCGTCTTCAGCCCGACGAGGCCGTAGACCACGTGCACGCCCGCCTTCTCGAGCTTGCGGGCCCACGAGATGTTGGCCTGCTCGTCGAATCGCGCCTTGATCTCGACGAGGGCGAGCACCTGCTTGCCCGCCTCGGCGGCGTCGATGAGCGCCTCGACGATGGGGCTGTCGCCCGAGGTGCGGTACAGCGTCTGCTTGATGGCCAGCACGTCGGGGTCGGCGGCGGCCTGCTCGAGGAACGCCTGCACGCTCGTCGCGAACGATTCGTACGGGTGGTGCAGCAGCACGTCCTTGCGGCCGACGGCCGAGAAGACGTCGACGGGCAGGTTCGGCTCCGAGCGCATGAGCTGCGCGTTCGTCGCCGGCACGTGGGTGGGGTAGTGCAGTTCGGGGCGGTCGATGCGCGCCAGGTCGAAGAGCCCGCCGAGGTCGAGCGGCGCCGGCAGGCGGTAGACCTCCTGCTCGGTCACGTCGAGCTCGCGGACGAGCAGGCCGAGGGTGACGTCGTCCATGTCGTCGGAGATCTCGAGCCGGATCGGCGGGCCGAACCGTCGTCGCAGCAGCTCCTTCTCGAGCGCCTTGATGAGGTTCTCGGTCTCGTCCTCCTCGATCTCGACGTCCTCGTTGCGGGTCACCCGGAACACGTGGTGGTCGAGGATCTCCATGCCGGGGAAGAGGTCCTCGAGGTGGTTGGAGATCAGGTCCTCGAGGGCGATGTAGCGGGCGTCCTCGATCGGTTCGGCGGGGTCGACGCGCACGAACCGGTGCAGCATCTGCGGCACCTTCACGCGCGCGAACTCCAGTCGCCCGGTGCGGCTGTTGCGCACGCGGACCGACAGGTTGAGCGAGAGCCCGGAGATGTACGGGAACGGGTGCGCCGGGTCGACGGCCAGCGGCATGAGCACCGGGAAGATCTGCGTGCCGAAGAACTCGTGCACGTGCGCGTGCTCCGCCTCGTCGAGGTCGTCCCAGGACACGACGCGGATGCCGGCGTCGGCGAGCGCCGGCTTCACGAGCTCCTGGTAGGCGCGGGCGTGGCGGAGCTGCAGCTCGTGCGCCTTCCGCGAGATGTCGGCGAGCACCTCGTGGGGGGTGCGCCCGACGTTGGTCGGAACGGCGAGGCCCGTGTTGATGCGGCGCTTGAGGCCCGCGACCCGGACCATGAAGAACTCGTCGAGGTTCGACGCGAAGATGGCCAGGAAGTTGGCGCGCTCGAGCACGGGCAGCCGCGGGTCCTCGGCGAGTTCGAGCACGCGCTGGTTGAAGGCGAGCCAGCTCAGCTCGCGGTCGAGGTAGCGCTCGGAGACGAGTTCGGGCGCGCCGTCGGTGTCGAGCGGCTCGAAGTCGTCGTCGAAGTCGCTGGAGGTGCGGTCTTCGTCGAGGGTGGTCTCCGCGGTCATCCACACATCATGCCACCGGGGTGGGACCCGGTGGTGAAGCGGAGGTCACGGGACGGCGACGTCCGCGTCCCGCTCGTCCTCCTCGTGGACGTTGAACCGGTACCCGACGTTGCGCACCGTGCCGATCAGGTTGTCGAGGTCGCCGAGCTTGGCGCGCAGGCGGCGGACGTGCACGTCGACCGTTCGGGTGCCGCCGAAGTAGTCGTACCCCCACACCTCGCTGAGCAGCTGCTCCCTGGTGAAGACCCGGGACGGGTGGGCGGCGAGGAAGCGCAGGAGCTCGAACTCCTTGTAGGTGAGGTCGAGCGTGCGCCCGTGGACCTTGGCGGAGTAGCTGGCCTCGTCGATGACCACGCCGGAGGTCTGGATGCGCTCCGCGGGCTGCGACGCCTGCGCCCGCCCGATCGCGAGCCGGACGCGCGCGTCGATCTCGGCCGGTCCGGCGTGCTCGAGGATCACGTCGTCGACGCCCCAGTCGGGCGTCACCGCGGTCAGCCCGCCCTCGGTCATCACGAGCACGAGGGGTACCGAGAGCCCGGTCGTGCGGAGGATCTGCGCGAGCGCCTTGGCACCGGCGAGGTTGGTGCGGGCGTCGAGGAACACGAGGTCGGCGTCGGGGGCGCGCACCAGCTGATCGGGCGACGCGGGGATCACGCGCACCCGATGGGTGAGGAGAGACAGGGCCGGGAGAACGTCTTCGTTGGCTGCCGGCGTCAGGATCAGCAGCTGCGCCACGCACACCCTCCAGTAGTAAGGTGCGGTCCATACTACGGGACGCCGGGTGGCCTCCCACGGAACGAGGGACATGATGGGCGACGCGCAGGGCCGGCCGGCGACGGCGGGCGAGCCGACGACGACGTGGGGGCGGTGGGCCGTCCCGGCCGTCTGGGCGATCGCCGCAGTCGGCTCCGCGCTGGTCGTCGGCGCGGCGTACGCCGGCAGGCGGGAGTGGTTCGGCGAGGCCTCCGCGACGGCGGCCTACGCGCCGCTCGGGATGGTGCTCGCGGCATCCGTCATCGCCTCGATGGCCCTGCAGCTGGCCTCGCGGCAGCCGCACGGGTTCGTCGGCCGCGTGAGCGCGTCGATCGCGGGCGCGGTCGTCGCGGTGGCGGTCGGGGCCGTCGCGCTGCTGCCGCTCGCCCTGTGAGCACCGGGTAGACTCCCACCATGGACTCGCTGCTCGCCCTCGAACTCTTCTTCATCGGCCTGCTCGGCCTCGCGAGCCTGGCCATCGCCTGGGTGAGCGGCGTGGTCGTCTTCCGGCTCTTCAAGGGGCAGCGCTAGGCCGTGATCGAACTTCCGGTCGACCTCCCCGCGGAGCTCGTTCCGCTCTCCTGGCTCATCGGGGTGTGGGAAGGTTCCGGCGTGCTCGACTACAAGGTCGGCGACGACTCGGTCACGCGCGAGTTCGGCCAGCGGGTGAGCTTCAGCCACGACGGGCTGCCCTACCTGAACTACACGTCGTCGACCTGGCTGTTCCCGGCCGAGGAGGGCGGGGAGCCGACGCCGCTGGCGGCGGAGACCGGCTACTGGCGGCTCGCGCGCACGCTCGGCCAGGGCGACCCGGGTCCGGCGATGCTGCCGGCGACCGGCCCCACGCGGTTCGGCGACGCCGAGGCCGTCGAGACCCTGCGCAACGACGCGGGCGGGTTCGACCTGGAGGTCGCGCTCGTGCACCCCGGCGGCGTGAGCGAGCTCTACCTCGGGCAGGTCAAGGGTCCGCGCATCGACCTGGCCACGGACGCGGTCATGCGCGCCGCCGGCGCCAAGGAGTACGCGGCCGCGACGCGTCTCTACGGACTCGTCGAGCACCACCTGCTCTGGGCCTGGGACATCGCCGCCCTCGGCCAGGACCTGCGCACGCACGCCTCCGGGCGTCTCGCGAAGGTCGACTGATGGCCCACTCGCCGTTCCTGTCGCTCCCCGGCGCCGTGCCGGCGGAGGGCGCCGACGCGGGCGTGCCCGCGCACTACGGCAACCCGATGGTCGAGCAGCGCCGACTCGAGCAGGGGCGCGCCGTCGTCGACCTCTCCCACCGGGGCGTCGTGACGGTGGCCGGCCCGGACCGGCTGTCGTGGCTGAACTCGATGGCCAGCCAGCGCCTCGACCACCTGCGACCCGGCGAGTCGGCCGAGGCGCTGTTCCTCGACGCGTCCGGACGCGTCGAGCACGCCGTGCACGTCGCCGACGACGGCGAGCGCACCTGGCTCGTCGCCGAGCGGGACGACGCGGCGGCGCTCGCGGCGTGGCTCGACCGCATGCGGTTCATGCTCCGGGTCGAGGTCGCGGACGTCTCCGACGAGGTGGCGGTGCTCGCCGCGATCCCCGCCGGCGGCGCGTTCCCGCTCGAACTCTCGGAGGGCGCCCTGCGCTGGTCCGATCCGTGGCGGCTCGAGCTGCCCGGGGCGCACCGGTACGCCGTCGACCCGGCCCACCCCGGGGCGCAGTGGCGGTACGTCGAGGCGATCGTGCCGCGCGATGCGCTCCCGGGCCTCGCCGACGCCGTCCGCGCGGGCGCCGCCGAGCCCGCCGGGGTGCTCGCGCTCGAGGCGCTGCGGATCGCGGCATGGCGGCCGCGGTTCGCGACCGAGGTCGACGAGAAGACCCTGCCGCACGAGCTCGACTGGCTCCGCAGCGCCGTCGACCTGCACAAGGGCTGCTATCGCGGGCAGGAGACCGTGGCCAAGGTCGTGAACCTCGGCCGGCCGCCGCGACGACTCGTGATGCTGCACCTCGACGGGAGCGACACCGTGCTGCCCGCGCCGGGCGACGAGGTCGTCGGCCTCAAGGTCCGGCCCGAGCCCGCCCCCGGCGAGGAGCCGGAGCGACGCGTCGTCGGGCACGTGACGTCGTCGGCGATGCACCACGAGCTCGGGCCCGTCGCACTGGCCGTGGTCAAGCGCGCGGTGCCGCCCGGGCTCGAGCTCATCGTCGAGAGCCACGGCATCGACGTCGCCGCCTCGCAGGTCGAGATCGTGCCCGCCGATGCCGCGGCGGCGATCGACGTGCCCCGGCTGCCGAGGCTCGGCATCCGGCCGTGACCCGGTCGCCGGCCGAGGCGGCGCGCCTGGCCGCGCGATTCGGTCGACTGCGCGACTCCCTCCCCGCGATCCTGCAGATCTGCGTCACCGCGATCGCGGCGTACGCCTTCTCGCTGCTCGTGATCGGTCACGAGCAGCCGCTCATCTCGGCGCTGGTCGCGATCACCTCGCTCGGGTTCGTGCGCGACGCCCGACCGGTGCGGGTGCTCGAGACCGTCGTCGCGATGACGCTCGGCATCGCCCTGGCCGAGGCGCTGCTCCTGGCCGCGGGCAGCGGCATCTGGCAGTACGCGCTCGCGCTCGCGGTCACGCTCGCCGTCGCCCGGTTCCTCTCGGGGAATGCGTCGTTCGCGATCGCGGCGGCCGTGCAGTGCTCGCTCGTGATGCTCGTCCCCGCACCCGAGGGCGGGCCCTTCGTCCGCACGATCGACGCCGTCGTCGGCGGGGCGTTCGCGCTGCTCGCGACCGCCGTCATCCCGCGCGACCCCCGCCGCACGGCGCTGCGCGACGGCCGCCGGCTGCTGGGCGAGCACGTCGGCGTGCTGCTCGACCTCGCCGCGGCGCTCCGCGAGGGCGGGGCGGATGCCGCCGGGCGCGCGCTCTCCCGGGCGCGGGCCACGCAGCCGGCCGTGGAGGCGTGGACCTCGAGCGTCGACTCCGGCATCGCGATCGCGCGGCTGTCGCCCCTGGTCCGATCGGCGCGCTTCGACCTGGAGCGGCAGCGCACGATGCTCGCGGGGGTCGACCTCGCCACGCGGAACCTGCGGATCGTGGCCCGGCGCATCGAGTGGACGCTCCGCGACGGGCGACCGCGCGAGGAGATCGCCGACGTCGTCGCCCGCATCGCGGTCGCGGTCGAGGTGTTCGACGAGTCGCTGCGCGACGTCGCCCAGCAGCCCGTGGCGCGGCAGGGCTTCGCGGAGATCGTCCGGCACCTCGACCCGGCGGCGATCCTCCCCGACGGGCCGACGGGCGACCGCATCACGCTCGCGGCGCTGCGTCCCTACCTGGTCGACCTCCTCACGGCGACCGGCCTCGGCCTCGACGAGGCGCGCGGCCTCCTCCCGGCGGACTGACCCCGGCGTCAGCCCGGTGCGACGGCCGCCCAGTCGAGCGTGAGCTCGCCGAGGCGCCAGCGGCGGGTCCCGCCGCGGACCGGCCACCCGGCCTCGTGCAGGTCGCGGACGACGGCGATCCACCGCTGCGACGGCCCGTACACCGACAACGGGGCGTGGACGCGCCATCCCCGATCCAGGTCCAGGAGCAGCCGGTGGACCCGCTCGCCGGGGACGTTGCGATGGATCAGCGCCTTCGGGAGTCGCTCGGCGACCACCGACGGCGCATCGAGCCCGGTGAGGCGGAGGCTGACCGTGAACGTCTGCGGGCCGGCATCCGTGACGCCGATCCAGCTCGAGATCCGGCCGAGCTCGTCGCACGTGCCCTCGACGAGCAGCCCGCCGGGCGAGAGCCGGCCGGTCATGCGCGTCCAGGCGGCGGCGACCTCGGACTCGTCGTACTGGCGGAGCACGTTGAAGGCGCGGATCACCGCGGGCGAGCGCCCGCCCGCCACGGGCACCTCGAACCCGCCGACCGCGAACGACACGGGCACGTCGGACGGGAACGCGGTCCGTCCGGCCCGCACCTCGGCGAGCTGCGCGTCGGCGGTGCGCACCCGCGCGGGGTCGATCTCGAGCCCGAGCACCTGCACGTCGCCCCTGGCGCGCCGCAACCGCGCGGCGAGCTCGAAGGCGGTCACGCCGCTCGCGCCGAACCCCAGGTCGACCACGAGCGGGTCGGCGGCGCGGCGGAACTGCGGCTGCTCCGCGATCCAACGGTCGACCCGGCGCAGGCGGTTCGTGTTGGTCGTGCCCCGCGTGATGGATCCGACCGGCATGCCGACAGTCTCGCAGGCGCCGGCCGGGGCGGCATCCGTCGCGTCGCGACCCGCCCCGCGAGGCGCGCCGGACGCGCCGCTAGGCTGGGGCGCATGGTCTACACCCTCGTGCTGCTGCGCCACGGCCAGAGCGACTGGAACGAAAAGAACCTGTTCACCGGCTGGGTCGACGTCCGGCTCAGCGACCTCGGCCGCTCCGAGGCGAAGCGGGCGGGCGAACTGCTCGTCGAGAAGGGCGTGCTGCCGGACGTGCTGCACACCTCGGTGCTCACGCGCGCCATCCAGACGGCGAACCTCGCCCTCGAGGAGGCCGACCGCCTCTGGGTCGACGTGCGCCGGTCGTGGCGCCTCAACGAGCGCCACTACGGCGCCCTGCAGGGCCTCGACAAGGCCGAGACCCTCGAGAAGTACGGGCAGGAGCAGTTCATGCTCTGGCGGCGCTCGTTCGACACCCCGCCGCCCGTGCTGGCCGACGACGCCGAGTGGTCGCAGGTCGGCGACCCGCGGTACGCCGGCCTCTCCGACGACGAGATGCCGCGCACCGAGTGCCTGAAGGACGTCATCGCGCGCATGCTCCCGTACTGGGAGTCCGACATCATCCCCGACCTGCGGACCGGCAAGACGGTGCTCGTGACCGCGCACGGCAACTCGCTGCGCGCGCTCGTCAAGCACCTCGACGGCATCTCCGACGACGACATCGCCGGGCTGAACATCCCGACCGGCATCCCGCTGGTGTACCGGCTCGGCGAGGACTTCATGCCGACCGGGCCCGGCGAGTACCTCGACCCCGAGGCGGCCGCTGCGGGCGCCGCGGCGGTGGCGGCGCAGGGCAAGAAGTAGCTCCGGCACGAGAACGAGGGGCCGAGCGGATGTCGCATCCGCTCGGCCCCTCGTGTCGTTCCTGCCGTGCAGGACCGGTGGCTCAGACCGCCTCGGGCACCCAGTCGCCGGTGGCGAGGTACTGCACCTTCTTGCCGATCGAGACCGCGTGGTCGGCGAACCGCTCGTGGTAGCGGCTCGCGAGCGTCGCGTCGACGGTGTCGACGGCCTCGCCCTTCCAGGTCTCGCCGAGCACCTTGTCGAACACGGAGAGGTGGAGCGCGTCGACCTTGTCGTCCTCGTTGCGGATCTCCTCCGCGAGGCGGACGTCCTCGTTGCGCAGCAGCTCGACGAGCTTCCGGGCGATCTCGACGTCGAGCGTGCCCATCTCGGCGAACGTCGGGCGCAGCGACTTCGGGACGACCTTGTCGGGGAAGCGGTAGCGGGCCAGCTGGGAGATGTGGGTGGCCATGTCGCCCATCCGCTCCAGGGACGCCGAGATGCGCAGCGCGCTGACGACGATGCGCAGGTCGCGGGCGACCGGCTGCTGACGGGCGAGGATCGTGATGGCGAGCTCGTCGAGTGCGAGGGCGCGCTGGTCGATCAGGTGGTCGTCGGCGATGACCTCCTCGGCCAGGCTGACGTTCGACTCGTTGAAGGCGCGCGTGGCCTTCTCGATGGCCTCGGCGACGAGCGTCGCGATCTCGACGAGCCCGTCCTGGACCTCTCGCAGTTCCTGCTGGAACACCTCACGCATGAATATCCGACCCCTTCGGTCTCGGCTCCGCGCGTCGGGCACGCGGGAGCAGCCGGTGCGGGACCGGCCCGCGACATCCTCCCCGTTGCAGGTGAACAGCAGGTGCCGCGCTCCTGAACACTGCCTAACCTACCCTCGCCCGACGTCATCGCGGACGTGACGGGCCCGGCCGGTGGTTATCGTTGGATCCATGGACTCCACCTGGTCCGTGCTCGCCGCGCTCGCGCTCGGCGTGCTCATCGGGGCCGGCTTCACCGTCGTACTGCACGTCGCCGAACGGCGGGGGCAGAGCGCGGCGCGCGTCGTGGCACCCACGATCCCCGACGGCGTCGACCAGTTGCTCGACGTGCTCGAGTCGGCCGGCGTCGTGCTGGACCCGTCGAACAACGTGCTGCGCGCGTCGCCGGGCGCGCTGGCGATGGGGCTCGTGCGCAACCAGATGCTCGTGCATCCCGAGCTGCTGGAGCTCGTCGGGTCGGTCCGGCGCACCGGGGAGCCCATCGAGACCGAGCTGCTGCTCGCCCGCGGTCCCTTCAGCGACGCCACGATGCAAGTCGACGTGCGCGTGGCCCGGCTCGGCACGCGATTCGTGGTGCTGCTCGCCGACGACCGCACCGAGGCGCGCCGTCTCGACGAGGTGCGACGCGACTTCATCGCGAACATCAGCCACGAGCTCAAGACCCCGATCGCGTCGGTGAGCCTGCTCGCGGAGGCGCTCGACCACGCGGCCGACGAGCCCGATCGCGTCCGGCGGTTCGCCGAGCGGCTCTCGATCGAGTCGACCAGGCTCGCGCACATCACGAGCGAGGTGATCGAGCTCTCGCGGCTGCAGGCGCGCGACGCGCTCCGCCGCGACGAACTGCTCGATGTCGACCGCATCGTGGCCGCCGCGGTCGACCAGAACCGCATCGTCGCCGCGGCCAAGGGCATCGAGGTGCGACTCCGCGCGAAGTCGAAGGCGAAGATCTACGGCGACGAGGCGCTGATGGTCGTGGCCGTGCACAACCTGGTGGCCAACGCCATCGCGTACTCCGGAGAGGGCGGCCGCGTCGGGATCGGCGTCACGGTCGACGGGGACGCCGTGGAGATCGCGGTCGCCGACCAGGGGATCGGCATCGCCTCCGAGGACCAGGAGCGCGTGTTCGAGCGCTTCTACCGCGTCGACCAGGCGCGCTCGCGCAACACCGGCGGCTCCGGGCTGGGCCTCAGCATCGTCAAGCACGCGGTCCAGAACCACGGCGGCGACGTCCGGGTGTGGTCGCAGGCGGGCCGCGGCTCGACCTTCACCATCCGGCTGCCGCTCGCCGAGCCGCCGGTCGCCCGGCCCGAGCCCGAGGAGGCGGAGGCAGAGACCGTGTCCGCGGGGCCCGACGCGCCGTCCCCCGCACCCGACTCCGAGACCCCCGCCCGCATCGAAGCGGCCCTGCCGGCCGCGCCTTCCCGAGGAGACCGCACGTGACCACCCGCATCCTGCTCGTCGAGGACGAGATCGCGCTGAGCGAGCCCCTGAGCTTCCTGCTCGAGCGCGAGGGCTACGAGGTGGAGGTCGCCGCCGACGGGCCGTCCGCGGTGGAGGCGTTCGACCGCGCCGGCGCCGACCTCGTGCTGCTCGACCTCATGCTGCCGGGCCTGCCCGGCACCGAGGTGTGCCGCGAGATCCGCCAGCGATCGCAGGCCCCCATCATCATGCTCACCGCCAAGGACTCCGAGGTGGACATCGTCGTCGGACTCGAGCTCGGCGCCGACGACTACATCACGAAGCCCTACTCGACGCGCGAGCTCCTCGCGCGGATCCGGGCGGTGCTCCGCCGCCGGATCGAGCCGGAGGAGCACGAGGACGGGGTCATCGCGGGCGGGCGGGTCCGCATGGACGTGGATCGCCACACGGTCGAGGTCGACGGCGAGCCGGTCGCGATGCCGTTGAAGGAGTTCGAGCTGCTCGAGCTGCTCATGCGCAACGCCGGACGCGTCCTGACCCGCGGCCAGCTCATCGACCGCGTGTGGGGCAGCGACTACTTCGGCGACACGAAGACGCTCGACGTGCACATCAAGCGCATCCGGTCGAAGATCGAGGCGACGCCGTCCGAGCCCGTGCAGCTGGTCACCGTGCGCGGACTCGGCTACCGGTTCGAGGCCTGAACACGACGAAGCGGATGCCGCGCTCGCGCTGCGGCATCCGCTTCGGTGAAGTGCGATGGGGTGCCGGTCAGGGCACGAGCTCCTCGTACTCGGGCAGGCGGCCGTCGAGCACCGGCACGGTGACCTCGCGGCCCTCGGCGCCCTCGGTGACGAAGAAGGCGGTGACCAGTCCGCCCACCTCGGCGTCGAGGCGCTCGACGAGCACGGGCTCCTCGTCGGTCGCGCCGGGGGAGACGGTCTCGCCGGCGTCGACGTCGATCTCGATGGTCTCGCCCGCGATCTCGATCCCGAGCGTGGCGTCCTCGTCGCCCGAGTTGGTGACCGAGAGGACGAGGTTGCCCTCTTCGCCGTCGTCGCTGACCACCAGGGCGTTGCGGACCTCGAGCGCTCCGACGTCGACCGAGATGCCGTCGCTCGCGTCGTACTCCTCGGTCGTCGCCTGGTACGTGATCATGGCGCAGCCGCTTCCGCCGATGGCGATGCCGAGAGCCAGAGCAGCGGATGCCGCGAGACGCGCCTTCACAGAACCTCCAACGTGACGTGCGTGCGCGCGGGCGCATGCGATCGCCGCGCGGGAACATCGATGAGTCTAGCCTACGGCGGGGCCGCTCCCCGGGGGTGGAGGCGGAACCCTAGCACTACCTCGGTGTGATATCCTGAAAGTTGCCGAAAGGACGTCTATTCATGCTGTTTGAGGTTGGCGAGACCGTTGTCTACCCCCATCACGGAGCCGCGACGATCGTCGAAGTCAAGAAACGCATCATCAAGGGCGAAGAGAAGCTCTACCTCAAGCTGAACGTCACGCAGGGCGACCTCGTCATCGAGGTTCCGGCCGAGAACGTCGACCTCGTCGGCGTGCGTGACGTCATCGGCAAGGAAGGCCTCGACAAGGTCTTCGAGGTGCTCCGCGCCCCCTTCACCGAAGAGCCGACCAACTGGTCGCGCCGCTACAAGGCGAACCTCGAGAAGCTCGCCTCGGGTGATGTGATCAAGGTCTCCGAGGTCGTGCGCGACCTGTGGCGCCGCGACCAGGACCGCGGCCTCTCCGCGGGCGAGAAGCGCATGCTCGCGAAGGCCCGCCAGATCCTGATCTCCGAGCTCGCGCTCGCGGAGAAGACCGACGAGGAGCAGGCTTCCACCGTCCTCGACGAGGTGCTCGCCTCCTAGGCCGAGCCCCTTCGACGATCGCCGCCGGCGCTGACGCGCACGGCGGCGATCGTCGTCTCCGGGGCATCGACCGGCTCGGGTCGATGGGCCCGGAGCGGTCGTCGCTGGGCGGCTACGGTGGAGGGGTGAACGACTCCACCGTCGCCGTCATCGTGGTCGCGGCCGGCTCCGGCACGCGACTCGGGCATCCGGAACCCAAGGCCCTCGTCCCGCTCGGCGGCGACACGATCCTCGGCGTCGCGCTGGATGCCGTGCTCGGCATGCGCGTTGCGCCGTTCGTCGTGGTGGTCGCCCCGGCCGACCGCGTCGACGAGGTGCGCGCGCGGTACGCGCCGCGCGCGGCCGCGGCATCCGCCGACCTCGTGGTGGTCGCCGGCGGCCTCACCCGGCAGGAGTCCGTCGCGCGCGGCATCGCCGAGCTCCCGCGCGAGATCGAGGTCGTGCTCGTGCACGACGCGGCGCGCCCGCTCGCGCCCGCGGCGGTGTTCGACGAGGTGGCCGCCGCGGTCGAGGCGCGCGGACACGGCATCGTGCCCGGTCTCGCCGTGGTCGACACCGTCAAGCGCGTCGACGGTGAGGGGCGGATCCTCGAGACCGTCGACCGCTCCGAGCTCGCCGCGATGCAGACCCCGCAGGGCTTCCCCCGCGAGGTGCTCGAGTCGGCGTACGCGGGCGCCGCGGCGGACTTCACCGACGACGCCGCCCTCGTCGCGGAGGCGGGCTTGCCGGTCTACGTCGTCCCCGGCGATGCGCGGGCGTTCAAGGTCACCGTCCCCTCCGACCTCGATCGGGCCGAGCAGCTCGTGGCCGCGCGCGGCGGGACCGGAGCCGCCGCCGAGCGTGCAGTGCACCGTGCCCTGACCCCGCACGCAGCGGCCCCGCGTGTCGGCACCGGCGTGGACGTGCACGCGTTCGCCGAGGACGCCGACACCCCCCTGTGGCTCGCCGGCCTGGAGTGGCCCGATGAGCGCGGACTCTCGGGTCACAGCGACGGCGACGCGGTCGCCCACGCGATCTGCGACGCGCTGCTCGCGGCCGCCGGACTCGGCGACATCGGCGGCATGTTCGGCACCGACGACCCGCGGTTCTCCGGCGCGCACGGCGAGGTGTTCCTCGCCGAGACCGTACGGCGGCTCGCCCAGGCGGGGTGGCGCGTCGGAAACGTGTCGGTGCAGGTGATCGGCAACCGTCCGAAGCTCGCCCCGCGACGGGCCGAGGCCGAGGCCGCGCTGACGCGGATCGTCGGGGCGCCGGTGAGCGTCGCCGCGACGACGACCGACGGCCTCGGCTTCACCGGCCGGGGCGAAGGCGTCACCGCCCTCGCGACGGCGAGCATCCTCCCGGCCTGAGCCGCGGAACCGCCGGGCGACGACGTCATCCACGGCCGAGGCCCGCGGCGCGTGCCCGCTCGATCGCCTCGTCCCGGGTCGCCACGCCGAGCCTGGCGGGGATGCCGGCGAGCACGTTGCGCACGGTCTTCACGCTCAGGTGCAGCCGACGGGCGATCCCGGCCGGGTCGTGGCCCGCGGCGAGCAGGTCGAGCACCTCGCGCTCGCGTTCCCGGAGCTCGGGAAGGGGCGGTCGCCACGGACCGGCCGCGGGCTGCAGCAGCGCCGCCGCCCGGGTCGCGATGCTCGCACCGAGCAGCAGCTCCCCGCGCGCGGCCGCGCGCACGACGCGGACCAGTTCGTCGGGGTCGGCGCCCTTGAGCACGAATCCGACGGCGCCCTCGCGGAGAGCGGCCCCGACCGCCTCCTCGTCGTCGACCATCGTGAGCATGACGACCCGGACGCCCGGGGCCCGCGCGCGGATCGCGCCGAGGGCGTCGACGCCGCTGCGCCGCGGCATCCGGATGTCGAGGAGGAGGACGTCCGGGGCCTCGGTCACGGCGAGGCGGACGGCGTCGTCGCCGTCCTCTGCCTCGGCGACCAGGTCGAGGTCGCCGACGGCGGCGAGCATCGCCCGGACGCCCTGCCGGAACAGCGCGTGGTCGTCGGCGATCGCGACCCGGATCGCCTCGGTCACGGTACCTCCGCGGCGACCGCGGCCCCCGGGATGCGGGCCACGACGGTCGTCCCGGCGGTGCCGCCGGAGACCTCCAGGCGTCCGCCGAGCTCGCGCGCACGGCGCGACATCGACTCGCTGCCCACGCCGATCCCGCCCGCGCCGGGACCATGCCCGTCGTCGGCGATGCGGAGCACGAGCTGGCCCTCCTCGAATCCCAGCGAGACGGTGCACCGCGAACCGCCGGAATGGCGGACGGCGTTCGAGATGGCCTCGAGTGCGATCGCGTACGCGGCCGCCTCGGTCGCCGCGGAGAGCACGGGAGTGTTCCCCGCCTTCACCTCCACGCGCACGGGTCCGGTCATCGCGTCGGCGTATGCGCGGACGGCACCGACCAGGCCGATGTCGTCGAGCGCCGGCGGGCGCAGGCCCCGGACGATCCGTCGGACGTCGTCGACCGCGTGGGTCACCTGCCGTCGCGCCTCCCCGACGAGGTGGACCGCGGTGCCGGGATCGTGTGCGGCCTCGCGCTCGGCCGCCCCGAGGGTCAGCGTCGCCGCGGCGAGCGTCGGACCGAGCTCGTCGTGCAGGTCGTCGCGGATGCGCCGGCGCTCGTCCTCCCGTGCGGCCACCAGGGCACGGCGCGATCGGTCGAGCTCGCGTGCCAGCCGGCGTCCGTGGAGCACGGCGGCGAGCTGCGCGCACACGGGCTCGAGCGCCTCGTACTGCGCCGGGTCGAGGCGCTCGCCGGGGCGACGCGGCTCGAGCACCAGCCGCCCCTCGAGTCGACCGGCGTGCATCAGCGGCATGACGAGCCCCTCGCCGTGCACGGCGCGCTCGACATCCTCGTCGCCGACCTCGATCGCGGCCCCCCGCAGCCCGAGCGCCTCGGCGATCGAGCCGGCCACGACGTCGGGCGCGAGCGAGGGCGTGGCGGCCAGCGCGAGCCCCGATCCGAGTTCCGCGAGCGCGCGTCGCCGGTCGAGGTCGCTGCCGGTGAGTGCTCGCCGGGCCACGCTCACCGACAGGCGATCCACCCACGGCAGCACGATGCCGAGCAGTGCGGCGGGCAGCGCGAACGCCACCGCTGGCTCGGCCCCTCCGGCCGCGAGACCGAGCGCCCCCAGGACGTAGATCGCCAGCGCCGCCAGTGCGGTCGCCGCCGCGGCCACGATCCGAGTGACGGGCGCCGCTTCGGCCCAGAGCCCGCGGCGCAGCACGGCGGACGCGATGGCGACCGGGACGGCGAGGAACGCCGTGACGAGGACCGGTTGCAGCACCAGGTCGATCGCGCCGCCGGTCGGGGCCAGACCCGATCCCTGCAGCACGGCGGCGATGCCGAGCGCCGCGAAGGCGGCCCCGAGCGCCGCAGTCGTTCCTCCCGTCAGGCGTCGTCGCTCGCGATCGCCCGTGACCATGTCCGCGACGAGGTTCGCGAGGACCAGCACGACGACGACCCCGGTGGCGACCGGGACCGCCGGCCCGACCTCGCCGCTCGCGGACGCCTGGAGGGAGAGGATCGTCCAGCCGACGCCCGCGACGACGAGCGCCCACCCCCACCATCCGCGGACCACCCCGTCGGGGAACGACGCCACCCACCAGACCAGCAGCAGGACGGATGCGTCGACGAGCGCACCCGTCCACCAGAGCGCCGGCTGCTCGGCGACCAGTGCCGGCACGAACTGCGGGAACCCGGCGGAGATCGCGGTGAGTGCGGCCGCGGCCGTGATCGCCCCGCGCGGCTCCGGGCTCGCCGCGGCGCCCCGCAGCAGGAACGCCGCCACGGCGAGGCAGGCGGCGGCGACCAGGAGCGACGACACGAGTCCGACGGCGACGTACCCGTCGATCCCGATCCCGAGTCCCGACAGCCGCGCCGCCGCATCCTCCCCGAGCGAGCCGGGCGGGCACCGTCCCGGCTCGCAGGCTGCGGTGCGCGCGCGCCAGACGGCGGGGATCGAGTAGAGGGTGACGGTGCCGGATGCCACGGCCGCGACCGCCACGAGGGAGATCGCGACGCGACTCGCCGCGCTCCGCGCGGGTCGCTCTCGGCCGGGCTCCATGGCCGCAGTGTATCCACGGGTCGGCATGCGGTCAGCACCGTGCATCCGGGCGCGCCGTGAGGGCGACCGCGATCCAGGCGAGGGCGAGCGGGATCGAGTTCACGGGCACCAGGAACATCACCGGGATGAGCAGGGCGACGGCGATCCCGACCCACCACGGCCAGACCCGGCGGCGGAGGGCGCCGAGCACGCCGACGACGGCCAGGCCGATCGCGGTGAGCGATACCTCGACGAGGAACACCTCGACGGGCGGCTCGACCCCGGTGGCCGCGACCCACGCCATGGTGACGCCCGACGTGCCGAGCCCGATGATCGCCGGCAGCCACGCGGCCAGCCGTGCGCCGCGAGGGGCGAGCGCGGCGAGCGCGACCGCGGCGGCGACGAACGCGCCGCCGCCGAGGCCCTCCGATGCGCCGCCGAGGCCCTCGGCGTGATCGCCGACGTCGGTGCCGCTGAGCGCTCCGGCGGCACCGACGGCGAACTGTGCGGCGTACAGTGCCACCGCGGTCCAGGCGGCCGATCGGGCCCGGGTGCGACGGCGTGTCGTCGAGGCATCCGGGACGGGGACGGCGGCGTCCGCGGAGGCGGAGGAGAGCGGGCGGTGGTCGACGGACATGGTCGTGCTCCTTCCGAGGCGACGGGGACCGGGATCCGTCCGGTCGAACGACCCGTCGGAACGAGGGTCGCGCTGGAGGCGTCCCGCCCGGTCGGGCGCCCGTCCCGGATCCCGGGCGGCCGGTACGCTTGACGGGTGACCGTACGACTCCACGATTCGAAGGCCCAGGCCCTGCGTGACTTCGTGCCCCTCCAGGAGGGGCACGTCGGCATGTACGTCTGCGGACCCACCGTGCAGTCGAGTCCGCACATCGGGCACCTGCGCAGCGCCCTCGTGTACGACATCGTGCGCCGGTGGTTCCTGGCGCGCGGGTACGCGGTGACCTTCGTCCGGAACGTGACCGACATCGACGACAAGATCCTGAACGCCGCCGCCGAGGAGGGCATCGGCGAGCAGTGGTGGTCGCTCGCGTACCGGGTCGAGCTCGAGTTCACCGCCGCCTACAACACGCTCGGCATCCTGCCGCCGACCTACGAGCCGCGCGCGACCGCGAGCGTCACGCAGATGCAGCGGATCATCCAGCGGCTCATCGACCGCGGGCACGCCTACCCGGCGCCCGACGGCTCGGGCGACGTCTACTTCGACACCGGCAGCTGGCCGGCCTACGGCGAGCTCACCCGGCAGGCGCGCGAGAACATGGAGGCCGCGGCCGACTCCGACCCCCGGGGCAAGCGCGACCCGCGGGACTTCGCGCTGTGGAAGGGGCACAAGGCGACCGAGCCGCGCTCCGCCGGCTGGGAATCGCCGTGGGGCCCGGGCCGGCCCGGATGGCACATCGAGTGCTCGGCGATGGCCGCGCGCTACCTCGGCCCGGAGTTCGACATCCACGGCGGCGGCCTCGACCTGCGCTTCCCGCACCACGAGAACGAACTCGCCCAGTCGACCGCGGCCGGCGACGGCTTCGCACGCTACTGGGTGCACAACGGCCTGGTGAACATCGGCGGGCAGAAGATGTCGAAGTCCCTCGGCAACTCGGTGTACGCGCACGAGCTCACCGCGCTGGCCTCGCCGCTCGCGGTGCGCTACTACCTCGGGCAGGCGCACTACCGGTCGACGCTCGACTACTCGCCCGAGGCGCTCGCCGAGGCCGAGGCCGCGGTCGATCGCATCCGCACGTTCCTGTCGCGCGTGGAGCGCCGGCTCGCCGGCACCCATCACGCCGACAGCGGCGCGGATGCCGCGTGGCCCGATGCCTTCGCCGAGGCGATGGACGACGACCTCGGCGTGCCGCAGGCCCTCGCCGTGCTGCATGAGACCGTGCGGGCCGGCAACCAGGCGCTCGACGACGAGGACCTGCCGACCGCGGCGATGCGGCGCGGGCAGGTCGTCGCCATGGTCCGCGTGCTCGGCATCGACCCCGCCGACCCGGCCTGGGCGACGGAGGCCGGGCCCGTGGCATCCGCACTCGACAGCCTCATCACCCGCCTGGTCGAGGACCGCCGCGCCGCGCGCGACGCGAAGGACTGGGCCACCGCCGACCGCATCCGCGCCGAACTCGCCGATGCCGGCATCACCATCGAAGACAGCCAGACCGGAACGCATTGGAGCCTCACCTCATGAAGGGCAGCAGCGGAAAGCCTCGCGCCGGAGCGGTGCGCAAGAAGGGCAAGGGCCAGAAGGTCGGGACCGGCGGCCACAGCCGCAAGGCGCTCGAGGGCAAGGGCCCCACGCCGAAGGCCGAGGATCGGCCCTACCACCAGGCGTACAAGAAGAAGGCCGCAGCCGAGCGTGCCGCGGCGAAGTCCGGCGGGCGCGCGCCCGCGCGCGCCGGTGCGCCTCGCGGAGCCTCGGGTGCCGCCCGGCGATCGAAGTCGGGCGACGAGTCCGAGATCGTGACCGGCCGCAACGCGGTCGTCGAGGCGCTGCGCACGCGCATCCCCGCGACGACGCTGTACGTGGCCGCTCGGATCGAGATGGACGACCGCGTCAAGGAAGCCGTGAAGATCGCGACGAACCGCGGCATCCCCATCCTCGAGGTCATGCGGCCCGAGCTCGACCGGCTCTCCGGCGAGGGCGGCGTGCACCAGGGCCTCGCGCTCAAGGTGCCGCCCTACGAGTACGCGCACCCCGTCGACCTGCTCGACGAGGTGCTCGCCGATGACGGGACGCCGTTGTTCGTCGCGCTCGACGGCGTGACCGACCCCCGCAACCTCGGGGCGATCATCCGCTCCACGGCGGCGTTCGGCGGGCAGGGGGTCATCGTGCCCCAGCGCCGGTCGGTCGGCGTGACGGCCGCCGCGTGGAAGACCTCGGCCGGGGCGGCTGCACGCGTGCCCGTGGCGATGGCGTCCAACCTGACGCAGACGCTCAAGGCGCTGAAGGAGCGCGGCGTCTTCGTCCTCGGCCTCGACGGCGACGGCGACGTCTCGCTCCCGGGCCTCGACTTCGCCGACCGCCCGATCGTGGTGGTCGTCGGCTCAGAGGGCAAGGGCCTGTCGCGCCTGGTCACCGAGACGTGCGATGCGATCGTGTCGATCCCGATCTCGGCGGCCACCGAGTCGCTGAACGCGGGCATCGCCGCATCCGTCACGCTCTACGAGATCGCGAAGCTGCGCGCGGCGCGCGACTAGCCGTCAGACCTTCAGGCGCCAGTCGCCCTCGTCGTCGGGGTCGTGGATCGGCACCTCGTCGGTGTCGGTGGCGACCGGCAGCGCGGTCGTGATGGCCTCCGTCGGCGGCCCGATCACGGTCGCCTCGTCGCGCCGGTGGCGCAGCACGTCGTTGATGTACGAGGTCAGCGCCTCGGCGAGGGGCACGTCGTGGCCGCGCTGCTGCGCCATGTACCAGCGGTGCTCGAGCAGTTCGTGGAACACCTCCGCGGGTTCCAGCTTGCCGCGGAGCTCCTGCGGCACCGCGCGCACGACGGGCTCGAAGACGCGCATCTGCCACTCGTGCGCCACCATCTCCTCGTCGAGGTCCTGCTTGTTGTAGGCGGCGCGGTAGGAGTCGAGGTCGTTGAGGAGGCGCCGGGCCTGGTTCTCGCCGGCGTCGAGCCCGGTGAGCCGGAGCAACCGACGCTGGTGATGCCCGGCGTCGACGACCTTCGGCTGGATGCGCAGGGTCGTGCCGGAGGAGTCGGTGCGGATGGCGAGCTCCTCGATGTCGAATCCGAGGTCGTTCAGGCGGTTCACCCGCTCGTTGATGCGCCAGCGCTCGCCGACGCCGAACGACTCGGACCCCGTCAGCTCGGTCCACAGCTTGCGGTACGCGTCGACGATGCCGTTCGAGATGTTGACCGGGTCGAGCTCGTCGGCGACGCGGCCGCCGGCCTCGAGGTCGAGCAGTTCGCCGGCGATGTTCACCCGGGCGATCTCGAGGTCGTTCTCGCGCTGCCCGTTCGAGAGTCCGCCCTCGTAGAGCTTGCCGGTCTCCGCGTCGACGAGGTAGGCCGCGAACGCCCCCGCATCGCGGCGGAACAGGGTGTTCGACAGCGAGACGTCGCCCCAGAAGAACCCCACGATGTGCAGGCGGACGAGCAGGACCGCGAGGGCGTCCACGAGGCGCGTCGCGGTGTCGGGCCGCAGCGTCTGCGAGAACAGCGCGCGGTAGGGCAGCGAGAACCGCAGGTGCCGCGTGACGAGTACCGGCGCGAGTTCCTCGCCGTCGGCATCCGTGCGGTTCGTGATGACCGCCACGGGTTCGACGCAGGGGATCTCGAGGCGCTGGAGCATGCGCAGCATCTCGTACTCGCCCTTGGCCATCTCGGCCGTCGTCTCCTTGATGGCGACGACGTGGCCGCTGAGGTGCGCGAAGCGGACCAGGTGCCGGGAGATGCCCTTCGGCAGCGCCGCGATGGTCTCGTTCGGCCAGGCCTCGAGCGCGAGGTCCCACGGCAGGTCGAGCAGGGCGGGGTCGGTCATCGCCGACGTGATCGAGAGTGTGCCGCTCATCAGGCCCAAGCGTACCCGGGAACGACGATGCCGGCCGGGCCGAGGCCCGACCGGCATCGCGGTCGCAGGATGCGACGGATCAGTTGGCGACGGCAGCCGGGTTGAGCCGCTGGCCCGACTCGGCGTCGAACACGTGGATGTGCTTGGGCGTCGGCAGCAGGTAGACCGTCTCGCCGGCGTTCGGGTGCACGCGGCCGTCGACGCGCGCGACGATGTCGGTGCGCTTGCCCTCGATGGTGGAGTGGCCGTAGAGGTAGCCGTCCGCGCCGAGCTCCTCGACCAGGTCGACCTCGACCTCGATGCCCTCGCCGGGCGTGTTCGAGACGGTGATGTCCTCAGGACGGACGCCGACCGTCACGACGGAGCCGGTCGCGTGGGCGATGGCGTCGCGCTCGACGGGCACGACGGACTGCCCGAACTTGACGCCGCCGTCGGCGAGGTCGGCGTGGAACAGGTTCATCGCCGGCGAGCCGATGAAGCCCGCGACGAAGACGTTGTCGGGCCGCTCGTACAGCTCGCGCGGGCTGCCGACCTGCTGCAGCACGCCGTCCTTCAGGACGGCGATCCGGTCGCCCATCGTGAGCGCCTCGGTCTGGTCGTGCGTGACGTAGACCGTGGTGACGCCCAGGCGGCGCTGCAGCGAGGCGATCTGGGTGCGCGTCTGGACGCGGAGCTTGGCGTCGAGGTTCGACAGCGGCTCGTCCATGAGGAACACCTGGGGCTGGCGCACGATCGCGCGGCCCATGGCGACGCGCTGGCGCTGGCCGCCGGAGAGCGCCTTCGGCTTGCGGTTGAGGTACGGCTCGAGGTCGAGGAGCTTCGCCGCCTCGAGCACGCGCGCGGCCCGCTCCTCCTTGCCGACGCCGGCGATCTTGAGCGCGAAGCCCATGTTCTCGGCCACGGTCATGTGGGGGTACAGCGCGTAGTTCTGGAAGACCATGGCGATGTCGCGGTCCTTCGGCGGCACGTCGGTGACGTTGCGGTCGCCGATGAAGATGTTGCCGTCGTTGACCTCTTCGAGGCCGGCGAGCATGCGCAGCGAGGTGGACTTGCCGCAGCCCGAGGGGCCGACGAGGACGAGGAACTCGCCGTCCGCGATCTCGAGGTCGAGCTTGTCGACGGCCGGGCGGGTTCCGCCGGGATACAGGCGGGTGGCCTTGTCGAACGTGACTGATGCCATGGTTCTGTGCTCCTTCACCGGCAGGTACGTGCCGGACGATCCGTAGTGAATGGAAACGCCGACCTCGGTGTCGACGCTCCCTCAGTATGTCACGTGGCCGCGGACGAGCCGCATCGAGCCGGTCGTCCCCGGCGTTCGCCGAGGCCGCATCGAGGCCGTGTGCACGTCCCGTTTGGGCGATTCACAGTGTGCGCTCCTACACTCTTCGATGCGTGCGCCTGCATCCTCGCGCGCCCTCACAGCGACCCGGAGTTGACCATCCATGAGCACTGGCGGACCCATCCAGCCGCGCCCCACCCGCAACGAGCGACGTGAGGCGGCCCGTGAGAAGGCGCGACTCCTCCGCGAGGAGCAGCGCAAGAAGGAGCGCCGGAACCGATTCCTGATCCAGGGCGGCGTCGTGGTGGCCATCGTCGCCATCGCGGCCCTCGTCTACGGGATGATCGCCGCCAACATGCCGACCGACGGGCCCGGCCCCCGCAACATGGCCAGCGACGGCATCCTGCTGGTCGGCGGCGAGAACGGCATCGAGGCCGTCGAGACCCCCGCGATCCCGGCGGGCGGCGACCCGACGCCCACCGAGCCCGACGAGAGCGGCACCGTCGCCAACATCGTCGTGTACGTCGACTACCTGTGCCCCTACTGCGGGCAGTTCGAGCAGACCAACTCCGAGTCGATGCGCACGCTCGTCGAGCAGGGCGCCGCGACCCTCGAGATCCACCCGATCGCGATCCTCACGAACAAGTCCGCGGGCACCCAGTACTCGCTCCGGGCCGCGAACGCCGCCGCCTGCGTCGCGGAGGAGTCGCCGGAGGCCTTCTTCGACTTCAACGCCCTCATGTTCGAGAACCAGCCCGAGGAGCTCACCGCGGGCCCGTCGAACGCCGAGATCAAGGAGCTCGCCGCGGAGGCGGGCGCGGCGTCGTCGGTCGACGAGTGCATCGACGACACGCAGTTCAAGAGCTGGGTCGAGGACGCCACCAACCGGGCGCTCACGCAGCCGATCCCGAACTCCGACCTCGAGTCGGTCAAGGGCACCCCGACCGTGCTCGTGAACGGCAAGCAGTACGTGGGTTCGCTCGAGGACCCGGCCGAGTTCCGCGCCTTCGTCCTCCAGGCCGCTGGCGAGAGCTACTCCGAGTCGAACGGCACGCCGACCCCGACCCCGACGCCCACCCCCGCGGGCTGATCGTCGCGGACCGGCCCGGACCCGATGGGTCCGGGCCGTCGTCGTCCCGCCGGCCCGATCGGTAGGATGTGGGGGAGTCACGCCGGCTTGGCGCAATTGGTAGCGCACCGCTCTTGTAAAGCGGTGGTTACGGGTTCGAGTCCCGTAGCCGGCTCCATGTCGATCACGCCGGCCCCCGCATCCCGCCCCGACGAGGGCGGTTCGGCGGCGCCGTCGCACCACTCGCCCCCGCACGCCCACGCGGTGGACTCGCGCGTGCCGATGTGGGTCGCGATCGCGTTGACGATCGTGTCCGGTTCGCTCGTGGCGCTGCAGTCCCGCGTGAACGGCCAGCTCGCGCGGGCCATCGACGACTACTCGGTCGCCGCGGTGATCTCGTTCGGCTCCGGACTGGTGCTGCTGCTCGCCGTCGTCGTCGCCTGGCCAGGCGGCCGCCGCGGCCTGCGGCGTCTCGGGGTCGCGTTCCGCGCCGGCGCCGTGCCGTGGTGGATGCTGCTCGGCGGGGTGGCGGGGGCCTGGTTCGTCGCCACCCAGGGCATCGCCGTCGGCGTGCTCGGCGTCGCCCTCTTCACCATCGGCGTCGTCGCCGGGCAGACCCTCGGCGGCGTCGTCTTCGACCTGATCGGCATCGGCCCCGGCGGCCGGCGCCCGCTCACGGTCGCGCGCGTGGTCGGCGCCGCCTTGGCGCTCGCGGCGGTCGCGTGGGCCGTGTCGGCGCAGGTCTCCGCGTCGGTGCCGCTGTGGCTGATGCTGCTGCCGTTCGCGGCGGGCATCGGTGCCTCGTGGCAGCAGGCCATGAACGGCCGGGTCCGGACCGCGGCGGCGAGCGCCCTCGCCGCGACGGTGGCCAACTTCGCCGTCGGCACGACCGTCCTGCTCGGCGTGATGCTCGTGCACGCGGCATCCTCCGGCTGGCCCGCGGCCATGCCGACCGAGTGGTGGCTGTACTCCGGCGGCGCGATCGGCTGCGTGTTCATCGCGGCCCAGGCGGTGCTCGTGCGCCGCGTGGGCGTGCTGCTGCTCGCCCTCGGGCTGGTCGCGGGCCAGCTCTCGGCCGCGTTGGCGCTCGACCTGCTGATCCCTGCGACGGGGCGTCCCGTCGGGATCGCGACGATCGGCGGCACCGTGCTGGCGCTCGTCGCGGTGGCGCTCGCGGGCGTCCGCTGGGCGCGCCCGAAGCACGTCGCCGCGCCAGAGGCGGAACCGGTCGCCGAGGCGGCGCGGCCGATCAGTCCAGCGAGCTGAAGCGCGCCGCGACGTCGACGGCGACGCGCCGCTCGGGGCGATCGCGGTCGGGCCTGCCTCCGACGTAGAGCCATCCCAGCAGGCGCTCGCCCGCGGCCAGCCGGTGCGCGTCGGCGACGATCGGATGGCGCGTGAGCGGGCCGGTCCGCCACATCACGGCCCACCCGGCCTCGTCGAGCAGGAGCGAGAGCAGGTGGCCGACTCCCGCGGCCGTCGCCTCCTGCTCCCATTCCGGGACCTTCGGGTGCGGCCGGGTCGTCGCCACGAGGGCGAGCAGCAGCGGAGCGCGCTGCGGCTTGGCCTCGAGCTTGGCCGCCGCGGCGCCCTCGGCTCCGGCGGCGGCGGCGAGCGCCCGTCCCACGCGCCCGCGGGCTTCGCCACGGATCGCGATGACCCGCCACGGCGCGAGCGAGGCGTGGTCGGCCACGCGCGCCGCCGCGGCCAGCAGGTCGAGCAGCTCGGCGTCGTCGGGGGCGTCGTCGGTCACCTTCGGCCAGGATCGCCGGGCGAGCGACGCCTCGCGAACGGATGCCACGCTCAGGACTCGGGTGCGAAGTCGAGCGCGATCGAGTTCATGCAGTACCGGTCGCCCGTCGGGGTGCCGAATCCGTCGGGGAACACGTGCCCGAGGTGCGAGCCGCAGTTCGCGCAGCGCACCTCGGTGCGCACCATGCCGAGCGAGGCGTCCTCGAGCAGTTCGACCGCGTCGGGGCGGACGGACTCGTAGAAGCTCGGCCAGCCGCATCCGGAGTCGAACTTCGTGCCGCTCTTGAACAGCTCGGCGCCGCACGCGCCGCACGTGTAGACGCCGGCGCGCTCCTCGTCGAGGAGTTCGCCCGTCCACGCGCGCTCGGTCCCGGCCCCGCGCAGCACCGCGTACCGCTCGGCGCCGAGCTCCTCGCGCCACTGCTCCTCGGACTTGTTCACCTGGTACGCCATGCGGACTCCTCGTCGTTCGTCTCATCCCATCGTCGCAGTTCCCGCGACAGGCGGTGCAACGCATGACGGGCCGTGCATGTTCCGCGGAGTGCCCGGGACCCGGGTGGCGTGCCGGCCCAGCGGCATCCGCTCTCTAGGATGTCCTCTGACGAGTGGGCGACCGCGACGGACTCCGAGGAGGTGCGATGGCCGCAGCAGGACGGCGGGGGCCGGAACCGATCCCGGCGCGCTCGGGCGAGGGCCTCGACGAGCACCGCCTCGGCATCCTCGTCTTCGAGGCGCGGGCCTGGCGGGATCCGGCGCGGAAGGCCGACGCGATCCGCGACGAGCTCGGGATGTCGGCCGCACGCTACTACCGGCTGCTCGGCGAGCTGGTCGACGATCCGGCCGCCCTCCGCCATGATCCGATGCTCGTGAAGCGGCTGCAGCGCCAGCGCGCGGCCCGAGCCGCCGCCCGCGCGGAGCGGACGATGCCCACCGGCGTCGCCGCGGATCCGCGCCGGCCCCGACCTCGGCAGGACCCATGACCCAGAAGTATCCGAGAGACCGGTTCGACTCGATCCCGCACGGCATCGAGCGGGTGGGGGCGCACCGCGCCCCGGCGCGACGCGGGTCGCGCTGGGTCGCGTTCGGCTGGGCCGCGCTCGCGACCGTGGTCCTCGCCGGCGCGGGCATCGCGGCGGTCAGCGTCTACAACGACCGGCTCGACTTCGGGGGCGGCGAGCCCGTCCCCACCCAGTCGCCGGTGGCGACGGCGCCCCCGACCATCGCGCCCGACGTCCCGGTCGCCGTGCTGAACGGCACGACCACGAGCGGCCTCGCGGCGAGCGTGGGCGAGACCCTCACGGCGGGCGGCGTGCAGGTCGGCATCACCTCGAACGCCGACACCTCCGACATCGAGACCACGGTCGTCTACTACGCCGCACCCGAGCTCGAGGGGGCCGCGCGCGGCGTGCTCCAGCTGCTCCCCGTCGGCGACGTGCGGCTGTCGGAGGAGTTCGGGGTCACCGGCATGCAGCTCGTCGTGGTGCTCGGCGCGGACTACGCGTCGCAGGCCCAGGGCTGACGACCGGGAATCGTTGCAAATCTGCGATCATTCGCGGCGCCCGGGCCCTTGTGCCCGGTCAGCGGCCTGTGACTATCTGGATTCGGCCGCTCGCACGCGCGTGGCGCACCCGGTGCCGGGCCCCCGGCGCCGGGTCGGCTCGTCGGCGGCCCGGTACAGGCGACGGCACGTGCTGACTCGGATACAGGCAACATGGGAGCAACGCATGGCGAACGGAACCGTGAAGTGGTTCAACGCTGAAAAGGGATACGGATTCATCACCGTCGACGGCGGAGGCCAGGACGTCTTCGTCCACTACTCCGCCATCGACATGGCGGGGTACAAGGTCCTGGAGGAGGGCCAGCAGGTGACCTTCGAGGTCGGGTCGGGCTCCAAGGGCCCGCAGGCCGAAGCGGTCCGCCCCGCCTGAGTCCGCACCCGTCGAAGCGCCGCCGGCGACGCCGGCGGCGCTTCCGCGTGCGCGGGCCGGGCGCAGCCGCCGCAGCTCGCTTGCACTCGGCGCGGGTGAGTGCCAGAATCGGTTTGGCACTCTCTCGTTTTGAGTGCTAAACCCTTGGAATCTTTGAACGTCCGGAAGGGACGAGAGACACACATGGCAAAGATCATTGCTTTCGATGAGGAGGCCCGCCGCGGGCTCGAGCGTGGGCTCAACCAGCTCGCCGACGCGGTCAAGGTGACCCTCGGCCCGCGCGGCCGCAACGTCGTCCTCGAGAAGAAGTGGGGCGCCCCCACGATCACCAACGACGGCGTGTCGATCGCCAAGGAGATCGAGCTCGACGACCCGTACGAGAAGATCGGCGCCGAGCTCGTCAAGGAGGTCGCCAAGAAGACCGATGACGTCGCCGGCGACGGCACCACGACCTCGGTCGTGCTCGCCCAGGCGCTCGTCCGCGAGGGCCTGCGCAACGTCGCGGCCGGCGCAGACCCCATCTCGCTCAAGCGCGGCATCGAGAAGGCCGTCTCGGCCGTCTCCGAGGAGCTGCTCTCCGCCGCGAAGGAGATCGAGACCAAGGAGCAGATCGCCGCGACCGCGTCGATCTCGGCCGCCGACGCGCAGATCGGCGAGATCATCGCCGAGGCGATCGACAAGGTCGGCAAGGAGGGCGTCGTCACCGTCGAGGAGTCGAACACCTTCGGCACCGAGCTCGAGCTCACCGAGGGCATGCGCTTCGACAAGGGCTACCTGTCGGCGTACTTCGTCACCGACCCGGAGCGCCAGGAGGCGGTGTTCGAGGACCCGTACATCCTCATCGCCAACCAGAAGATCTCCAACATCAAGGACCTGCTCCCGGTCGTCGACAAGGTGATCCAGTCGGGCAAGCAGCTCCTGATCATCGCCGAGGACGTCGACGGCGAGGCCCTGGCCACGCTCGTCGTGAACAAGATCCGCGGCATCTTCAAGTCGGTCGCCGTCAAGGCGCCGGGCTTCGGCGACCGCCGCAAGGCCCAGCTCCAGGACATCGCGATCCTCACCGGCGGCCAGGTCATCTCCGAGGAGGTCGGCCTCAAGCTCGAGAACGCCACCCTCGACCTGCTCGGCCAGGCGCGCAAGGTCGTCATCACGAAGGACGAGACGACCATCGTCGAGGGCGCGGGCGACCCCGACCAGATCGCGGGCCGCGTCGCCCAGATCCGCTCGGAGATCGAGAACACCGACTCGGACTACGACCGCGAGAAGCTGCAGGAGCGCCTCGCCAAGCTCGCCGGCGGCGTCGCCGTCATCAAGGCGGGTGCGGCCACCGAGGTCGAGCTCAAGGAGCGCAAGCACCGCATCGAGGACGCCGTCCGCAACGCGAAGGCCGCCGTCGAGGAGGGCATCGTCGCCGGTGGTGGCGTCGCCCTCATCCAGGCCGGTGCCAAGGCGTTCGCCACCCTGTCGCTCGAGGGCGACGAGGCGACCGGCGCGAACATCGTCCGCGTCGCGATCGAGGCCCCGCTCAAGCAGATCGCGCTGAACGCCGGTCTCGAGCCGGGCGTCGTGGCGAACAAGGTCGCCGAGCTGCCCGACGGTCACGGCCTGAACGCCGCGACCGGCGAGTACGGCGACCTCATCGCCCAGGGCATCATCGACCCGGCGAAGGTCACCCGCTCGGCGCTGCAGAACGCCGCGTCGATCGCCGGCCTGTTCCTCACCACCGAGGCCGTCGTCGCCGACAAGCCCGAGAAGGCCGCTGCGGCCCCCGCCGACCCCACGGGCGGCATGGACTTCTAGTCCGCACTGCACCACGCGCGAAGGGCGCCTCCTCCGGGAGGCGCCCTTCGTCGTCCGCGGCCGCTCCTGCTGCGACGCGGGGCGGCGGCGGGATCGGATCGCCCGCCGTGACGCGCCGATCAGCGGAGGAAGAGCCGGGCGTTCGCCGACTCCGCATCCGCGTAGTGCGCGGCCGCCGTGCCCAGCGCCTGGCCGAGGCCGGCAAGGCTCTGCTCCACCTGGAGCTGCGTCGCGCGCCAGTCGCTCACGGCCGCCTGGAACGCGGTGGCCGCCTGTCCGGACCACGAGCCCTGGAGCCCGGTCAGCTGGGCGACGAGGGACGCGACCTCGGACTGGATCCGGCCGATCGTCCCCTGTGCGCCCGCCGTGGCCGCCGCCACCTGCTCGCTGTCGACCTGGAATCGCGTCATCGTGTGGATCCTCTCCTCGCGGTCGCCCCGAGCCGATCCCGGGGCGTCGGTCGCAGGCTACGCACGGCGAGCGGTACGAGCTCCGATGCGCGCTCACGCGCTCCGGCCCGCCGGCGAGGCGGCGACTGTGGAGGAGCGGTGCCGATCAGGAGGCCGCGACCGGCTGCGGCGCCGCCGTCGAACCCGCGAGGGGGAGCGCCACGCGGAAGGTCGCGCCGCCGCCGGGGGTCTCGACGACGTCGACCTGGCCGTTGTGGGCGTTCACGATCGACGACACGATCGCGAGCCCGAGACCGGACCCGCCGGTCTCCCGGGTGCGGGACGTGTCGGCGCGCCAGAAGCGCTGGAAGATCTTCTCGCGGATCTGGGGCGGGATGCCCTCGCCGTGGTCGACGATCTCGAGCACGGCGCGCTCGGCCTCGTCGTCGACCGAGACCCGGATCTCGATCGGGCTGTCCTCGGGGGTGAAGCGCATCGCGTTGCCCATCAGGTTCGTGATGACCTGGCGGACCTTGTTCTCCTCGGCGAGGACGACGGCGCGCCGGACCGGGACGTCCGACTCGTCCGCTCGGGGGGCGCCGGACGTCGGCGACGCCATGGCCGAGGCGGGCACGACCAGTTCGCCGGTCCGCGCCGCGGCCGCGCCGACCCGCGCGGCATCCGGGCCGCCGCCCCGGGCCGCACCGCGGCCGCCGCGTCGCCCGCGGCCCCCGCTCTCCGCGCCGGCCCCGACGCCGGTGCGCCGCCCGCGCAGGCGGGCGAGCGTCGCCCCGGCGAGGGCGATCGCGCCGCCGGTCCTCGTCGTGGCCGAGTCGAGATCCACCTCGACGTCGCCGGACACCACGTCGGCGGAGCCGGTGCGGACGTCCTCGGGCGCGATCACTGTCACCTCGCGCCCGGGGTTGGCCGCCATGGCGTCGAGCGCGGCGTCGCGGGCGAGGGGCACGAGATCGACCTCGGCGAGGTCGAGCGGCTTCGCCTCGTCGAGGCGGGCGAGGGCGAGGAGGTCCTCGACGAGGCCGCCCATCCGGATGGCCTCCTTCTCGATCCGGTCCATCGCCTGCCCGACGTCGTCGGGGGTCTGCAGCGCGCCCATGCGGTACAGTTCGGCATAGCCGCGGACCGACACGAGCGGGGTGCGCAGCTCGTGCGACGCGTCGCCGACGAACCGGCGCATCTGGTCGATCGTCCGGGCACGGTCGCGGAACGCGCGGTCGATCCGGTTGAGCATCGTGTTGAGCGACCGGTTCAGGCGTCCCACCTCGGTGTTCGGGGTGGCCCCGGCAAGGCGCTGTCCGAAGTCGCCGTCGGCGATGGCGGCGGCGGTCCGCTCGACCTCCCGGAGCGGAGCGAACGTCGAGGTCACCAGCATGCGCGTCAGCAGCGCTCCGACCAGGACGACGCCGAGACCGAAGCCCAGGAAGATCGTGAGGTAGGCGGCCAGGATCCGCTCGGTGTCGCGCGAGGAGATGGCGACGATGATGGGAGCGAGACCGCCCTGCTGATCGGCCGTCGCCACCGCGTACACCCCGCGGAAGGTCGGTTCGCCGCCCGTGTCGTAGAGCGAGAACACGCGGTAGCCGCCACTGGAGTTCCAGGCGTACACCTCGCCCTGGGTGAGGCGCTCCGGGAGCATCGGGAAGGTCGACGGATCGCGGTCCTTCCAGTTGTGGTCGCGGAACTCGCCGGTGCGCGCGTCGTACAGCGCGATGAAGACGTCGTCGTTGGCGGAGCTGAAGTCGAGGTCGTCGGTCCCGCGGGTGGCCCCGGGACCGCCGTCGAAGTACTTGTCGAGGTCGCCCGAGGCGATCGCGCTGAGCTTCGACTCGAGCTGGGCCTCCACGTAGGTCCGCAGCATCGCCGCGGTGCCGATGCCGGACACGAGCAGTCCGAGCGTCAGCATGAGCACGGTGACGCCCGTGATCTTCGTGCGGAGCGAGACGCGGCTCCAGCGGTCGGCGACGGTCTGATGCATGGCGTCGGCGAGTCTACGCAGGCACCCTGTACCGGCCCTGTACTACGCCTTCGATGACTTCAGCATGTAGCCGAAGCCGCGCTTGGTCTGGATGAGCGGTTCGGAGGAATGCTGGTCGAGCTTGCGGCGCAGGTACGAGATGTAGCTCTCGACGATGCCGGCGTCGCCGTTGAAGTCGTACTCCCACACGTGGTCGAGGATCTGCGCCTTGGACAGGACGCGGTTGGGGTTCAGCATCAGGTAGCGCAGCAGCTTGAACTCGGTGGGGGAGAGCTCGACCGGCACGTCGCCGACGAGCACCTCGTGCGTGTCCTGGTCCATCGTGAGCTCGCCCGTGCGGATCACCGCGTCCTCCTCGGCGTGCATCGTGCGGCGCAGGATGGCGCGGATGCGCGCGACGATCTCGTCGAGGCTGAACGGCTTCGTCACGTAGTCGTCGCCGCCGACGGTGAGTCCGGTGATCTTGTCCTCGGTGTCGTCCTTCGCGGTGAGGAACAGGATGGGCGCGGTGTACCCCGCCGATCGCAGGCGCTTGGTGACGCCGAATCCGTTCATGTCGGGGAGCATCACGTCGAGGATGATGAGGTCGGGCTCCTCCTCGAGCACCGCCGAGATGGTCTGCGCTCCGTTCGCCACCGCGCGCACCGCGAAACCGGCGAACCGGAGGCTCGTGGTCAGCAGGTCGCGGATGTTGGGCTCGTCGTCCACGATCAGGATCCGGGGTCCATCGCTCATGCCTCGATTCTCCTGCGCGCGGGCTGGAACCTGGCTGGGAATTCATCGAGCGCGGTGCGAGCGGATGCCATGAACCGGCCGTGGCGGCATCCGCCGCATGGAAGACTCGCGGCATGTCATGCGAACGGACGGGCTGCACGCGGCGGGGCCGCGGATGAGCGACGGGAGCGTCCGCCGCATCGGACCGCGCGAGTTCGACTTCGCCAGGCAGGTCGCCGTGATGGCGATCGTGAACCGGACGCCGGATTCGTTCTACGACCGCGGCGCCACCGACGACCTGGACCGCGCGGTCGCCGCCGCACGGGCCGCGATCGACGACGGCGCCGACTGGATCGACATCGGCGGCGCGAAGTTCGCGCCCGGCCCGCCCGTGCCCGTCGACGAGGAGGCGGAGCGCGTGGTCCCCGTGGTGGCCGCGCTCGCCGGTTCCGGAGCCGTCGTCTCGGTGGACACCTTCCACCCGGAGGTCGCGCGTCGGGCGATCGACGCCGGCGCGCACGTGATCAACGACACGACGGGCATCCACGACCCCGAGATGGCGGAGGTGGTCGCCGCCGGCGGGGCCGCGATCGTGATCACGCACAGCCTCGCGGCGCCGCGCACGCCCCACCCGGGGCCGGCGTACGGCGACGTCGTCGCCGAGGTGACCGCGTTCCTCCGCGAACGGGTCGAACTCGCCGTGGCGCACGGCGTGCCCCGCGAGCGCATCATCGTCGACCCGGGCCACGACCTGAACAAGAACACGCTGCACTCGCTCGAGCTCACACGCCGGCTCGACGAGGTCGCCGCGATCGGCCCGCCGTTGCTCGTCGCGCTCTCGAACAAGGACTTCATCGGCGAGAGCCTCGGCCGGCGCGACCGACGCGAGCGGCTGGCGGGATCGCTCGCCGCCGCCGTGTGGTGCATCGGAAGGGGAGCGCGGATCGTCCGGGTCCACAACGTCCGGGAGACCGTCGACGCCGTGCGCATGGTCGAGGCGATCGAGGGATGGCGCCAGCCCGCGTACCTCGAGCACAACATGACGGGAGCGGACGGATGAGCCCGCGCGAGGCGGCTGAGTTCGACGCCGACCGGATGCACGCGGCGTACGCGGTCGACGTCGTCGACGCCGCGCGGCCCGGCGACGCCGCGTTCTGCCGGGTGAACATGGTCGCGAGCCTCGACGGCGCCGCGACGCTCGGCGGGCGGAGCGGGGCGCTCGGCGACCATCAGGACCAGCGGCTGATGTCGGTGCTGCGCTCTCACGCCGACGTGGTGCTCGTCGGCGCCGGCACCGTCGAGGCCGAGGGCTACGGCGGCGCGGGAGTCGTCGACTCCGATGCCGCGTGGCGCGCGGCCCGCGGGCGGGCGCCGCAGCCGAGGTTCGCCGTCGTCTCGACGCGTCTCGGGCTCGGGCCGGACCATCCGTTCTTCGCCGAGGCCCTCGCCCGGCCCCTCGTGGTCACGAGCGAGCGCTCGCCGTCGGACCGCCGACGGGCGCTCGCCGACGTGGCCGACGTGATCGTCGCGGGCGAGCGGCGGGTCGACCTCGCGCTCGCGCTCGCCGAGCTCGCGGCGGTCGGCATGCCGTCGGTGCTGTCGGAGGGCGGGCCGTCGCTGTACGGCGCGCTCGCGGAGGCGGACCTCGTCGACGAGGCCTGCCTCACGCTGAGTCCCACGCTCGTCGCGGGCCGTGCGGGGCGGGTCGCCGCATCCGAGCACGAGGCGGCCAGGCGCATGCGGCTCGTGCACGCGCTGCCGGGGGAGCGGATGCTGTTCCTGCGCTACGCGCGAGCCGGTTGACACGGGTCCACCATCTGCCTAGATTCGGCCTGCGGCGCGCGCGGCGCTCGCTCGACGAGGAGGGTGACCGGGTGGCGATCGATGCGTCCCAGCAGGGGATGACGACCGAGGCGGACGAGGCGGCGGATCGCCGCGTCAACGTGTGGGCGACGCCGCACTTCTGGTGGCGCGTCGCGATCGTCGTGGTGGTGCTCTTCGGGCTGATCGCGGCGGAACGACGTCTCGCGTACTTCACGACGCAGAGCAACGTGATCGTCTTCGGCTACTACGCCGCGGCGCTCTACTGGATGGTCCGTCGCGCGACGACCGCGCCACCGGCGCCGCGCCTGCGCGGCGGCGTGACGGTGTGGATCCTCACGACGATGATCGTCTCGCACGTGCTCCTGAGCCACTTCGAGAACCCCATCCCCGGACTGTTCGTCGACGATCCGGGCGACCAGCTGGCCAACCGGGCCCTGTTCGCCGTGCACTACGTCGTCCCGGTCATGGTGCTCGTGGACTGGATCGCCTTCGGGCCGCACCGGCTGGTCCGCTGGCGCGACGTCGGATGGTGGGTCCTCTACCCGTTCGCGTACGGCATGATCTTCCTCTGGCGCGCGCTGACGCTGCCCGAGGTGCCCGACCGCTTCCCGTATCCGTTCCTCGACACCGACGAACTCGGCGCCCTGGGGTCGTTCGTCGCGATGCTCGAGGTGCTGGCCTACATCTCGGTGCTCTCGGTGCTCGTCATCCTCCTCGACCGGCTGGCCGGACGGATCGCCGGACTGTTCGCACGCGGCAGCTAGGCCGCGATGGCGTGCGCGTCGAGGATCGTGTACGAGTAGCCCTGCTCGGCGAGGAACCGCTGCCGGTTCTGCGCGAAGTCCTGGTCGACGGTGTCGCGGGAGACGAGCGTGTAGAAGTTCGCCGACAGGCCCGACTCCTTGGGGCGCAGCAGCCGGCCGAGGCGCTGGGCCTCCTCCTGCCGTGAGCCGAACGATCCCGACACCTGGATGGCCACCGTCGCCTCGGGCAGGTCGACCGAGAAGTTCGCGACCTTCGACACCACCAGGACCGGCGTCGTGCCGTCGCGGAACTCCTGGAAGAGCCGCTCGCGCTCGTCGACCGGCGTGGCGCCGGTCAGCTGCGGGGCGCCGAGCGCGTCGGCGAGCTCGTCGATCTGGTCAAGGTACTGCCCGATCACGAGGATCCGCTCGCCGGCGTGGCGGGCGACGAGCTCCTTCACGACCCCCAGCTTGGCGGGCGCGGTCGCCGCGAGGCGATACCGCTCGTCGTCGGCGGATGCGGCGTAGGCCAGTCGCTCCGACTGCGGCAGGTCGATGCGCACCTCGTAGCACGCTGCGGGGGAGATGAATCCCTGCGCCTCGATCTCCTTCCAGGGGGCGTCGAAGCGCTTCGGGCCGATCAGCGAGAAGACGTCGCCCTCACGGCCGTCCTCGCGCACGAGCGTCGCCGTCAGGCCGAGTCGACGCCGCGCCTGCAGCTCGGCGGTCAGCTTGAAGACCGGCGCCGGCAGCAGGTGCACCTCGTCGTAGACGACGAGGCCCCAGTCGAGGGCGTCGAGCAGGGCGAGGTGGGCGTATTCGCCCTTCCGCTTGGCGGTGAGGATCTGGTAGGTCGCGATCGTGACCGGCTTGACCTCCTTCACCTGGCCGGAGTACTCGCCGATCTCCTCCGCGGTGAGGGACGTGCGCTTCAGGAGTTCGTCGCGCCACTGCCGGGCCGAGACGGTGTTGGTGACCAGGATGAGCGTGGTGGTCTTCGCCGTGGCCATCGCCCCGGCGCCGACCAGCGTCTTGCCCGCCCCGCACGGCAGCACCACGACGCCGGAGCCGCCGTCGAAGAAGTTGTCCACGGCCCGCTGCTGGTAGTCGCGGAGATGCCAGTCCTGCTGATCCAGCTCGATCGGATGCGGCGTGCCGGGCGTGTACCCGGCGAGGTCCTCGGCGGGCCAGCCGAGCTTCACCAGCTCCTGCTTGAGCTGCCCGCGCGCCCACGCCTCCACGAGGAAGCTCGTGTCGTCGATGCGCTCGGTGAGCAGCGGTGCGATGCGCTTGGCGCCGGCGACCTCGGTGAGCACCGCCAGGTCGTCGCTGCGCAGCCGCAGCGCGCCGTCATCCGTGCGGTCGACCACGAGGCGGCCGTAGCGCGCGACCGTCTCGCGCACGTCGACCGCGACGGTCTGCGGCACCGGGAACTTCGCGTAGCGCTCGAGGGTGCCGAGCATGTCGTCGGACGTGTGCCCCGCGGCCCGCGCGTTCCACAGCCCGAGCCGGGTGATGCGGTACGTGTGGATGTGCTCGGGGGCGCGTTCGAGCTCGGCGAAGATCGCGAGGTCGTGCCTCGCGTCCTCGGCGAGCGGGTGCGCGACCTCGAGGAGGACGGTGCGGTCGCTCTGGACGATCAGGGGGCCGTCTGACATAGCGAACCAGTCTAGGCGCGCTTCCTCCGAGGAGGCCCGGAGCGGCGACCGCGGCGGCCGGTCAGGCGTCCGCCGGGGCGGGCGCGACGGCGGCGATCGCCGAGATCGGCAGGGTTCGCTCGATGTCGGCGCGGCGGTCACGGGCGCGCAGGCGGCCGTTGGCGACGCTCGCGGGCGCGAGCAGGTAGTCGGCGGTGTCGCCTCCGGGCATCCGCACGGTCACGTTCAGCGTCTCCTTGGCACGCGCCGCGGCCTCCAGCTGACGTGCGAGCCACGCCTGCTCGGTGCCGCCGCCCGAATCGGCCTCGGCGATGCGGTCGAGCAGCGCCTCGATCGGATCCGTGCGAGGAGCCGGGGTCGGCGCCCGCCCCACGTGATGCCGCCGGAGCCGGACGATCCGGCCCTCGCCGTCCTCCGCGGCGACGGGGTACCGGGCATCGCTGAGGCCCCAGAAGACGACCTCGGGCGGGAAGCGCGACATCAGCCGGTTCGAGCCGGACTGCCGGAGTCCGAGGGCGGAGAGCGTCTGGTCGACGGCGAGCGTGCCGATCAGCTGCGCGTCATCCGATCGCACCGACGACCGGGCCGGCGCCTCGGACGGGTCGGCCGCGCTGACCCGGACGCTGCCGAACCGTGCGGCCGACTCGTCGATGAGGTACTGGAGCGGCTGCGGGATGCCGGTGAGGGAGACGGCCTCAAGGAACGATCGGAGCGACGCCGCGGTCTCGCCGGCGGCGAGGGCGCGGTTGACGGACGACGAGGTGACCCGGTAGCTCGACGCCAGGTCGCGGCCCTCGACGTCGGCGAAGGCTCGCAGGCGCGCGTCCAGCGACGGCTCGAGCGGGCCGGGGGAGACGATCGTGAGGTCGTGCTGGACGTACACGCGGTCGACCTGGTGCGGGAAGTGCCGCGCGAGGCGCTCCGCCGCGCCGGCGACGTCGCCGGCGAGCACGAGCCTGGCCGTCTCGACCGGCTCGCCCGCCACCGCGAGCCCGAGCGCCTCCGCGTCGTCGAGCAGGCGGTCCAGTCCGTCCGGCAGCCAGCGGCCGCCGCCGGGGTAGTACCAGGCCGCGTCGTCGCGGACCGAGCTGGCGCTGAGGCCGTCGTTGCGACGCGCCACGAGCTCGCGGAGGGCGGCGGGGATGCGCTCCCGCCAGGACTCGGCGAGAAGTTCCCACCGGGCGGACGTGCCGCGCAGCGCCCACTCGGCGCCGCGATCCGACTCGAGCCACACCGGTCCGTCGCGCATCACCAGCCCGGCCTCGATGGCGCGCCGCACCAGGCGGGGCAGCGACGCGAGGTCGACCCCGGTCGCCTCGGCGAGCCGCTTCGCATCCGGCAGCGCCAGTCCGCCCTTCGCGAGTTCGCGTGCCGGCTGCGTGGCGAGGCCGGCGAGCAGTTCCGCGGTGGCGGCGACGGTGGCGTAGGCGGTTTCGGCGGCGCGGCGCTCGAGCAGCCCCTCGTCGGGTCGCTCGGCGCGCAGCGCGACGGGCGGCGCCGGGGCGGCCAGGGCTTCGAGGCCCGGCAGGTCCTCGCCGATGCGGGCCTTCAGCCGCGCGGCCACCTCGCCGGGGACGTGCACGCGATCGGCGTCGCGGAGCGCGAGGAGCTCGGCGTCGAGTCGATCGAGCACGGATGCCGCGTCGTCGGCGATCGCGTCGGCGGCCCCGAGTCGCGACAGCTCGGCCCGGATGCGGGCGGGCGTGGTCCATCCGGCGTCGTCGGCGGTCGCGGACGCGGCCGCGAGGACCGCGAGCGCGGGCCGCTCGAGGCGGTCGAGCGCGTGGTCGACCGAGTCGTGCGCCGTGATCGCCTCGGCGAGGTCGAAGAGGTCGTCGACGCCCGACGGGTCGAACTCACGCGACCTGAGTGCGTCCGCGAGCACCTCGCGCGGCAGCGCGCGGAGCCTCGCGGCGAGCACCAGCATGTCTCAGTCGGTGCCCTGCCGGGACTCCCTCGAACGGCGCATGCCGTTGACGATGAGGAGTGCGATGAGGAGCAGGAACCCGATCGGCAGCCCGATGAGCGGCAGGACCAGCACGAACGGCCAGATCCCCTGGCTGAAGCCGTCGTCGGCGCCGACGCCGACGAGCGTGCCGACCATGACGGCGAGGAAGGCGAGGATGGACAGCCCGACCGTCGCGGCGACCATGTAGGCGAGGATGCGCTCGACGCGGTGATCGGTCACGGGCCCTTGGCTGCTCACTCGTCCAGAATAGGCCAGCAGGGCGCTTCGCGTGCGGCACCTAGAATTGACGTCGATGCCGCCGGGTCTCCGGTGCGCCCACACACCACGGAGCGAGGTTCATCCAGATGCCCACCGGCAAGGTCAAGTTCTACGACGAGGAGAAGGGGTTCGGCTTCATCCACGGCGATGACGGCCAGGAGGTCTTCCTCCACGCCTCGGCGCTTCCCGCCGGGGCGACCGTCCGCTCGGGCAGCCGCCTCGAGTACGGCGTCGCAGAGGGCAAGCGGGGCGCGCAGGCGCTCTCCGTCCGGGTGCTCGACGCCCAGCCCAGCCTCGCCCGCCTGCACCGCAAGCCGGCCGACGACATGGCGGTCATCGTCGAGGACCTCGTGAAGGTGCTCGACGGCATCGGCGGGAACCTGAAGCGGGGGCGGTACCCCGACAACGCGCACAGCCGCAAGATCGCGGCCCTGCTGCGCCGGGTGGCGGACGAGCTGGATGTCTGACGCGCCCGAGGCCGTGCCCGCCACGGCGGCCGATCCCGACGCCCCCGCCGAGGAGTCGCGGCCGGAGCCCGACGCCGATGAGGTCCTGCTCGCCTCGGCCGCCCTGGCCCAGCGCGCCCTCCTCGAGACGACGCCGCCCGAGACGGTCGGTTCGCTGATCGGCCACGTCGTCGAGGACGAGCACGTGCTCTCCCTGCACTTCGCGGCCGACCTGTCCGGCTATCCCGGATGGCACTGGAGCGTGACCCTCGCGCGGGTCGAGGACGGCGAGCCCACCGTCCTCGAGACCGAACTCATGCCCGGCGAGCGCGCGTTGCTGGCACCCGAGTGGGTCCCGTGGTCGGAGCGCCTCGCCGAGTACCGCGCCGCGCAGGCCGCGGCCGCCGCATCCGGCGAGGATGCCGAGGACGACGAGGCCGAGGAGCCGGACCTCGCCGAGGAGCGGGACGCCGACGACGGCTTCGGCGACGACGAAGACGACGCGGACGAGTCGGATGACGCTGACGACGACGACGTCTTCGACGGCATCGACATCGACGCGCTCGCCGACGACGACGACGCCTGAGTCGGCCTCAGTCCATCGGGTCGCGCCGGCGTCGCCGGAGCTGCACCACCAGGAGTCCGACCAGGCCCAGCACCACGCCCACGGCGGCGGCCGCCACGAACCAGCCCAGGCCGGCCGCGTCGAGCGCCTCGCGCGCGACCGTCGCGATCACGAGTGCGACCAGCCACGCCGCCGTGCCGGCGAGCAGCGCCTTCCGCGCGTCGGTGCGCACCGGCGCCGGATCGGGTCGCCGCTCGGACTCCGTCAGCCACAGCCGCATGGCGGCCAGCCTATCCGGCCTGTTCGAGCACCCAGTCGAGCGACGCGGTGAGCGCCCGGACGTCGTCCGGCTCGATGGCGGTGAAGGTCGCCACGCGCAGCTGGTTGCGCCCGAGCTTGCGGTAGGGCTCGGTGTCGACGATGCCGTTGGCCCGCAGCGTGCGAGCGAGGGCCGCGGCATCCGTGGTCTCGTCGAAGTCGATCGTGACGACCACCTGCGACCGGTGCTCCGGGTCGGCGACGAACGGGGTGGCCGCGCCGGTGCGCTCCGCCCAGTCGTAGAGGATGCCCGAGGATTCCCGCGTGCGGGCGTCGGCCCAGGCCAGGCCGCCCGATGCGTTGATCCAGTCGAGCTGGCTCTCGAGCAGCAGGAGGGTCGCGAGGGCGGGCGTGTTCAGCGTCTGGTCGAGACGCGAGTTGTCGACGGCGTTCTTCAACGACAGGAACTCCGGGATGTAACGGCCCGAGCTCGCGATGCGATCCACGCGCTCGATGGCGGCCGGCGACATGATCGCGAACCAGAGGCCGCCGTCGGAGGCCAGGTTCTTCTGCGGCGCGAAGTAGAGCACGTCGAACTCCGCGGGGTCGGCGAGGATGCCGCCGGCGGCGCTGGTCGCGTCGACGACCGTGAGCGCGCCCTCGTCGGCGCGGACGCGCCGGACCGGCGCCTGCACGCCCGTCGAGGTCTCGTTCTGCGGCCAGCCGTAGACGTCGACGCCCTCCTCGGGCTCCGCGTCGGCGCGCGATCCGGGCTCCGCCCGCCGCACGGCGGGCGCCTCGAGCCACGGCGCCGCGGCCGCCTTCGCGAATTTCGCGCCGAACTCGCCGAACGAGGCCAGCTGCGCGCGCCGCTCGATCAGGCCGAACGCCGCGGCATCCCAGAACGCGGTCGACCCGCCGTTGCCGAGGACGACCTCGTACCCCTCGGGCAGGCGGTACAGGTCGGCGATGCCGCGGCGGACCCGCCCGACGAGCTGCTTCACCGGCGCCTGGCGGTGGGAGGTGCCGAGCAGCCGCGGCCCGACCTCGGCGAGGTGCGCGAGCTGCTCGGGCCGCACCTTGGACGGGCCGCAGCCGAATCGGCCGTCGGCGGGCAGGAGCGACGCGGGGATCACGAGGTCGGACATGGTCCGATCCTACGGGCGGGTCCGTGACGGGGCGTTCGCCGTGGCGGCGGATGACGCGTCGGCCGATCGTCGCCGCGTCGACACCGCTGACGCGCACGACGGCGGACAGTAGGCTGGTGTGTCGACGTGCCGCAGGGCCGAGGAGGAGCGACGTGACCGACCTGATCGACACGACCGAGATGTACCTGCGCACCATCCTCGACCTCGAGGAGGAGGGCATCGTCCCGCTGCGCGCCCGCATCTCGGAGCGGATCGGCCACTCCGGTCCGACGGTGTCGCAGACGATCGCGCGCATGGAGCGGGACGGACTGGTCGTCGTCTCCGGAGATCGCCACCTCGAGCTGACGGCCGAGGGCCGCAGCAAGGCCGTCCACGTCATGCGCAAGCACCGGCTGGCCGAACGGCTCCTCGCCGACGTGATCGGACTCGACTGGGAGTACGTGCACGACGAGGCCTGCCGGTGGGAGCACGTCATGAGCGAGCAGGTCGAGCGGCGCCTGGTCGAGATCCTCGGCAACCCGACGCACTCTCCGTACGGCAATCCGATCCCCGGCCTCGACGAGTTGGGCATCGCGCCGGCCGACCCGTTCATGGCGGGCGTCCGCAACGTGGTCACCGCGCTCGACGAGGGGAAGGGGCGCGCCCGCGGCGTCATCCGCCGCCTCGCGGAGCCGGCGCAGTTCGACCCCGAGCTGCTCGCCCGGTTCAAGGCCGCGGGCATCGTGCCCGGCGCGTCGGTCGAGTTCAGTCGGACGGGCGACCGCGTGCTCGCGGAGGCGGAGGGGCACGACCCGCTCCCGATGGCGACGACGATGGCCGGGCACCTCTTCATCGGGTCGATCGGGTCCGCTCCCGACCGCTCGTGATCGAAATGTGACATTCGACGAGGTCTCGCGTATCCTCGATCGAGTCCGCCGGCGCCAAGCCAGTCGGTGGAACAGGGTCGAGACGCCTCCGGTGCCCGCCGCTCGGCCCCGATACCCGTGACGCGCCCCCGGCGCACAAGGTGGGACGACGCCCCGGCGTCGTGAGGCGGAGGACACGTTTTGGCTCGATTCCCCCGGCGCCGCTCCGGCGCGACCACCGCCCCCAAGCCCCCCACCCGCGCCGCCGTCGTGCGCCGCGACGAGCCCGCCCGCCCTGCTGCGGCGGAGCGCTCGGCCTCGCACGCGCCGGCGCGCCGCGAGCGGCCGTCGTTCGGCCGCCGCATGCGTTCGGGCGGCGCGAAGAACGTCGTGGTGATGGCGGTCGCCGCCGGCCTCGTCGGCACGTTCGCGATCCCGGCGTACGCCTTCGCTCCCGGCAGCGAGGGACTGCAGTTCGGCGCCACCGCCGCGACGCAGCTGACCAAGGCGCAGCCCCAGGACGTGGAGGTCGCCGAGGACGTGATCGCCGCGCCGATGTCGGAGGACGGCTACGACGCCGTCACCGGCGAGGAGATCCGCGCGGCCGAGGAGGCCAGGGCCGCCGAGGAGGCGCGCCAGGCCGCCGCGGCCGCGATGACCTCCTACGCGGCCGAGGCCAGCCAGTACTCCGCTCCCGCGCCGGTCACGGGCGCGGCCAGCCCCTCCGCCGTGTTCTCCGTCGCCCAGCAGTACCTCGGCGTTCCCTACGTCTACGGCGGCGCCACGCCCGCCGGCTTCGACTGCTCGGGGCTCGTCAAGTACGTGTACGCGCAGTTCGGCATCGACCTGCCCCACTCGTCGGCCGCGCAGGGCGCAGCCGGAACGCAGATCCCGCTCTCCGAGGCCGTTCCCGGCGACCTCGTCGTCATGTCGGGCCACATCGGGTTCTACGCCGGGAACGGCCAGATCCTGCACGCCCCGTACGAGGGCACCGTGGTGCGGATCCAGCCCATCTGGACCAGCGACTACTGGATCGTGCGCATCTGACGCGTGAACAGCGCATGAAGCGCGAAACGAAATGGCGTGCCGGGAGGACCCGGCACGCCATTCGTGTCGTAGCCTTGGTTCCTGACGATCCGAATACCGGGTAGGGGAAGTCCGATGGTCGTTGCGCGATGCAGTACCCATTCCGCGGGTGCGCGCGCGCTCTACGACCAGCGGCGCAGCAGTCAGCCGAGTCGCGACCGCGCCGGGATGCCGACGGGCACTGTCATCACGACGGTGCCCGTTTCGCGTCTCCGGGGCGAACACCGCCGACCCCGCGGCGTCCGGGTCGTCGATCCTTCACGCGGCTGGAAGCCATCCAGCACCGATCGAAAGGCACCCCCATGCGCACCCTCGTGCTGAACGCCGGATACGAGCCGCTCGCCGTCGTCTCCTTCAAGCGCGCACTGCTGCTGGTCATGAACGAGAAGGCGACCGTCATCCTCCACGACGAGGAGAATCCGGTGCACGGGACGAACGGCGACTGGGTGCGCCCCAGCGTCATCCTCCTCACCCGCTACGTCCGCACCCCGCGCGTGCACCAGGTCCCGGTCAGCCGCCGCGGCGTGCTCCGGCGCGACGAGCACCGCTGCGCGTACTGCGGGAAGTCCGCGGCGACGATCGACCACGTCCTCCCGCGATCGCGCGGCGGCCGCGACACCTGGGAGAACCTCGTCGCCTGCTGCCTCCGCTGCAACAACGCCAAGGGAGACCACACGCCGGCCGAGATGGGCTGGAGCCTCCGGATCACGCCGCGCATGCCGCACGGCCGGGGCTGGGTGGTGCGCGGGTTCGAGCGGCCGATGCCCCAGTGGAGCGACTTCCTGGGCCGCGCCGCCTGAGCCGGGAGCACGTCCGGCGCGTCGTCGCCGGAGCGTCGTGACACGATTCGGCCGGTGCCCTATGGTTGAACGAGTCCGGTGCGCCCCCTGCGCCGCGACCTGCACGCCTCTCGCCCCCGGAGCCCCCCTCCGGGGCCGGGCCCCGGAGGTTCACGACCCTTGAACGGTGACGACGAGTTCGGCCATCCCCCTGCGCGGCCGAGACGACGGACGGCACGACGACCCGGCGTGCGGCGCACCACGGGTCAGGACGCCCGCCCCGCGAAGGCGGAGCCGGCGTCGCGCCCGGCGGTCCGCGCCCGGCGCAACGCCCCGGCACGGGTCGCGGCGACCGTGCTGATCGTGCCGGCGCTCGTCGGCACGCTCGCGCTGCCCGCCTACGCGTTCCTCCCCGGCGGCCAGCTGCCGGGCGGCGGGCCGACCCAGTTCAGCCTCTCGGTCGCCGAGGCGCAGGACCTCGACGTCTCGGTGAACGCCGGAGGCGCCACGCTCTCCGTCGACAGCTTCTCGGTGACGACCAGGGCCGAGATCGACGCTGCGGAGGCCGCCGTCGCCGAGGCGGAGGCCGCGGCCCGCGCCGCCGAGCTCGCGGCCCGCGGCATCGGCGACTACGCCCGGGTCACGCAGCAGGCCGAGGGCGACGACTACCCGTGGTGGTACGAGACGCCGGACGACTACGGCGGCGGACTGTCGCCGCTGCGGTACTACTACCGCGAATGCGTCGACTTCGTCGCGTGGCGCCTCAACCGCGACGCCGGCGTCTACGGCGCTCCCTGGAAGTGGGACTGGTCGAACCTCGCCTCGGGCAGCGCCTGGACCTGGGCCGATTCCTGGCGTGCCAAGGGCTGGCCGACGAGCAGTGAGCCGGTCGTCGGCGCGGTGGCCTGGTTCTCGTACAACCACGTCGCGTACGTGCAGTCCGTGAACGGCGACGGCACGGTCACGCTCGAGGAGTACAACTGGAACTCCGACCACTCGTACCATCGACGGACGATTCCCGTGGGCGACGCGCTCTACCTCTACCCGCCCGTCTGAGCCCGCGGCGGTCGCGTGTGCGACATCGTGGCGAAAGGCCGCCCCGAAGTTGGACGTTCCGGCCAATGCCCTCCGCTCCACGCTGCGGATACGCTGGCGTGCATCCCCCGAGGAAGAAGCATGGTGACCGCGATGACGCAGCCCTCCGACGACACTCGAACCGACGAGATCGCCTTCGTCGACGAGCTCGCTCCCGCCACCTCCGCCATCGTGGTGCTCGGCTACAACTGAGCCTCCGCCTCGCATCGCCGGCCGCCGCCCGACGTGCCGCGGTCCGCGCGCGCGTCCCGGTAGACTCGTGCGGTCAGCCTCTGTAGCTCAATGGAAGAGCAGTTCCGTCCTAAGGAAAGGGTTGGGGGTTCGAGTCCCTCCAGGGGCACCTGATCGATCGCGTCGCCTCGCACTTCCCGCGCGCTAGGCGTTCCGGTGTCCCCCCGCCAGAGGCTTGACAGCGGCCTCGCACGAGGGACAACCTCGAAGCGGGCGCCAGGAACGCGATAGCCTGAGCCCGAGAGCGGTCCCGGGGTCCGGACCCGGGTCCAGGAGGTATCGGTGGGCAAGCTCACGTACGACTCGACGCTCGGCGTCGACTTCGACGACCGGGTGCTCGCGCACCTGCAGCTCGTCATCGGCGCCAAGCTGCGGCGAGGCGAGTCCTTCTACTTCAGCTGGCGCGACGACCCCGCGATCGGCGACGGCCGGAGCACGATCTGGGTCCATCCCCGGATCTCGCTCGTGTTCAAGTACGCCGGCGGTCGACAGCCGTCGATCAACCGCGTCTGGGTCGATGCGCTCATGTCGACCGCGAACTCGCCGGGAGGGCTCGTCCTCGTCCCCGAGCCCGAGGCGAGGAACGACTCGAACGGCTCGAACGGGGGGCACGAAGCGTGAAGCGCGTGAACATCATGTACGGCGGCGACCAGTACTCGGTGGGTGAGGCCGACGTCGACGCCATCCGCGGCGCGATCGACGAGGCCCACGCCTCGGGCGCGGCCAGATGGATCACGGTGAACTTCGGCGAGGGCCGCCCGCAGCCGGCCCAACTCCTCGTCGGTCCCGGCATCCCGGTGAGCATCATCCCGATCCCCTCCGACGACGGGACTTCCGACGCGGAGGAGGACGCCGAGGTCGACTCGCGCGGCACCGAGGCGCTCGACGCCGAGTGACGCCACCGGCCTAGCGGAGCGGGGGCCACTCCAGCGCGTCGGTGTCGGCGTCGTCGATCGCCTCCGGTCCCGGCTCGACGAGCGCGCGCGTCGACGTCAGCGCGATCGTGGCGCGACGCAGGCGGGTGACGAGGTCCTCGTCGACGAGCTCATCCGTCGACGAGTCGATCGGCTCGGTCACGAGCTGGCTGGCGGGCCCGATGAGCATGTGCGCGCGCGCCGTCCTGCCGTCGTCCGTCCGGACCGGGATGTCGATCGAGGCCGCGGCGCGACGACCGGCGAGCGCGGCGGCGTAGTCGACGATCGCATCGGCGATCTCGTTCCCCGTCAGCAGCACGCCTCCGGCGTAGTGGATGCGTTGCACGGAGCACCCCTACCCGACACCGGAGCGGTGCGTCACCATCATGCGTCCTCCACCTCGTCGAATCCCCATCCTCGGTTCAGGTCCAGTCGACCGCGTGCACCCAGCCCGCGATGTACGCCCGCTCGTTCGGCCCGAGCCGGACGCCGGAGCGCGGGACGGGACGGGCCTCGATCTCGCACAGGTCGTAGATCCGGCGCACGACGCCCATCCGCAGCGGCGCGGTCGGGTGCTCCAGGATCTCGCGCTGCAACGGAGCCTCGAGCATGGGCCACCAGACGCCGATCGACGGCAGCGGGCCGGATCGGGTCGGGGCGTCCTGGTCGGGTTCGAGTACCGGCATCACTGCGCACGCTCCTCGGCGACCTCGCCGGAGTCGCGCTTGACGGCCACGGTCTCGTCGGCGTCCGCGTCCTCCTCGGCGCGGGCGTGTCGTTCGGCTTCGGCGACGGCGGCGTCGAGCTCTCGCTCCGCCTCGGGATCGCCGGTCTGCGGGTCGGACATGTTCCTATCCTCATTTCGGCGGCAGGTCGGCACCCCCCGTGCGCGACCACCGGCACCCAAGATACGCGGCGCCGTGCGCGCTCGTCAGCCCTTGACCCCCTCGCGAGCGGATGCTACCCCGCCGATGCCCCGGGCCGCGCAGGTGCGCGTGTCCGCGGCGGCGCGCATGATGGTCGCATGGACCTTCCCGTGATGCCGCCCGTGAAGCCGATGCTGGCGAGATCGGTCAAGGAGATCCCCGACGTGGGGCACGTCGAGCCCAAGTGGGACGGCTTCCGCACGATCGTCTTCCGCGACGGCGACGAGGTCGAGCTCGGCAGCCGGAACGAGCGCCCCATGACGCGCTACTTCCCGGAACTGGTCGAGGCCCTGCGAGCGAACCTGCCCGAGCGCTGCGTCGTCGACGGCGAGATCATCCTGGCGCGCGACGGTCGGCTCGACTTCGACGCGCTGCAGCAGCGGATCCATCCCGCGGCGAGCCGGGTCCGCCTCCTCGCGGAGCAGACCCCGGCCTCCTTCGTCGTCTTCGACCTGCTCGCGCTCGGCGACGACGACCTCACCGCGCGGCCGTTCTCCGAGCGGCGCGAGCGGCTCGTGCACGCGTTCGCCGCGGCATCCGACCCGGTGTTCCTCACGCCGTCCACGGGCGACCTCGCCGTCGCGCGCGACTGGTTCGAGCGATTCGAGGGGGCGGGGCTCGACGGGGTCGTCGCGAAGCCGCTCGACGGCGCGTACGAACCGGACCGGCGGACGATGTTCAAGGTCAAGCACGAGCGCACCGCCGACTGCGTGATCGCGGGCTACCGCTGGCACAAGACCGGCGACATCGTGGGCTCGCTGCTGCTCGGGCTGTACGGGGCGGACGGGCGGCTCCACCACGTCGGGGTCGCCGCGTCGTTCCCGATGGCCCGACGACGCGAGCTGGTGGACGAGCTCGCGCCCTACGTCGAGGACGACCTGTCGCGCCATCCGTGGGGGGAGTGGGCCGACCAGGAGGCCCATCGCAGCGGGCGCCTTCCCGGAGCGGTGAGCCGCTGGAGCGCGGGAAAGGACCTCTCGTTCGTCCCGCTCCGGCCCGAACTCGTGGTGGAGGTCGCCTACGACCACATGGAGGGCGACCGGTTCCGCCACACGGCGCAGTTCCGGAGGTGGCGGCCCGATCGCACCCCGGCGAGCTGCACCTACGACCAGCTGGAGTCGCCCGCCGGCCTCGACCTCGCCGAGATCCTCCCCGTCACGCCCTGACGCCGGCCGCCTCGGCGCGGGCGGGTCACAGCACGGTGCGCAGCCCCGCCGAGTTCGCGGTGTGGTGCTCGAACACGAGGTTCGTCTCGGTCAGGGCGACCGCGGGGTTCGCGGAGAGGTTCTTGAGGACGAACTGGCGCACGTGCTCGCTGTCGCGCACGCGCACGTGGATCAGGAAGTCCTCGCTGCCGCCGAGGAAGAACAGCTGCGCGACCTCCGGCTCGGCGCGCAGCTCGTCGGAGATCTGCTCCATGAGGTGCCGCGCGCCGGGACGGATGCGGACCGAGATGAGGGCCTGCAGGGTGAAGCCGAGCGCCGCCGGGTTGATCTCGGCCGTGTAGCGCGTGATGACCCCGCGCTCGCGCAGCGAGCGCACCCGGGCGAGGCACGTCGACGGGGAGACGCCGACGGCGCGGGCCAGGTCGACGTTGGGGATGCGCGCGTTCTCGTGCAGCCGCGCGATGATCTGCCGGTCCACGTCGTCGAGCGCGACTCGGGGGGTTTCGCTGAACTGCGGCAGATCGCTCACGGCCGGGTACTCCCTCGAACATTCGATGCGTTGGGCTACATCCTACCGAATACCGTGCGGCACGACTTCCGCTTGAGCGAACGACAGGCGACCATTGAAGTACCAATCCACACAGCATTCGGAGTAACCCATGCACATCGGCGTGCCCGCTGAGATCAAGAACAACGAATTCCGCGTCGCGATGACGCCCGCCGGGGTGCACGCCCTGTCGCAGCGCGGCCACCGCGTCGACATCCAGGCCGGCGCCGGCGAGGGAGCCGGATACCACGACGACGAGTACCGTGCCGCCGGTGCGACGATCGTGGCGACCGCCGACGAGGCATGGGCGGCCGACCTGGTGCTGAAGGTCAAGGAGCCCATCGAGCGGGAGTACGGCTTCCTCCGCGACGACCTCACGCTGTTCACGTACCTGCACCTCGCGGCCGACCTGCCGCTGACCCGCGCGATCCTCGACTCGGGCGTGACGGCCATCGCGTACGAGACCGTGCAGCTGCCCGACCGTTCGCTGCCGCTGCTCACCCCCATGAGCGAGGTCGCGGGCCGTCTCGCACCGCAGGTCGGCGCCGCCGAGCTGCACGCGTCGAAGGGCGGCCGGGGCGTGCTGCTCGGCGGCGTGCCCGGCACGGCGCCGGCGAAGGTCGTCGTCATCGGCGGCGGCGTGGCCGGCGAGCAGGCCGCCGCGACCGCGCTCGGCCTCGGTGCCGACGTCACCGTGCTCGACATCTCGCTGCCGAAGCTGCGCGAGATCGACGCGCGGTACGACCACCGCATCAAGACGCTCGCGTCCTCGCCGTACGAGACGGCCCGCCAGGTGCGCGACGCCGACCTCGTGATCGGCGCGGTGCTCGTGCCCGGCGCGGCCGCACCGAAGGTGGTCACGGACGAGATGGTCGCGACGATGAAGCGCGGGGCGGTCCTCGTCGACATCGCGATCGACCAGGGCGGCTGCTTCGAGGGCTCCCGGCCCACGACGCACGCCGAGCCGACGTTCCGCGTGCACGACGCGATCTACTACTGCGTCGCCAACATGCCAGGCGCCGTTCCCGCCACCTCGACGCCGGCGCTCACGAACGCGACCCTGCCGTACGCGCTGAAGATCGCCGACCTCGGCTGGGAGGCCGCGCTCGCCGGGGACGCCGCACTGGCGAAGGGCCTGAACGCGACCGCCGGCAAGCTCACGAACGAGGGCGTCGCGAAGGCCCACGGGCTCGAGCTCTCCTCGCTCGTCTGACGCGGGGGCGCCCACCCGGCGCCCCTCGGGCGCACGACGGCCGCCGACCGAGCACCGACGGTCGGCGGCCGTCGTCGTGCGCCGGGCGTCGGCGGCCGTCCGGCCGCGTCGGTCAGGACAGCGAGAGGAAGAGCTTCTCGAGCTCGTCGAAGTCGAGCCGGTCGCCCTCGTCCGCGCCCTGCGGATCGGTCGCGCAGTCCCGCATCGCGGTCGAGATGACGGCGAAGCCCGCACGGTCGAGCGCGCTCGAGACGGCGGCGAGCTGGTTGACGACCGTGCGGCAGTCGGCGCCGGACTCGACGGCCTCGATGACGGCGTTGAGCTGGCCGCGGGCCCGCTTCAGGCGGTTGGCGATCCGGCGCTGCGCGTCGGACTTCGAGTCGGTCGCGGAATCCGCTGCGACGGTCATGCTGCACCTCCTGGGATCGGATCGCCGTGCGGCCCCGGCCGGGTCCGCCGATCCATACCCCCATGGTATGTGATACCCATAGGGTATTCAAAACCATCCTTTGCGGCGATGCTCCGAGGGATCCGACGATCCCGACCGTATGGTGTCGGTGTGCAACGGCTCGATCGGAACGACCGCGAGGACGACCTCCTCGACCCCGCCGCCGAGGACGACTCCGCAGCGGGCGCGCCGCGAGACGCCTTCCACCGCGACCCGGCGACCCCCGACGCGGTCACGGTGGGCGATCCGACCGTGGTGGCGTCGAACGTGGCCGAGCCCAGCTGGCGGCGCTGGCACGCCGAGCTCCGCGAGCTCGGCGGGCGATCGCCCCTCATCGGGTTCGACGACTCCCCGCGCACCCGGATCGAGCTCTCCACCACGCACCCGGGCGGGCTGCCGCAGTTCATCACCGGCAACTCGACGCTGCTCTCCAGCCTCATCCGCGACGAGCTCGCCCTCCGCAACGCCCGCCTCGCCGCCGCCGAGATCACCCAGAAGGGCATCGAGCTGCGATCGGTGCGCGGCATCGAGTCGGTGCACCTCGCGATCGGCCTCGCCTCATGGCAGGACGGCGGCGAGGACTTCCTCGCGCCGGTGCTGCTCCGCCCGCTCGCCATCCGGCGCTACGGCCGCGACTTCGAGCTCAAGCTGAAGGGCCAGCCGTTCCTCAACCCGGCGCTCGCCCGCGAACTGCACGATCGATTCCAGATCACCCTCGATGCCGACGCCTTCGTCGCCCTGGCGATCACGAACGGCGCGTTCAAGCCGCAGCCCGTGATCGACCGACTGCGCGGGCTCACCTCGCACCTGCCGTACTTCCACGTCGCGCCGCGACTGGTCGTCTCGTCGTTCGCCGAGGTCGGGCCGGCGATGGGGGCGGATGCCGCGCGCCTCGAGCATCCCGTCATCGACGCGATCGCGGGCAACCCCACGGCTCGGGCCGAGGTGGCGCGACCCGTCGACCCGCCGCGCATCGTCCCGCAGGACGAGCGGCCGCCCTCCACCGACCGGCTCCTCCTCGACGCCGACGCCGAGCAGGAGCAGGTCATCGCCCGCATCGAGCAGGGCGCCTCGCTCGTGGTCAAGACGCTGCCGGGCACCGGCGGCACCCAGACCATCGTCAACGCCATCGGCGCACTGGTCGCGAACGACCGGCGCGTCCTCGTCGTCGGCGCCCGGCGCGCGAGCCTCGACGGCATCGCCCACCGGCTCGGCCAGATCGGCCTCGGCGGCATGGCCGTGACCACCGACGGACTCCGGCGCGACCTCATCCAGTCGATCTCGCGGAACGAGAAGGCCGAGCAGCCGCGGATCGCCGACGTCGACGACGCGCTCGTGCGCCTGCGCCGCGTCCTGCTCGACTACCGCCACGCGCTCACCCGCCGCGACCCGGAGCTCGGCGTCTCCGTGCTCGACGCCCTGACGGCCCTGGCCGGACTCGCCGCCCTGCCGGTCGCGCCCGACACCACGTCGCGCCTCGACCGCGAGTCGCTCGCCGCGCTCGCCGGGAGCCGCGAGGCGGCGGCGGCCGACCTGGTCCGCGCGGCGGCCCTCGGCGAGTTCCGCTACGGGCCGGGCGACTCGCCCTGGTACGGGGCGTCCTTCGACACCTCGGAGGAGGCGAGCGCCGCGCACGAGCTGGCGAAGCGCCTGAGCGGCACCGACGTGCCGCGACTGCTCGAGCGGGCGCGTCAGCTGATCGGGCAGACGCGATTGCGCCAGTTCGAGTCGGTCGCCGAGCTGGGCGTGTTCCTGCGCCTGCTCCACGACGTGCGCGACACGCTCGACAAGTTCATGCCGGCGGTCTACGACCGCCCGCTCGGCGAGCTCATCGCCGCCACCGCGCCCCGGCGGGAGACCGGCATGTCCGGTGCCAACCGGCGCCGGCTCCGGCGGCTCGCGCTCGAGTACGTCCGCCCCGGGGTCCACGTCGGCGACCTCAACTCGGCCCTCCGCGGCATCCAGCAGCAGCGCACCCTCTGGCACCGCTACTCGGAGGCGGGCGCCATCCCGAGCGTGCCGGTGGGCCTCGACGACGTGCACGTGGCGTTCCACACCGTGGCATCCGACCTGCAGTCGCTCGACCTGCCCCTCGGCCTCGACGGCACGGCTCGCCGACTGGCCGCGCGCCCCCTGCGCGACCTCGAGGCGACGCTCGCCGAGCTCGCCGAGGAGTCCGAGGTGCTCCACAACCTCCAGGAGCGCACGGCCCTGCTCCAGCGACTCCGCGACCTGGGCCTCGACCCGCTGCTGCTCGACCTGGCGCGCCGCCACGTCCCCGAGCACCTCGTGGCATCCGAGCTCGACCTCGCGTGGTGGCAGTCGGTGCTCGAGACCGTCCTCGGCTCCGACCGGGCGCTGCTCGGTGCGAACACGACCGTCCTCGACCGGCTCGAGTCCGACTTCCGCCTCGTCGACGACGCGCACGCCTCGGCCGCCGGACCGCTGCTCGCCTGGCGACTCGCGGAGGCGTGGCGGGTCGCCCTCGTCGATCATCCGGACGAGGCGGAGCGACTGCGTCGGATGCTGCGCGGGGACCGCGTGCGACCCGACCGCCTGCATCGCGAGGCGCCGCACCTGTTCCGGGTGCTCGCGCCGGTGTGGCTCTCCTCGCCGTACCAGGTGCCGGCCATCGACGACGCCATCCCGTTCGACACCGTGATCCTCGTCGACGCGGGCGCGACGACGATCGCCGAGAACCTCGGCGCCATCCGTCGCGCGCGGCAGGTGATCGCCTTCGGGGATCCGGTCACGCAGACCCCGACGCGATTCGAGACCGCGATCCGCAGCGACCCCGAGCCGCAGGCCGCGTCGCACGCCGTCGACGCGCTCCACGCCGACTCCGCGCTCGCGCGCCTGTCGGACCTGCTGCCCACCCTCACCCTGACGCGCAGCTACCGGGCCGGCGGCGAGGACCTCGCCGAGCTGGTCAACCGCCGGTTCTACGGCGGCCGCATCGTCTCCATGCCGTGGGCGGGGAGCTTCCTCGGGCACGGCAGCCTCGGCCTGCACTACGTGCGCGGGAACGGCCTGCCCGACCCGGTCACGGGCACGGTCGAGAGCCTCGACGCCGAGGTGGCGAAGGTGGTCGAACTCGTGATGGAGCACGCGGTCAAGCGCCCCCGCGAGTCGCTCATGGTCATCACCGCGAGCGCCCGGCACGCCGCGCGCGTCCACCAGTCGGTGCTCGCGGCGTTCGCCAAGCGCACCGACCTGTCCGACTTCATCCTCCGCGACCGCGCCGAGCCGTTCACGGTGCTCACGCTCGAGCAGGCTGTGGCGCAGAGCCGCGACCGGGTGATCTTCTCGATCGGGTACGGGCGCACCCCTCACGGGAGGCTGCTGTCGAACTTCGGATCGCTCGGCGAGGCCGGCGGCGAGCGCCTCCTCGCCGTCGCCATGACCCGAGCGCGGCGGTCGATGGACATCGTCTCGGCGTTCCGCCCCGACGACATCGACGAGGGACGGCAGCGCCACGGCGTCGTCGCGCTCGCGAGCGTGCTGTCGCAGACGGAGGAGCAGCGCGATGCGCTGCAGGACGGCGTGCACGGCGATCCGATGCTCGAGGACCTCGCCGCACGGCTCGGTCGCCGCGGCATCCGGGTCAGCGTCGGGCACCGCGGCACGCTGTCGCTCGCGGCCGCCCACGCCGGTCGGGCCGTCGTGGTCGAGACCGACCCGGCGCTCGCAGGCCAGAGCCTCCGCGAGTCGCTGCGACTCCGACCCGACGTGCTGCGCCGGCTCGGCTGGCACTACCTGCGGGTGCACAGCTTCGAGCTCTTCGGCGATCCCGAGTCGGTGGCCGAGCGCGTCGCGTCGGTGCTCGGGAAGGGCACGCCTGCGCCCGAGCCGGTCGAGCCCACCGGCGCATCGGCGTCGACCGGGCCGGTCGCGGACCGATGACGTCGTCCGACGGGGCGTCCGACGAGGCGCCCGAGGACGCGGCGCCCCGGCAGCGGGTCGTGCGCGCCCGCGGATCGAGACGTGCTCGATTGACCCCGGCGCCGGGCAGCGACCCCGCTCCGGAGACTGCGACGCCCGGAGCGCACGACGACCTGGAGCGCGGTGCGGCCCGGCCCGCCGCGCCCGACGACGAGCGCATCACGCGCGAGCGCCCGCCGCACTGGTGACGGACGGCCGGGGTCAGTCGTTCCGGCGCGCGCCCGTCCCGGACCCGGCGTTGCGATCGGCCGCCAGGAGGTCGCGGATCTCGGCGAGGACCGTCAGCTCGGTCTCCGGATCCTCCGGCTTGGCGACGCCGGCCTGCCGACGGGCGTCGGCGCGCTCCTTCAGCAGGTTCATCGGCATCACGAAGACGAAGTAGACGACCGCGGCCACGACGAGGAACGTGATCACCGCGCCCAGCACGGCGCCGAACCGGATCTCGGCATCCGGGCCCGGCATCGGGATCGAGAGCACCAGGGCGCTGTCGAGGCTGTCGGCGCGGAACACGGCGCCGATCAGCGGATTGAAGATGTTCTCGACGATCGAGTTGACGACCGCGGTGAACGCGGCGCCGATGACGACGGCCACCGCGAGATCGATGACGTTGCCGCGGAGGATGAACTCCTTGAATCCCTTGAGCACGCGCGCGGACCCCTTTCCCGCCTGGTCGATGCGTCCGTCCAGCGGATCTCCCACGCTACGCGGCCGACGAGGCGGACGAGCCCGACGACGAGGCACCGGTGCCCGAAGGAGCGGACGTGGCCGGACCCGACGGGGCGGCGCCGCCGGCGCCCGACGACGAACCGGAACCGGAGGAGCCCGTCGCGGCCCGCGAGTCGGTCCGGTAGAAACCCGACCCGTTGAACGTCACGCCGACCGCGCTGAAGAGCTTGCGCAACCGGCCGCCGCAGGCGGGGCACTCGGTGAGGCTGTCATCGGTGAACGACTGCTGGACGTCGAACGCGTCGTCGCACGCGGTGCAGCGGTAGGAATAGGTGGGCATGTCGATCTCCGTGGATCCTCGGTGAGCGTTCGGGGTGCGCGCCGTGCCGTCAGAACGCGACGATCCGCGTGGGGGTCACGACGCCGTCCACCGGCTGGTCGTGCACCTCCCGCGGCACCTCCTCGACGAACTCGCCGTCGAAGACAATGGCGTACACCGGGGGACATTTTCCCATCGAACCGAGGGTCTTGTCGAAGTAGCCCCGCCCCCAGCCGAGTCGCGTGCCCGTCGCGTCGACCGCGGCCGCGGGCACGAGGATCAGGTCGACGTCGTTGATGGCCATCGGGCCGAGCAGCTCGCCCTCCGGCTCGGGCATGCCGTGCAGTCCCGTGACCTCGGTCTCCTCCTCGCCGACGGTCCAGTCGAGCAGGCCGTCCTCGCGCGTGACCGGGAACAACACGCGGATGCCGCGGGCCTCGGCCCAGTTCACGAACGGCCGGGTGTCGGGTTCCGTCGGCATCGAGAGGTAGCAGGAGAGCGACTCGGCGCCGGTCGATCCGATGAGCTCCTGGAGCCGGGCGGTGAAGCCCTCGGTGGCCACGTCGCGTTCGTGCGCCGGCATGTTCTGCCGGCGCTCCCGGAGTTCGGCGCGGAGGATCCGCTTCACCATGGTCGGATCGTCGGGCATGGCTGACATCCTAGGACGCTCCGGTCGCCACCGGCGGACGCGCTGCGGCTACGCTGAGGGCCATGACTCATCGGATCACGAAGGCCGTCATCCCCGCCGCCGGCCTGGGAACGCGATTCCTGCCCGCGACGAAGGCGATGCCGAAGGAGATGCTCCCGGTCGTCGACAAGCCGGCCATCCAGTACGTGGTCGAGGAGGCCGTGCGCGCGGGCCTGACCGACGTGCTGATGGTGACGGGCCGGAACAAGAACGCCCTCGAGAACCACTTCGACCGCGTCGCCGAGCTCGAGGCGACCCTCGAGGCCAAGGGCGACACGGCCAAGCTCGAGAAGGTCAACGAGTCGACCGACCTCGCCGACATGCACTACGTGCGCCAGGGCGACCCCCGCGGTCTCGGTCACGCAGTGCTGCGGGCGCACATGCACGTCGGCGACGAGCCGTTCGCGGTGCTGCTCGGCGACGACATCATCGACGAGCGCGACGTCCTGCTCACGCGCATGCTCGAGGAGCAGGTGAAGCGCGACGCGTGCATCGTCGCCCTGCTCGAGGTCGACCCCGACAGCATCCACCTGTACGGCGCCGCCGAGGTGGAGGAGACTGACGAGGCCGACGTGGTCCGGGTCACGGGACTGGTGGAGAAGCCCGCCAAGGAGGTGGCCCCGTCGAACTACGCCGTGATCGGCCGCTACGTCCTGAAGCCCGGCATCTTCGAGGTGCTCGAGCGGACCGAGCCCGGCAAGGGCGGCGAGATCCAGCTGACCGATGCGCTGATGGAGATGGCCGGCGACGCCGAGCACACGGGTGGCGTGTACGGCGTCGTCTTCCGCGGACGTCGCTACGACACCGGCGACAAGCTCGACTACATCAAGGCCGTCGTGCAGCTGGCCGCCGACCGCGACGACCTGGGCCCCGAGCTCCGGCCGTGGCTGGCGGAGTTCGCCGCCGGGTTCGACCGGAACTAGACGTGCCCCCGGCATCCGTGCCGACCCTCGTGGACGGGTCCCTGACGCTCCGGCCGATCCGCGCGCGCGACGCGCGGACGCTGGAGCGCGTGCTCCTGGAGAATCGCGGGTGGCTGCGGCGGTGGGAGGCGACGTATCCCGGCGGCGGGTCGATCATCGACACGCGCGCGAGCATCCGGAACCTGACGGCGCACGGGCGCGCGGGAACGGCGCTGCCGTTCGTGATCGAGTGGGACGGCGAACTGGTGGGGCAGCTCAACGTCTCGTCGATCACGCACGGCTCGCTGGCGTCGGCGACGATCGGATACTGGGTGGCCAAGTCGATGGCCGGTCGCGGGATCACGCCGACGGCGGTCGCGCTCGCGACCGACCACTGCTTCCGCACGCTCCGCCTGCACCGGATGGAGATCTGCATCCGTCCCGAGAACGCCCCCTCGCTGCGGGTCGTCGAGAAGCTCGGCTTCCGCTACGAGGGGCTGCGTCGCCGCTTCATCCACATCGACGGCGACTGGCGCGACCACTACGCGTTCGCGCTCGTCGCGGAGGAGGTGCCGCGCGGCGTGCTGCGTCGCTGGCGGGAGGGCAGGGCGCCGAGCGACGCGGCGACGGTGCCCGCCGCCGACCGCGCGGCCGCCGACACCCCCCTTCGGGTGGGGGATCGCTGACACGCCCGCCGCGATGGGGTCCGTGACCCCGTCGTGACCTAGCGTTGACCCATGGATGCGATCGGCGGTGGCGTGCTCGTGGCGGTGGCCGCGACGCTGTGGATCGCCTACCTGCTTCCGAGCTGGCTCCGCCGGCGCCAGTACCTCGCCACCGAGCGCAACGCGGTCCGGCTGCAGCAGACGTTGCGCATCCTCGCCGAGACCGCCGAGACACCGGGCGAGGTGCGCCTGGGGATGACCGCGCGCGACGTGGCGGCCCAGGAGCGCATCCTGCACGAGCACGAGCTCGCGGCGCGCCTCGAGGCGCAGGCCGCCGAGAACCTCGCGATCGCCGAGCGCATCGCCGCGGAGGAGGCGGCCGCCGCGGCCGAACGCGAACTCGCCGAGCGCGCGGCGCGTGCCGAGGCCCAGGCCGCGCGTGCGGCGGCTGCCGCGGTGCTGCAGCGCACGCAGGCTGTCCCCGGCGGGCTCACCCGGCGGGGCCTGCGCCGCCGGCGGGCCGCGTGCTCGCTCACGCTGCTCGCGTCGCTCGTCACGCTCCTGGTCGGTCTCGTCGCCCTCCCGTTCGGCGGCTCGCCGCTGATCGCCGTGGTCGGCTCGACGGGGATCGCCGTCGCGATGACCGGCCTGGTCGTGCTCGCCCGTCGCCGTCCGGCCGTCGTCGCCGTCGCCGCGCCGGTGCTCGCCCGGCCCGAGGCGCAGCCGTTCGAGCCGATCGAGACCGACGGCATCGAACTCGAGTCGGGGGCGGACGAAGGCTGGACCCCTCGGCCCCTGCCCAAGCCCCTGCACCTGTCCCGTGGCACGATCGCGGCGACGGCGATGGCCTCGATCGCCGAGGCCGAGCAGCTCAAGCGCAGCGCGGCCGACGCCGAGATCGCCGAGCGCGCGGAACGGCTCGAGCCCCGGCTTCCCGTCCTGCGGCCCCCGGCGGCATCGGTGCCCGACGGCCCGTCGACCTCACGGCCGGACACCGAGCGCGCCGCCGCAGCCTCCGCCAGGGCCGCGGCGGCCGAGTCGTCCAGCCCCTACGCCCGGATGGGCATCGTGGACTCGGCCGAGCCCGGGATCGCGGACCTCGACCAGGTGCTGCGCCGGCGCCGTACGGCCGTCTGAGCGGTGGTCATCGACATCCCCGAGGGGATGATAGAGTCGTTGACGGCTCGGGCCCATGGCGCAGTTGGTAGCGCGTCTCGTTCGCAATGAGAAGGTCGGGGGTTCGAATCCCCCTGGGTCCACCGACACGTCGACACCCCCGGAATCCGCTCGGAATCCGGGGGTGTCGCCGTCTCCGCTCGTACGCTTGGCACATGAGCGACGCGATCGATCCCGACCGCCTCGACCGGGCCGTGGAGCACGCCCTGCACCGGCACACCGACTACGGGGCCGAGGAGCTCGACGAGGCCCACGTCGCCGCCGACCCGATCGTGCAGTTCGACCGGTGGCTCGCCGAGGCCGACGCCCGAGGCGTCTACGAGCCGAACGCGATGGTCGTCGGCACGATCGACGCGGACGGCACCCCGTCGAGCCGCACCGTCCTGCTGCGCGGCGTCGACGATCGCGGCTTCGTGTTCTTCACCGACCGCGAGTCGCGCAAGGGCCGGGCGCTCGACGCGCACCCGATCGCCACGCTCCTGTTCCCGTGGTACTCCGTCCACCGGCAGGTGATCGTGACCGGCGCGGTGGTCCGGGCCGGCGACGAGGAGTCCGACGCGTACTGGGCGGGACGACCGTACGGGTCGCGCATCGCGGCGACGGCGAGCCGCCAGTCCCAGCCGATCGACTCGCGCGCCGACCTCGAGGCGCGCGTGGCGGCCCTCGAGGAGGAGTACGCCGGCGTCGACGACGTGCGTCGGCCGGAGCGCTGGGGCGGGTTCCGCCTGAGGCCGTGGCGGATCGAGTTCTGGCAGGGGCGCACGTCGCGGATGCACGACCGGCTGGTCTTCTCCCGCGATCCCGCGGCGGAGCCGGGAGGATGGAGCCTCCAGCGCCTGCAACCCTGACGATCGGCCGCATGTCCCCGCCCCCGGACGGCCGGCGCGGCGGTACCGGCGTAGGCTGAGCGGATGCCGCAGCCCGCCGGCCCCGCGAGGACGGGGAACGACAAGCGGTGGCGCGCCTACTGGGTCTGCGTCGCCGTGGCCGCGATCACGATCATGGACCTCACCAAGGTCAACGTCGCGCTCCCGTCGATCGAGGAGGCGCTCGGCGCCTCGTCCACCCAGCTGCAGCTGCTCGTGTCCGGCTTCGTGCTCTCCTTCGGCCTCACGCTCGTGCCCGCCGGGCGACTCGGCGACCAGGGGTCGCGCAAGGCCATGTTCCTCGTCGGCCTCTCGCTGTTCGCGCTGACCAGCCTGGTGTGCGCGCTCGCGCCCTCGTCCGGCGTGCTCCTCGTGGGCCGCCTGCTCCAGGGCGTCGCCGCGGGGATCCAGATGCCGCAGGTGATCGGGCTCGTCCAGCAGCTCTTCCAAGGTGCCGAGCGGGGCGCCGCCTTCGGCCTGTTCGGTGCGACCATCGGCATCTCGACCGCGTTCGGCCCGACGCTCGGCGGCCTCGCGATCGCGATCGGCGGCCCGGTCGACGGATGGCGCGGCATCTTCTGGATGAACGTGCCCCTGGCGCTCGCAGCCATCGCGTTCGCCGCGCGGCTGCTGCCCGGCCGGCCGGAGGGGGAGCGGTCGCGGATCTCGCTCGATCCGGTCGGGGTCGTGCTGTTCGGGATCGCGGTGACCGCGCTGATGTGGCCCTTCCTGTTCACGACGGGATCGCCCGACGACGACCCGGCGCGGTGGTGGACCCTGGTCCTTTGCGCGGTCGCCGTCGCGGGCTTCGTGTGGTGGGAGCGCCGGTACGCCGCGTCCGGGCGAGCCCCCCTCGTGCCGCTGGGCCTGTTCTCGCTCGGCTCGTACCGCAACGGCACGCTGCTCGCGGTCGCGTACTTCGGTGCGATGCCGTCGACGTTCCTGCTGACGAACCTGTTCCTGCAGCAGGGACTGGGCCTGGAGCCGGTGTTCGCGGGCATGGTCACGATCGGCTTCGCCCTGTCGAGCGCGGTGACCTCGTGGCTGGGAGGTCGGCTGGTCAACCGGATCGGGCGCCCGCTCGTCGTCGGCGGCCTCGTGCTGCTGCTCGCGGGGTTCGGCCTGCTGGTCCTGGTCGCGGTCGTGACGCCGCCCTCGCTCACCCCGTGGCTCATGGCCGGCGTCATGCTCGTCGCCGGTGCGGGCGGAGGCTTCGTGATCGCCCCCAACCAGGTGCTCGCGCTCGCCGAGGTGCCGGTGGCGCAGGGCGGGCTGGCCGGGTCGGTCGGCCAGCTCGGCCAGCGCATCGGCACGGCGATCGGCACGGCCGTCGCGCTGTCGCTGTTCTTCTCGACCGTGTACCTCGCCCCGGTCGCCGAGTCGGGCGTCGACGTGTTCCACCGCGCCTACGCGCTCGGCATGGCGTCGGCGGGCGGACTGCTGCTCGTCGCCCTGTCCGTCGGGCTCGTCGATCTCCGGCAGCGTCGCGCCGAAGGCACCCCGCTGCCCGGCGAGTCCCGTGGGGTCGACGGCCGGTCGGAGCCGGCTACCCGACGGGTGCGTGCTCCGCGGTCATGAGCGCGGCGAGCTCGCGGGCGGAGAGCTCGCGCCCGAAGGCGGCGTGACCGGGCTCCAGCGCCCGGCCGTTCGCGAGCGGCCCGCCGTCCACGGCGTCGAACCCGAGGTCGTCGATGACGCGTGCGACGGTCGCGCGGGCCTCCTCGTCGTCTCCGACGACCGCCAGCGCGCGGCGCATCGGGGCGCCGGCCGGCAGCGCGTCGTCCTCCATCTCGTGGTACCCGAGGTGGTTCAGCGACTTCACGAGCCGCGCCCGCGGGTTCAGCCCCGCGTGGATCTCGCTCGTGCTCCGCGGGTCGTCGTCCACGGAGCGGATGTTGCCGTCGATGGGCGGCCAGTAGTTCGTGGCGTCGACGACCACCTTGCCGTCGAAGGAGTCCCACGGCACCGTGCGCGCCTTGCCGAACGGGACGGCGACGATGATCAGGTCGGCCTCCTCGACGAGCCGGGCGGCGTCGGCCACGCGGGCCCCGGGAGCCACGACCGAGACGAGCAGCTCGAGAGCGGTCTGCCGCGGCGACCCGGTGAGGGCGACGTCGTACCCGGCGGACACGAGCAGGCGCGCCAGCGCGGTGCCGACCTTCCCGGCACCGAAGATGCCGATCGCGGGTCGGTGATCCGTCACGTGGTGTCCTCCTGGTCGATCGCGGCGACGGCGGGCCGGGCGCGCCGCCTCGTGGGTTGGGAACGCTCGCGGGACCTCCGGCATTCCCCGCGGCTCGGGCGGGCGGAATAGTCTCGGTCCCGACGGGGTTCCACAGCGATGCATGCACATGCATCATCTCGGACGAGGGAGCAGCGGATGACGCGCCACCACCAATTCGGACTCGACACGTTCGGCGACGTGACCGTCGGCCCCGACGGCGAACTGCTGAGCCAGGCCCAGGTCCTCCGGAACGTCGTCGAGGAGGCCGCGCTCGCCGACCGCCTGGGGCTCGACTTCTTCGGCGTGGGCGAGCACCACCGCCACGAGTTCGCGATCTCCGCGCCCGAGGTCGTGCTCGCCGCGATCGCGAGCCGGACGGAGCGCATCCACCTCGGCTCCGCCGTGACCGTGCTGAGCTCCGACGACCCGGTCCGGGTGCACCAGCGGTTCGCGACGCTCGACGGGTTGTCGAACGGGCGCGCCGAGGTGATCCTCGGCCGCGGATCCTTCATCGAGTCGTTCCCCCTGTTCGGCTACGAGCTGAGCCAGTACCAGGACCTCTTCGAGGAGAAGCTCAATCTCTTCTCGGCCCTGCTCCCGCAGGAGCCCGTCACCTGGGAGGGCAAGCTGCGCGCGCCGCTGACCGACCAGCTCGTCTTCCCGAAGGTCGAGCACGGACGACTGAAGACCTGGGTCGGCGTCGGCGGCAGCCCCGAGTCGGTCGTGCGCGCCGCCCACTACGGCCTGCCCCTCGTGCTCGCCATCATCGGCGGCAGCCCGGCCCGCTTCGCGCCGCTCGCCGACCTCTATCGCAAGGCGCTCTCGCAGTTCGGCCACGAGCCCCAGCCCATCGCGGTGCACTCGCCGGGCCTCGTCGCCGAGACCGACGACGAGGCACTCGACGTCCTCTGGCCGCACTACGAGGTCATCATGAACCGCATCGGCCGCGAGCGCGGCTGGGGTGCCGTGACCCGCGACCACTTCGAGGGCGAGGCGAGCGTCCACGGCGCGCTCTACGCCGGCTCGCCCGAGACCGTCGCGCAGAAGATCGCCGCGGCGATCCGTGCGCTCGGCGTCGACCGGTTCGACCTCAAGTACTCCAACGGCACGCTCCCGCACGAGGTGATGATGCGCAGCATCGAGCTCTACGCCACGCAGGTGGTGCCGCGCGTGCGGGAGCTGCTCGCCGCGGCCGACGCCGACGCGGAGACGGCGGAGGCGGCGAGCGTCCCGGGCGACGGCGACGCCGGCTGACCGGCTGCGCTCACGGCCGGCCGGCGGCCGCCGCGGACCGTCGGGCGCTGCGGCGGCGGACGGCGGTCCGGAACCACGCGGCATCCGGAAGCCTCGCGAGCAGCGTGCCGCCGACGATCGTGATGAGCACGTACGCCGTGGCGAGCGGGGCGAGCGCCGGCTCGACGCCCGCGCCGACCGCGAGGCCGGCGATCACGATCGAGAACTCGCCCCGGGGGGCGAGCACGAGGCCGGCGCGCCACTGGCCGAGGGTGCCGACCCCGGCCCGCCGAGCGGCGTACGCGCCGGAGACCAGCTTGGTGAGCACGGTCACGACGGCGAGGGCGAGCGCGGCCGGGATCATGGCGACGATCGCCGACGAGTCCGTGGTGAGCCCGAAGAAGACGAAGAAGATCGCCGCGAACAGGTCGCGCAGGGGCGTCAGCACCGCGCTGGCATTGGCGGCGACGCGTCCCGAGAGGGCGATCCCCACGAGGAACGCCCCGACGGCGGCCGAGACGTTCACCTCCTGCGCCAGGCCCGCCACGAGCATCACCAGTCCCAGCACGCCGAGCAGCAGCGGCTCGGCGTGCTCGGCCGGGAACAGCCTCGAGACGACGTGCCCGTGACGCAGCGCGACGAACAGGATGACGACGACCACCGCGACCGCGACCGCGACCGCGATCGCGCCCTGCGCGAGGCTGACCCCGATCACGAGCGCCGACAGCACGGGCAGGTAGAAGGCCATCGCCAGGTCCTCGAGCACGAGGACCGCGAGCACCGACGGCGTCTCGCGGTTCGACAGGCGACCCAGGTCGCGGAGGAGCTTCGCGATGACCCCCGACGAGGAGATCCAAGTGACGCCGGCGAGCGCGACCGCCGCGACCGGACCCCACCCGAGCAGCAGCGCCAGCGCCGCGCCGGGCAGCGCGTTGAGGACCGCATCGAGCAGGCCCGCCGTGCGCGACGAGCGCAGCCCCGTCACCAGTTCCTGCGCCGTGTACTCGAGGCCGAGCAGGGCGAGCAGGAGGATGACGCCGATCTCCGAGCCCGTGGCGAAGAACTCCTCGCTCGCCTCGAACGGCAGGAGGCCGCCGTTGCCGAAGGCGAGGCCGAGGAGCAGGTAGAACGGGATGGGCGAGACGCCGATGCGGATGGCGAGGCGGCCGAGGAGGCTCATGCCGAGGAGCAGCGCGCCGACTTCGATGAGGAGCAGCGTGGTCTCGTGCATCCCGTGCCCCGCGTCAGTCGGGGCCGTGTGCGAGCAGGCGGGCGACCGCGTCGAGTCCCTTCCGAGTGCCGACCGCGACGATCACGTCGCCGGCCCGCAGCACGTCGGACGGGGTGGGCGAGGGGATGAGCTGCCCGTCCCGGACGATCGCGACGATCGAGGAATGGGTCCGGGTCCGCGCCCTGGTGTCGCCGAGCGGGTGGTTCAGGTAAGGGGAGTCGGTGGGCAGCGCGATCTGCTCGGTGAACAGTCCGGCCGTCTCGTCCGAGAGGCTGGTGAGCCGCGACATCATGACCGACGCACCGAGCACGTCGGCCAGCGCGGCCGCCTCGTCGTCGTTCAGGGGGATGGAGTCGCGGCAGGCGTCGGGGTCGTCCTCGTCGAAGACGCCGAGATCGCGTTCGCCGTCCCGGTGCGACACCACGCTGATGCGCCGCCCGCCCTCGGTCACGAGGTCGTGGCGGAAGCCGATCCCGGGCAGGTCGACCTTCTCGATGCGAATTCCCACGCCCGACATGCTAACCCCGCAGCGAGGTGTCGCGGCTGAGGAACGCCCAGCTTCGACGCGCGCGGTCAGGAGGGACCGGCGCCGGCGTCGGTCCGGGTGGTCATCACGAGGACGGGAGTGCCCCCGTCGTCCTCCATCGCGAACGCGACGTGGACGCCGCCGAGCTCGCCGAGCGAGTCGGCGTGGGTGCCGCCGCACGGGATCCGCGCCGATGCGCCGGGGAGCTCGCAGACCCAGGTCCGTCGATCGGTCAGGCGATCCCCGACGCGCTCGATGCGCACCTTCGCGTCGGCGCCGACCCATTCGGCCAGCGTGGCATCGACGGATGCCGCGAGCTCGTCGAGCGCGTCGGGCAGCCCGGTCGCATCGAAGCCCGCGCGTCGCAGCGACTTGTTCAGGCGGTACCGGTCGGTCGAACCGCCGGGCCCGATGCGCGACGTCGCGATCGCGATCCCGTCGAAGTCGGGTGCGCCGAGCGCGTCCTCCCGGGCGGACTTCGTCCATCGTTCGGCGAGTGCGCGGTTCAGGGCGAGCGAGGCGGCGTGGCAGGCCGTGTGGCCGAGCGACAGGGCGTAGCGCGCCGCGCCATCCGCTTCGAGCTCGACCTCGTCGCCCTCCGCGACCTCGGCATCGGCGTCGACGAGGTGCGCCACGAGGAACGCCCAGCCGTCGGTGCCGGTGCGCACCGGCAGGTCGCCGATGTGGAGGTCGTCGCCGTCGGTCGCGGCCACGACCGCATCGCGGATGACGAACTCGCGCCCGTCGACGCGGAGCACGCCCGGGTCGGCGGGCTGGTCGGGCCAGGCGTGATCGACCGGGTGGATGCTCGTGCAGTCGGTCACGACGGCGAGCCGGTCGCCGTGCGGCGCGACGTGGAGCACGGTCGCGGTGGCGGTGAGATCCCCGACGGGGAAGGTGACGACGGTGTCCTCGTCGGGCAGCGCCATCAGACCCCGCTCTCGCGGTGGCCGAGGAGCTGGATGGGCACCGCCACGGCGACGGCCACGGCGACGATGCCGCCGAAGAAGACGAGGGCCTCGAAGCCGGGGACCTCGACGGCGACGCTGGTCAGCCACATGCCGAACCCGAAGATCGCCATCGCGATGATGAAGGGGAACGCGCTCACGGAACCTCCTCTGGAGTGGGCGGCCGGTGCCGCGGGCGCCAGTCTATCGACCGGGAGCCCTGCGCGGCACGGGGCTTCAGTCCCGTGGCGGTCCGAGTCGCGCGGTCGCGAACGCGGCGAGCGCCGCGTCGTCGCTCGACGGATGGAACGCACCGGCCAGCACGTCGCGCTGGAGCCGTCCGAGTTCGTCGCCGGCGAAGAAGGTCCGCCCTCCGGCGACGCGCACCGCCTGCTCCACCACGTCGCGCGCCGTGCCCACGGCGCGCATCTTCAGCCCCGACGGCTTCGCGAACCGCATCGCGCCGTGGTCCACTCCCTCGTCGAGGTCGCGCGCCAGCGCCAGCAGCTGGGGCTCGAGCGCGTCGAGGAGCGATGCGGCCTCGCCGATGCGGCGTCGCACTCCGGGGTCCTCCGAGCGCGGCGCCCCGGTCCTCCGCGACACGCGCTCCGTCGCCGAGGCGACCGCGAGGTCGAGCGCGCGCGTGGCCAGGCCCGCGTAGACCGAGGAGATGAGCAGTTCGAAGCAGGCGAAGATCGCCCGCACGAACGCGTCGTCGGACGGTCCCGGGTCGAGCCGGCGGACGATCCGGTCGGAGGCGGCGACGGCGCCGTCGAGGACGGTCGTCCGACTCTGCGTCGCGCGCATGCCGATCGTGTCCCAGTCGTCGAGCGTCCGCACGTCGGGGTCCTCGCGGTCGATGAAGCCGTAGACGAGCTTCGGCGCGTCGTCGGAGCGGGTGTCGAGCCCGTGCACGCCGAGGCGGGTCCATGCGGGGGAGAGCGACGTGAAGATCTTGCGCCCGGTGTACCGCACACTGCCGTCGGACTGCGGGTCGGCGACCGTGTCGGACCCGAACAGCATGAGGTCGTTGCCGGCCTCGGAGATCCCGAAGGCGAAGACCTCGCCGGCCGACGCCTCGTGCAGGAGGAACTCCAGCGCATCGTCGCCGCGATCGTGCAGCAGGCGGGCGACGCTCGTCCACACGAGGTGCATGTTCACCCCGAGCGCGGTGGCCGGAGCCGCCGCGGCCAGTCGCATCTGGGCACGGACCAGGTCGGACAGTCCCCACCCCAGGCCGCCGGCCGCGGCGGGGACCACGGCCCGGAGGTAGCCGGCCTCGCGAAGCTCGGCCAGGTCCTCGGCGAAGAAGGCGTTGTCGCGGTCGTATCGGGCGGCGCGCTCGCGGAACCGCGCGAGGAGCGCGTCGTCGAGGAGGTCGTCGGGCGTCGGGGTCGTCGGATTCGTCGCGGGCGTCGGCACGGCGCCAGCCTACGCGCGGTCGTCGGGCCCCGGGGTCCCCGGCGGGACCTGCGCGCGGCCGCGTCGCGTCGCGCGCACCGCCAGGAGGACCACGCCGGTGACGATCGCGCCGATGACGACCAGCACGGCGAGCCACGGCAGCAGGACGCCCGCGACCACGAGCAGGCCCGAGGCGAAGGCGACGAGCGCCTCCCATCCGGCGGCCGCGCCGCTCCAGAAGTCGTCGGGCCCGGCTTCGGGCGCGACGCCCTCGGTCAGGAGCTCGACGGTGAGCGTGGAGTAGTCGACCTGGTCGGCGAGCCAGTCGCGTTGCGCCCTGAGGCCGTCGAGCTCGGCCTGCCGGGCGGTGAGCTCGGACTCGATCGCGATCAGGTCCGCGGTGTCGTCGGCATCGGCGAGCAGCGCGAGCAGGCGATCGACCGACGTCTGCAGGGCCTCGATCCGCGCGTCGAGGTCCTGGCGCTCCTGCGTCACGTCGGTGGCGTCGACCTGGACGGAGGTCACGGCGCCGAGCGCACGGAGGTCGGCGAGCACCTCCTCGAAGTCGTCCGCGGGAATCCGCACCACCAGGGTCGCCCGCGCCGGCTGGAGGTCGGTGCCCGGCGTCTCGCTCCGGCTGTCGACGCGGCCGCCGGCCGCCGCGACGATCCCGACCGCGTCGGTCGCCGAGTCGACCGGGTCGTCGACGGTCAGCGCGAGCCGTCCGGTGGTGATCACGCTGCGCTCCTCGGGCGCGTCCACGAGGCGGTCCTCGCCGAACTGGGCGTCGTCGCGCGGGGCCACCCCCTCGTCCCCGGTCGGCGCCTCGACGCCGATATCCGGCTGCGCCACCCCGCCGGAGTCCTCGCCGCCGCCGAATCCGCCTGCGCTGCACCCGCTCGTCAGCAGCACGGCCAGTGCGACGGCGGAGACGAGGAGGACGCGTCGGCGGGTCATGCGGTCACGGTACTCCCGCGTCGCGACCCTCCGTCTGGACTCGCGCTGCGAGTCGGGTCACGATCCGGTCTCGCCCGTCCGCAGGTCGTCGTAGAACTGCCCGTGGTAGCCGAGCAGCACCGGGTGGGGCAGTCGCGCCCGCGCGACCTCGGTGAAGGACGCGGCGTCGAGCACCAGCAGGAACGAGGTGCCCTGTGCGGCGTCGAGGACGACGGACAGGACCACGCCGTCGTCCTCGGCCTCGCGTCCGGGGCGACCCACGAAGACGCCCTCCCCAGGGAAGCAGTCCGGTTCGTGCCAGGTCGCGGTGGTTCCGGTGGCGACGTCGATCTTGACGAGCTGGTCGTAGAACCCCTGCTCGCCCTGCAGCCCCACGCCGTACACGTACCGGAGGTTCGGACTCGTGTTGAGCCGGGCGTAGTCGATGCCCGGCAGTTCGATCGCGGTGGTCGAGAGGGCGTTCGCCCGCAGCCGCTCGTCGGATCCGTGCAGCGGGACCCGCAGCCGCCGGAGCGTGCCGGGGGGGATCCGCACGTCCGGTTCGGAGAGGCGATGCAGGTAGAACGCCTCGATGACCGATGCGTCGTCGTAGGCCACGAGGTCGACCACGACGGACCCGTCCTCGTCGTAGGCATTGACGTGGTGGAAGGCGAAGAACGGGTCGGCGATGGCCGACCGGACGTGCGCGCCGCTCGCGCGGTCGAACACGTGGATGCACGTCCCGCGCTCGGGCTTCCACCGGAAGTTCTCGATGTACGGGCGCAGCCAGAGCAGGAGCGAGATCGGATTGACCACGAGCGGGAACTCGACCAGCACCAGGTACCGCTCCGACATCCCGAAGGAATGGATGTACGACGGCTCGCGGACCGCGCGCGTCGCGACGGTGTCGCCCCGCAGGAGCGAGGGCTCGCGGGTGTCGACGCGGCGGAAGACGTACGTGCTCAGGGCGCCGTATCGCGTGACGAGGTTGGTCGCCTCGTGCCGCGCCTCGTCGAGGTGCGGATGGACCGTCGTCATCCTCCCGAAGTCCGAGCGGTCCCACCCGGCGACGCCCACGGTCCGGAGGGTCTGGGGGTCGAACTCGACCTGGATGGGGGTCTCGGCGAGCGCGAGGAAGTGCTCGGCGATGCGGGCGATGTTCACCTTCGCGCTGTCGGTGACCTTCGGGTCGAACACCGCCATCGCGCGTGCGAACAGCGACCGGCACGGATCGGTGGCGAACTCGGGATAGGCGATCCGGCCCTCGTCGCGCGCCGCCCGGTACGACTCGGTCTCGAGGAAGCGGTTCGCGTACGACACGCGCCCCCGGTCGATGGTGAAGCGGTGCAGCATCGCGAGGCCGTCGAACCAGTGCCGGTAGCGCTGGGCGCCGACCCGGAACGTCCCGGGGCCGTTGCGGAGCAGCGAGCCCGTGAGCCAGTCCGGCATCCGGCCGTCGACGGGGACGTCGTCGAGGGCGACCTCGGGGCTCTCGCCGAAGCCGTGCACCGCGTGGCCGGCCGTCATCGGGTCCTCACGGCCGTCGGCGCCGGAGTCACGGCCCTCCGGGGGGCTTCGGACTTCCACCGGCGCTCGATCAGGTCGGCGGCGATCTTCCCCGACGCGAGCACGGCGGGCACGCCGGCGCCGGGGTGCGTGCCCGCCCCGACGAGGTACAGTCCGGCCACGCGCGGCGAACGGTTGTGCGGGCGGAACCACCCGGACTGGAACAGGGTCGGCTGCAGGGAGAACGCCGCACCGTGCGGGGTGTTGAGGACGTCGCGGAAGTGGTCGGGGCCGATCGCATGCTCGACCCGGAGGTGCGAGGCCAGGCCCGGCAGGAATCGCCGGTCGAGCGTGTCGACCACGAGGTCGCGGATGCGCCGCGTCTCGGCCTCGGGCACCTCCTCGTCGTCGTCGAGCGGCGGCGCCGCGACGAGCACGTACATCGCCTCGCACCCCTCGGGCGCGACCGTGGCGTCGGTGCGCGTGGGCAGGTGGACGTAGAGGAAGAGGTCGTCCGCACCCAGCGGCTCGCCCGCTCGCGCCCGCGCCCGCCGCGTGCGGCCGAACACGCGACCGAGCACCTGACGGGCGTCGCCGCCGAGCAGCAGGTTGTGGTGCGCGAGCGGGGTCGAGGGCCAGGTGCGGTCGGCGCCGAGGTACAGCACGTGCAGCGACATGCTGGGCCTGGCCGCGCGAAGGCGCCGCGCCGCGAGGCTCCGCCGCTGCCCGAGCAGCCCGTCGATCGTGTGGCCGGGATCGGCGTTGGAGATGACGACGTCGGCCGGACGCTCGGATCCGTCGGCCAGCCGGACGCCGGTCACCCGCCCCGACGCGACCAGGATCCGATCGACCGCGACCCCGCACTCGATGCGCCCGCCGAGGCGCGCCAGGAGCGAGCCGAGCGCGTCGACGATGGCCGCGGTGCCGCCCACCGCGTAGTGCACGCCCCACCGTCGCTCGAACTCTACGATGAGCGAGTAGAGCGCGGGCGTGTGCGCCGGATGCCCGCCGATGAGCAGCGGGTGGAACGCGAGCGCGCGCCGCAGGAACGGGTCGCGGACGCATCCGTCGACGAGTCGTTGCACCCCGAGCGCCGCCCGATGGCGCAGCAGGAAGGGGAGCATGCGCAGCATGACGTGCACGTGCATCATCGGCCGCTCCGTGTAGGGATAGAACGCATCGAAGATGCGGCTGATGCGGGCGCTGAGCCGGGCGTAGCCCGGTTCGTCCGCGGGGCTGCGCCGCGTGACCTCCCGACGCATCCGCTCGGCGTCGGCGTGGAAGTCGAACGGCGTCCCGTCCGCGTCGAACGCCCGGTAGAACGGGTCGAGCGGCACCAGTTCGACGTGGTCCTCGAGGCGTTCGCCGGCGAGGGCGAACAGCTCCTCGAACATGAACGGGGCGGTGAGCACCGTGGGGCCGCCGTCGAAGCGGAATCCGTCGAGCTCGTAGAGGTACGCGCGGCCGCCGATCCGGTCGCGCTGCTCGAGCACCGTGACCTCGTGCCCCGCCGCGGCGAGGCGGACGGCCGCGGCCAGGCCGCCGAACCCGCTCCCGATCACCACCGCCCGCATGGGGCCACGATATCCGCGCGGCTGTGAAGACGCCTCGGAACGGCGGGGGGATCAGTCCTCGTCGGGGTCGCGTCCGGTGCGCTCGCCGGATTCGAGCGTCGCGATCGCCGCGACGTCGGCCTCGTCGAGGTCGAACGAGAACACGTCGAGGTTCTCGGCGATGCGTTCGCGGCTCGAGGCCTTCGGGATCACGATCGTGCCCTGCGCGACGTGCCAGGCCAGCACGACCTGAGCGACCGACCGGCCGTGCTTCGCGGCGATCGGCTCGAGGACGGGATCGCCGAGCAGTCTCCCGCGCGCGAGCGGCGACCATGCCTCGGTGCGGATGCCGAGACGGTCGTGCGCCGCACGCAGCTCGCGCTGCGGCAGCCACGGGTGCAGCTCCACCTGGTTCACGACCGGAACGACTCCGGTCTCGTCGATGAGCCGATCGAGGTGGTGCGCGTGGAAGTTCGAGACGCCGATCGACGACACGCGGCCCTCGTCCCGGAGGCGGATCAGCGCGCGCCAGGTGTCCACGTAGCGGTCCCGCGACGGCACCGGCCAGTGGATGAGGTACAGGTCGAGGCGGTCCAGCCCGAAGCTCGCCATCGACGTGTCGAAGGCGCGCAGGGTCTCGTCGTAGCCGTGGTCGTCGTTCCAGACCTTGCTCGTCACGAAGAGCTCGTCGCGGGGCAGCCCGCACTCGCGTGCGGCGGCTCCCGCCTCGGCCTCGTTGCCGTAGAGCGCGGCGGTGTCGAGGTGCCGGTAGCCGAGCTCGATGGCGTCGAGCGCGAGCCGGGTGGCATCCGCTGCCGGCACCTTGTACATGCCGTAGCCGACCTGCGGGATCGCACGGCCGTCCGCGAGCGGGATCATGGGAGCGAGGGGCTGGTGCGGCATCCGTGCGCCTTTCGTTCGGATCGATCGGAGGTCAGCTGGGCGTGATGGCCACCGGTTCGGTATCGGGGATCGGGGACGCGTCGCGACCGCGCAGGTCGGGGTGCCACCGCCGGGCGAGCGCGGGCACGAGGAAGCCGAGGAACGCGAGCGCCCCGGCCGCCCAGAACGCGCCGACCGCGTCGTAGCCGTCGATGAGGAAGCCCGCGAGGGCCGATCCGAGTGCGGCGCCGATGAGCTGGCCCGTTCCCACCCAGCCGTAGGCCTCGGCGGTGTCGGAGAACTTGACGCTCGCCGACACGATCGCGAAGAGCACCGCGAGGGCGGGCGCGATGCCGATGCCCGCGATGAACAGGGTGACGGCGAGCCACCAGAAGTCCATCGAGAAGGCCGCCAGCGCGGTGCCCGCGAAGACGATGAACATGCGGCGGGCGGTGGACCACGGACTGATCGGCGCGTGGCCGAACCCGAGGCCGCCGGCGAGGCTGCCGATCGAGAAGATCGCCAGCACGATCCCGGCTTCGGCCCCGTCGTGGCCGAACGCGGCAACCACGCCCGCCTCGATCGCCGCGCACGCCCCGATCAGGAGGAAGCCGACGACCGTCGCGAGCAGCACGGGCGGCCGGGCGAGCACCGTGCCGAACCGGCGCTTCGAGCGCGGGATGCGCACGCGGCCGAGCTCGGGCGAGGCGATGAACCACACGCCGCCGGCCACCATCAGGGCGGCGGCCAGCAGGATGCCCCACGCGGTGCCGATCTGGGTCGAGACGAACGCCGTGACCACGGGCCCGACGACCCAGATGATCTCCTGGGCCGACGCGTCGAGCGAGAAGAGGGGGGTGAGCTGCCGGGAGTTCACCATCTTCGGGTAGATCGTGCGCACCGCGGGCTGCACGGGCGGCGTCGCGAGTCCGCAGACCAGGCCGACCAGCATGTACATCGGCACGGTGAGCGGGAGCACGCCGATCGCGATCACCGCCGTCGTGCACACCGCCAGCGTCAGGATGAGCACCGGCCTCATTCCGAAGCGGCCCATCAGGCGGCTCGTCAACGGGCCGGCGACGGCCTGGCCGATCGAGGTCGCGGCCAGCACCAGGCCGGCGGCGCCGTACGAGCCCGTCTCGCGCTCGACGTGCAGCAGGAACGCGAGCGAGAGCATGCCCGACGGGAACCGAGCCGTGAGCTGGGCGGCGATGATGCGAGCGACGCCCGGGGTCCTCAGCAGGTCGGTGTAGCTCGCCACCCTCAGACTCTACCGACGCGCACGCCGAGGCGCCGAGGTCAGGACCCCGCGAGCGCCTTCGCGATCCGCTTCACCGACACCGTCTCCGCGGTCCGCAGCTCCTGGGCGAACAGCCCGACGCGCAGCTCCTCGAGCATCCAGCGCACGCGAACGAGCCCGGGGTCGGCCTCCGGGTCGATCGGGAGCGTGCCGCCGCCCTTCTCATAGGCCGTCCGGGCCTGCTCGAACTCGGTCAGGAGCTGCCGGTCGCGGCCGGGATGCTCCTGCATGCGCCGGACGCGCACCGTGATCGCCTCGAGGTAGCGCGGCAGGTGCCGGAGCCGCTCGAGGCCCGTGGCCGACACGAAGCCGGACGGCACGAGCGCCTCCAGCTGGGATCGCGCATCGGCGAGCGCCGACATGAGCTGCAGGCTCGACGCCTTCGTGATCGCCCGGTCGGCCTCGCGCGCCGCGACGAGGATCCGCGAGACGAGCGAGACCGTGTCGAACATGCGCTCCACCACGTGGGCCGAGACGGCGTCGCGGACCGCCTCGAACTCCGCCCGCGTCCGCACGAGCCCGTCAGCGTGCCGCGCGCGCAGTTCGGCGTCGACGACAGCGGCCAGGCAGTCGTCGAGCAGCGCCCGGGGCCCGGCGTACGCGCTGGACGCGAGGGCGAGCTTCTCGGGGTTGGAGAGGTGCTCCTGCACGTAGGCGACCGGGGTCGGCGTCGCGAGGACGAGCAGGCGACGGATGCCGCGGCGCGAGGCGCGGTCGCGCTCCTCCGCCGTCGGCACGAGCCGCAGCGCCACCCCGGTGCCCTCGTCGACCAGCGCCGGGTAGGCGCGAACGGTGTTGCCCGCCTGGCGGGTGTCCACGTGGTCGGGGAGCGCGTCCCACTCCCAGGCCGTCAGGCCGGACCGCTCGGCGAATGCCGGCGAGGCGGGACGTGCGGGGCCACGCCCGGGCCGCGCGCCCGAAAGATCCCGGCCGGCTGCGGGCCGATCCCCGGCATCCGCTCGACCGTCCCGAGCGCCCCCGGGCCCGCCGGCGAACGTCGACGCGACGGCCCGGCCGGCGCGGTCGGCGAGCCGGGCCTGGAGCGCGGCGAGGTCCTTGTCGTCGCCGACGCCGCGCCCGCGCTCGTCGACGGCGCGGAACGTGACGCGCAGGTGCGGCGGGAGCCGCTCGAGGTCGAAGTCCTCCGCGGTCACCGGGGCGTACGTGAGGCGCTTGACCACCGCGGCCACCTGCTCGGCGAACGGCGGGCGCGCTTGACCCGCCTCCGGTCCGTCGGGCAGCTCGGCGGCGATCTTGGCCGCCCACTCCGCCGCGGGCACCACCTGCCGGCGGAGCACCTTGGGGAGCGTGCGCAGCATGGCGGTGATCAGCTCGTCGCGCAGCCCCGGCACCTGCCAGTCGAAGCCCGCCGCGTCGAGGCGGGGCAGCAGCACCAGCGGAACCACCACGCTCACGCCGTCGTCGTCGGCGCCGGGCTCGAAGCGGTAGCGGAGGGTCAGCGCCTGGTCGCCCTGGCGCCAGCGGTCGGGGAAGCCGCCGTCCGTCGAGACGTCGTCGTCGCCGACCAGGTCGGCCCGGGTCATCGTCAGCAGGTCGGGGGAGCGTCGATGCTCGGCCCGCCACCAGCGCTCGAAGGCGCGCGCGTCGGTCGCCTCGTCGGGGATCCGCCGCTCGTAGAAGACGACCACGGCCTCGTCGCCCGCCAGGACGTCGCGACGGCGAGTGCGCTCCTCGAGCTCGCCGAGCTCCCGGCGCAGTTCGCGGTTGCGCCGGATGAATCCGAACACCCGCCGGTCGAGCCGGTTCCAGTCCCAGTCCTCGTCGACGAGCGCGTTCCTGATGAACAGCTCGCGCGCCAGGGTGGCGTCGATGCGCGCGAGCTGGACCCGCCGCTTCGGCACGATGACCACGCCGAACAGGGTCGCCTTCTCGTCGGCGACGGCCGAGCCCTGGCGTCGCTCCCAGCGCGGTTCCGACCAGGTGCGCTTGACGAGGGGGCCGGCGAGCTGCTCGGCCCACGCGGGATCGATCGCCGCGACCGTGCGGGCGAAGAGCCGGCTCGTCTCGACCAGCTCGGCGGCCATGATCGCGGCCGGCGGCTTCTTCGCGAGCGCCGACCCCGGGAAGACCACGAACCGCGCGTTGCGGGCGCCCGCGAACTCGGCCTGCTGGCGGCGCCCCCGGCGCTCGGCCTCGCGCTGGCCCCCCGCGCCGCCGCGGCCGCTGGAGGTCCGGCTGTCGTCGCGGATGCCGATGTGCGACAGGAGCCCGGCGAGCAGCGAACGGTGGATGCCGTCGGGGTTCGGCGCGCCCGCCTCCTTCGCGACGTGCAGCCCCAGGGGCTTGGCCAGCCGGACGAGCTGCCGGAACAGGTCCTGCCATTCGCGCACGCGGAGGTAGTTGAGGAACTCGTTCCGGCACATCCGGCGGAACGCGCTGCCCGAGAGCTCGCGCTGCTGCTGCTCGAGGTGGTTCCAGAGGTTCAGCAGCGTGAGGAAGTCGCTCGTCGGATCGACGAACCGCGCGTGCATCGCGTCGGCCTGCTCGCGTCGCTCGAGCGGTCGTTCGCGCGGATCCTGGATGGTCAGGCCCGCGACGATGGCGAGCACCTCGCGGCTCACGCCCTGCGCCTTCGACTCGAGCACCATGCGAGCGAACCGGGGCTCGATGGGCAGGCGGGCGAGCTGCCGCCCGGTGCGGGTGAGCCGGGGGCCGTCCGCGGCATCCGCGTCGTCGATCGCGCCGAGCTCGCGCAGCAGTTCGACGCCGTCGCGGATCCCGCGCGGATCGGGCGGGGTCAGGAACGGGAAGTCCTCGACGGCCCCGAGTCCGAGCGAGGCCATCTGGAGGATGACCGCGGCGAGGTTGGTGCGCAGGATCTCCGGGTCGGTGTACTCGGGCCGCCGGCCGAAGTCCTCCTCGGAGTACAGCCGGATGGCGATGCCGTCGCTCGTCCGGCCCGAGCGACCCGACCGCTGGTTCGCGGACGCCTGCGAGATCGCCTCGATGGGAAGCCGCTGCACCTTGGAGTGCGCGGAGTACCGGCTGATGCGCGCCGTGCCGGCGTCCACGACGTAGCGGATGCCGGGCACGGTGAGGCTCGTCTCGGCGACGTTCGTCGCGAGGATGATGCGCCGCCGGAGCCCGGCGACCTTCGAGGGCTCGAAGACCCGGTGCTGGTCGGCCGACGACAACCGGCCGTAGAGCGGGAGCACCTCGGTCTCGCCGCCCCGTCGCGCGCCCGGACCCGTCGAGTAGTGGGCCCGGACGGCGGCCTCGGCGTCGCGGATCTCGCTCTCGCCGGACAGGAACACCAGGACGTCGCCCGACGACTCGCGCTCGAGCTCGTCCAGCGCGTCGAGGATGCCCTGCTGGACGTCGCGGTCCTCCGCGGCGGCGCCGTCGTCGTCGACCTCGTCGCCGGACCCCGCGGACTCCGACACCAGCGGCCGGTACCTGACCTCGACCGGGTAGGTGCGGCCGGACACCTCGATGATCGGTGCGGGCTCGCCCGCGGCGTCGGCGAACTGGCGCGCGAAGCTCTCCGGGTCGATCGTCGCGCTCGTGATGATCACGCGCAGGTCGGGGCGTCGGGGGAGCAGGCGCTTGAGGTAGCCGAGCAGGAAGTCGATGTTGAGGCTGCGCTCGTGCGCCTCGTCGATGATGATCGTGTCGTAGCGTCGGAGCTCGCGGTCGCGGTGGATCTCGTTCAGGAGGATGCCGTCGGTCATCACCTTGATGCGCGTGGCCTCGCTCGCCCGGTCCGTGAACCGCACCTGGTATCCGACCAGGTCGCCCAGTTCCGTGCCGAGCTCCTCGGCCACGCGCTCGGCGATGGTGCGCGCCGCCAGCCGCCGCGGCTGCGTGTGGGCGATCGACCCGCGACCCAGCTCGAGGCAGATCTTCGGCAGCTGGGTCGTCTTGCCCGACCCCGTGGCGCCCGCGACGATGACGACCTGGTGGTCGCGGATGGCGCCGGCGATGTCGTCGCGTCGACCGCTCACCGGCAGCTCGGCCGGGTAGGTGATCGCGGGGATCGGGGGGTGGGCGCGCTCGGACATCAGCCCTCCATCGTACGGGGCGCCGCGCGCCGCGGCCCCGGACGGAAGCGGAGTACGCGCGCGCCGCTTCGCCGCGGGCGAACACGGGATGGAACTCGCAGCCGCGCGGTGTTGCATGACGACATGACGCAGACATCGACCTCAGTGCCCGGGATCCGGTTGAACGACGGCCGGGAGATCCCCCAGCTCGGCTTCGGCGTATTCCTCGTCGACCCGCCCGAGACCGAGCGCATCGTGAGCGACGCGCTGGAGGTGGGGTACCGCCACATCGACACCGCGCGCATCTACGACAACGAGGAGGGCGTCGGCCGGGCCCTCGCCGCCTCCGGGATCCCTCGCGAGGAGCTCTACATCACGACGAAGCTGTGGAACTCGGACCAGGGCACGCAGTCGGCGCTCGATGCGTTCGACGCGAGCCTCGAGCGGCTGGGGCTCGGGTACGTCGACCTGTACCTGATCCACTGGCCGGTGCCCTCGAAGGATCGGTACGTGGAGAGCTGGCGGGCGCTCGAGCAGATCCGCGAGACCGGCCGCGCGCGATCGATCGGCGTCTCCAACTTCCTCGCGCCGCACCTCCGGCGACTGATCGATGAGACCGGCGTGGTGCCGGCGATCGACCAGATCGAGCTCCACCCCGCGCACCAGCAGCCCGAGACGGCCGCGTTCGCCGCCGAGCACGGCATCGCCATCGAGTCGTGGGGTCCGCTGGGGCAGGGCAAGTACCCACTCCTCGAGGCGGACGAGGTGACGGCGGCCGCGTCCGCACACGGCAAGTCGCCCGCGCAGGTCGTGATCCGCTGGCACCTCCAGCGCGGCACGATCCTCTTCCCGAAGTCGAACCGTCGGGAGCGGATGGCGGAGAACATCGACGTCTTCGACTTCGAACTCTCCGACGCCGAGATGCGGCGCATCACGGCGCTGGAGCGCGCGGGCCGGGTCGGGCCGGATCCCGACCACTTCGGCTGACCGATTCACCCTCCGATCGGGGGTCCAGCGGATGCCGCGGGTCCCCGATCGGCACGCCGACGAGGCGCGACACGCCCGGGATGCGAGCCCGATTTGCCGACGCCCCCGCCAGCCCGTAGATTCTTTCTTGTCGCCACGGCGGAGCGGGAAGCGGAAGAGCTACCGGCCGCGAAGACGACAGTCTTAGCCAAACAGCCTCGAAGGCGCATATTGCGACTCGGTTGCTTCAAGCCTAAGATGACTACTCCACTCCCAAGTGCATCGCACACCACGTGTGTGCGGTCTCTGATGTGGAACCACCGCGACCGCCAGGTCGCCGGCAGGTTCGGATCAGCGCGGGGTGGTACAGTAGAGAGGTTGCCCTGGGGGCAGGCCGCGAGGCTGCAACCCGGGTGCGTCCGTTCCTTGAGAACTCAACAGCGTGCACTATGTTCAATGCCA
>NZ_JBRBDK010000010.1:0-109014 GCF_052805135.1 Agromyces arachidis
CAGAGGTGGTCCACAACCCAATCATCGGACGCTCGCGCCGCGGTATTCGGAGCGGAGCTTTCGTAACCACCCCCCCTGCCGCCGCCTCCCGTCCAATCCTCCGGGGGGTGTTGCACCTGTCCCATTCCTTCTTCTCCCCCCCCCCCTCCTTTTTCCTTCCTCTCGTTCCTTCCCTTCTCCCTCCGTGTTGGGGGGGGGGTGTCCCCACCCCCCCCCCCCCCCCCCCGGCGCGCGCCGGATATTCGCTCGACCCGCACGGATAGCGAACGGATAGTGCCCTCCGGGAGCCTCGGAACCTGAGGCGGGGAACGCGCCGCGCTCCCCGCCGAGGGCGACGATCATCCGCCGCCCGCTGCGGAGTTCGAGAGGTGGAGAGAATGATGTTCGAAGCGACCACTGATCGCCGGGCCGTGCATCGCGGCATCGCCGGAGCCGCGATGGCGGCCGCGCTGCTGCTCGTCGGGTGCGCCTCGGGGGATGACCGCGACCAGCCCACGACGACTGCCGCCGCCGGGTCCGAGCCCGCCGGGGAGGCGGCGTGGGACGACCCGATCTGGGAGGCGTACGGCGAGGAGGGCGAGAACGTCGAGGAGATCGACGGCGTCGCCGAGGACTTCCCCGCGCAGTTCCCGCTCCCGGACGGGGAACTCGTCTACTCCGGCGTGGCTCCCGGGGTCTGGGACATGATCTTCGAGACCGACGACCCCGAGCCGCAGGCGGCGCAGTTGGCCGAACGGATCGGCGAGATCGTCCCGCAGGTCTGGAACGGCGACCTCCGTGGCGGCGATGAGGGCGAGAGCTGGGGCTTCGTCGACGACGACTTCGTCGTCGCGCTCGAGATGCGACCCGGCCCCAACCCGCCTCCGATGGTCGCGATCACCGTCCTCGAGCGATGACCTCGGCCCGTTGACGCGCTGGGCGGACAGGCCGACACTGCCATCATGACCGTGTGCGTGCTCGGTCCCCTCGACACCGGCGGGCCGGCGCTCAGCCCGAGGGAGCGGATCATCCTGTCCGCCCTGGTCGTGCGGCGCGCGCGGCCGGTGTCGCCGGACGAGCTGGCCGACGCGTGCTGGGGTGAGCGGCTCCCGAAGACCTGGACGCAACAGGTCCACAACGCGATCGCGAGGATCCGCTCGCGCCTCGGCAGGGACGCCGTGATCACGGTCGGAGGCGGCTACCGGCTGGGCGTCCCGGATGGCGCCGTCGACGCCGTGACGTTCGAACACGAGGTGGCGCGGGCGCGACGCTTCGGGCTGGAGGGCGCCCCTGATCGTGCCGCCGCGGCCTATCGCCGCGCACTCGACCTGTGGCGAGGCGATCCGTACCAGGACGTCGCCGAGTGGCCTCCCGCGCGCGCCGAGGCGATGCGCCTCGCCGAGATCCACGCCGACGTCGAGGAGGAACTGCTCGACGCTCGGCTCCGTCTCGGTGAAGCCGCGGAGGTCATCCCCGACGCCGAGCGGATGGTGCGGGAGGCGCCGTTGCGCGAGCACCGCTGGGCCGTGCTCGCCCTCGCGAACTACCGGGCCGGGCGCCAGGCAGAGGCGATCGGGGTCCTCCGCTCCGCACGCGGGCGTATCGTGGAGGAGCTGGGGCTCAACCTCGGCGACGAGCTGCGCGGCCTGGAGGTCGACATCCTCCGCCACGATCCCGCACTCGACCCGGATGCCGTGCCCCCGGGCGGGCGTCCGGCCGGCTCGGACGAGTCGTGCCCGTACCGCGGCCTCGCCCCGTACGACGTCGACGATGCCGCGATGTTCTTCGGACGCGATCCCGACATCAGGACGATCCTCGCCCGCATCCGACCCGGAGCGGTCGTCACGCTCGTGGGGCCGAGCGGGTCGGGCAAGTCCTCGGTGCTGCGTGCCGGCGTGGTGCCGCGGCTGCGCGACCAGGGCCGGCGCGTGGTCATCATCACCCCCGACGAGCCGGGCCTCGCAGAGCTCCGCGACGTGGTGTCGGGCGGTCCCGCGACGCTCGCGATGGATCAGTCGGAGGAGCTGCTCGAACTGCCGGACGACGAACTGCGCGAGCTCGGAGCGGAACTGCGCGCGTGGCTCGACGCCGGCGGAAGCATGGTCCTCACGCTCCGGTCGGACTTCCTGGATCGCGCCAGTGCGCTCCCGGTGATCGGCACCGCGCTCGGTCAGGACGTCTACGCGCTCGCGCCGCTGGACGCGGACGGACTCCGCCTCGCGTGCACGGGGCCTGCCGAGGCCGCGGGACTCTCGCTCGAGGCCGGATTGGTCGAGGTCATCCTTCGCGACGCCGGGAACCGATCCGGCATCCTTCCGGCGCTCTCCCACGCGCTCGCGGCGACGTGGGGGCGTCGCGACGGTGCGACCCTCACGGTCGAGGGGTACGTCGCCGCCGGAGGGATCGCCGGTGCGATCGCCCGTTCCGCCGAGCAGGTCTACGATGCCCTCGGCACGGAGGGCCGATCGGTCTGCCGCTCGCTCATGATGCGACTGGTCGAGCGCACGCCCGAGGGTGCGACCGTCCGTCGCCGGATGCCGCTGGGACTGCTCACCGACGGCGCCGCGCGACGCGCCGTCGCCGAGTCCCTGGTCGCGGCCCGACTCGTCACCATCGACCGCGACTCCGCGATCATCGCCCACGAGGCCGTCGGGCGGGCTTGGCCGAGGCTGGACGCCTGGCTCGACGAGGATGCGGGCGACGCACGGATGCTGCGTCGGACCGAGGCGGCCGCGGCCGCCTGGGATGCCGCAGGGCGACCCGACGACGAGCTCATGCGCGGAGCGAGCCTGCAGGCGACCGTCGAATGGCGGGAGCGCGCCGCTCCCGGGCTCACGAGCGTGGAGTCCGACTACGTCGCGGCGTCGCTCGCCGCGCACCGCGACGAGGTCCGGGACCTGGAGGCGCGTGCGGAACGGGAGCGGGTCATCAACCGCAGGCTGCGCCTCGCACTCCTGGTGGCCGCGGTCCTCGCGGTGGTGGCGGTCGTCGCCTCCGGCGTGGCGGTCGTCCGGAGTGCTGACGCGGAAGCTGCGGCGGAGGAGGCGCGCATCGAGGCACTGACGTCCGCGGCGTCCAGCACGGCAACCGGCCGGGAGACCGCGGCGCTCCTGGCCGTGGAGGTCCACCGGCGCTGGCCAGACGATCCGCGCGCGCGTACGGCCCTCGACGCGGCCCTCGGGCAGGCCGGCGGGCTGGTGCGCACGGTTCGGTTCCCCGATGCCGCGGACCTCGCCGCCGCGGTCGTGCCCGGGACCCGGACGATGCTCGTCGTCGTCGATCCGGACTCCGACGGCGATCCGGACGGCCCCGCACCCGACGCGAGGATCATCGACCTCACCACAGGCGAGGTCGTGCGCGAGCTCGACCCGGAGCTGCCGGCGCTCACGGCCGACGAGATCCGCGTCCCGGCTCGAACGGGCGCGCCGCATCGCGAGGTGATCGTCAGCGCGGACGGGGCGACGGCGCTGATCCACACGCGACGTTCGTCGTCGGCAGCGCCGGGATCCTGCTGCGAGAGCCATCTCGTCGGGGTTCGCCTGCGGGAGAGCGGCTTCGCCCTCGACGCGATCACGTTCGACCGGGAGATCGCCCAGCGTCCGGTGTTCTCGCCCGACGGCCGCACCGCATACCTCCTGTTCCGGGATGCGGTCGATCCGGCGGTGATCGACCTCAGGACCGGGCGTGTGGTCGGTGCTCCCGATGGGAGGGCGTCATCCGGCGACGAGGTCGCGCTGCAGCGCATCGACGTCGTCGACGGCCGTGTGTACGGCGGCGCTCGCGATCACCTCCGCGTCTACGACGCGGACACGCTGGCCCTCGTCGATGCCATCGACCTGCCCGTCGGGAGCAGCTCCGCATCCATGACCACTCGGCTCGTCGCGTCCGATCGGGCGGGCGGGCTGCTCGCGATGTCCTCCGCGCGTGCTGCGCGCATCGGCCTCCCGGCCGGCGACGTGATCTGGGTGCGGGCGGATCTGCACTGCTCGACGCTGCTCGTCACGGCGTCGTCGGAACTCCTGTGCGCCGCCTCCGATGGCATCTGGACGCGCAGCCTCGAGACGGGGGAGGCGCTCCGCCGCATCCTCGAGCCGCTTCCCTCGCACCGGTCGACCATGGAGTGGGTCGGGAGCGCGTCCGAGGTCGTGACGGTGACCGGTGATCCCGCCATGCTCCAGCGATGGCGGCCGAGCGGCGAGTTCGCCGTCCGCGACCTCGAGGGATTGCGCGACGCGGCGTGCGCGGTCGCGTCGCGCCAACTGACTGCTGCGGAGTGGACGGACCACTTCGGCGACGAGCCCTACCGCCCCACCTGCCCCGACCTTCCGTGACATCCCGCTCGGTCATGCTGAGCAATATCCGGCGCCGGGGGCGGGTCGGGACTCAGTCCTCGTGGTGCAGGTGGTCGCGGTGCTTCTCGGCCTGGTGCTTCGCCGTCGGCACGTCGATCGGGCCGGTGACCGAACGCTCGTCGACCCAGCACTCGATGCCCGTGACATCCGGGAGCAGGTCTCGCGTGAAGACGGGATCGCGACCCTGCCGGCGCTGGTGCGTGTAGTCGCGGAGCAGGCGGAACGCGATGCCGGAGAGCAGGGCGATCGCGACGAGGTTCACGAGCGCCATGAGGCCCATGACCCCGTCGGCGGTGTTCCAGACCAGGTCGGATGCGGCCACCGAGCCGACGAAGATCGCGACGACGACGAGCGAACGGTAGGTCGTGAGCAGCCACGGCTTGGGCGAGATGAACTCGATGTTGGACTCGCCGTAGTAGTAGTTGCCGAGGATCGAGCTGAACGCGAGCAGGAAGACGACGATCGTGAGCAGGATGCTCGCCCACGGCCCGAGGTTCGCCACCATGGCGTCCTGCGTGAGCCCGATGCCGCGCTCGGCGTTCGCGAGGTCGGGGTTCGACACGAGGATGATGAACGCGGTGATCGTGCAGACCAGGAAGGTGTCGAAGTAGACGCCGAGGGTCTGCACGAGGCCCTGCTTCACCGGGTGCGTGACGGCCGCGCTCGCGCCGGCGTTCGGCGCCGAGCCGAGGCCGGCCTCGTTCGAGAACATGCCGCGCTTGACGCCCGTGAGGATGATCGTGCCGAGCGTCGCGCCGACGACCTCGTTGAACCCGAACGCCTCGGTGAAGATCGAGGCGAACACCTCGGGCAGCCGGGTGATGTTCATCGCCACGATGACGAGCCCGACGAGCAGGTAGATGAGCGCCATGAGCGGCACGACCGCCTGGGTGACGTGCGCGATGCGGCGGACGCCGCCGAAGACGACCAGACCGGTGAGCACGGCCAGCGTCGCGCCCGCGACCCACGCGATCCAGGCCGCGCCGCCCTCCGGCGCGACCGCGCCCGTCAGCGAGGCGCTGATCGTGTTCGCCTGCAGCGACGAGAACGCGAACGGGAAGCAGACGATGAGGATCACCGCGAAGAGGATGCCGGCCCAGCGCGCCTTCAGGCCGCGCTCGATGTAGTACGCGGGTCCGCCGCGGAAGCCGTCCTTGTCGCGCACCTTGAAGAGCTGGCCGAGGCTGGACTCGACGAACGCGGAGGCGCCGCCGATGAAGGCCATGAGCCACATCCAGAAGATCGCGCCCGGCCCGCCGATCGCGATCGCGGTGCCGACGCCGGCGATGTTGCCCACGCCGACGCGCGACGCCGCGGAGATCGTGAACGCCTGGAACGCGGACACCGACTGCGGCTCGCCCGACTCGTCGCGCGGTGTCTTGTCGGTGAGGGTCCGGAACATCTCGGGGATGAGGCGGAACTGCACGACGCCGGATCGCACCGTGAAGTAGAGGCCGAGCAGCACCACGACGGGCAGCACGATCCAGGTCCAGAGCGTGTCGCCCGCGGCGAGCACGAGATCGTTGAACGGATCCATGTGCTCAGCATGCCAGCGATGGCGTCGAACGGTGCGGCGGATCCCGGCGTCCGCGCGCCGCGGCCGCGCTCAGTCTCGACCGGCCCGGTCGACCGAGCGGGCGCGGACGAGCCGCTCGATCGCGTCGGCGGCGGCGCCGGCGGCATCCGTCGCCCGCAGCCGGGCGCCCAGCGTGCTCGCGGCCGCGCGCGTGCGCGAATCGGCGAGGAGCGCGGTCACGGCGGCGGCGATGCGCTCGGTCGGGGCCGTGCGGGGGAGCGCGGCGCCGACGCCCGCTCGCTCGACGGCTCGAGCGACCATCGGCTGGTCGAGCAGCGGGTGCATCGGCAGGATCAGCACGGGCAGGCCGTGCGCGAGCGCGCGGAACGCGGTCGAGTGGCCGCCGTGCCCGATGACGATGGATGCCTCGGGGAAGACCTCGCCGTGATCGACGCGCTCGCGCAGGTCGACGTTCGGCGGGAGCCGCAGGTCGCGGTCCGGGCGCAGGCCGCCGAGCGTGATCATGCCGCGGACCGGCAGCGAGCCGAGCGCCGACGCGACGCGCTGGTACACGTCGGTCTGGCCCGGGAACCACGTCGTGCTGAGGCTCACGACGACCAGCGGCGGGAGCGCGGGATCCGGCGCGGCGGGCACGCCCGTCTCGAGCGCGCCGACCCACTCGGCCGCCCGGGACGACGCCGTGCGGCGCGCGGATGCCGGGTCCAGGGCGACGTCGGAGACGACGATGCGGCCGGCGGCACGGGCCCACTCCGTGAGCGGGTCGGCACCGCGCAGGCGGGAGGCGAGCCCGACGGGCCCGCGTCGGTACGACCGGTCCCAGTACTCCAGGAACGTGTGGAAGAGCACGGCCGTCGCGGCCCCGGCGGACTGCGCGCCGCGGACCGAGGAAGACATGAGGCAATCGACGATCGCGGCGGTGGCACCGGATGCCGCGACCGCGTCGCCCACCTCGCGCTCGAGGTCGCGGTCGGCGGCGAGGCGGACGGCCTGCCCGACCGCGGTGGGGACCGAGCGGCGGACGCTCGAGTCGTAGAACGACGCCGACTCGAGCGGACGGAAGGCGTGGCCGGCGCGGGCGACGGCGTCGGCCTGCCGGGGGTGCCCGAGCACTTCGACGTCGTTCCCGCGGCGGACCAGCTCGGTGGCGATGCGCAGCGCGGGCGGGGTGTTGCCGCCCGCGTCGACGGTGACGACGGCGATGGTGGACATGGCGGCTCCCTTCAGCCGGTGCGGGCGTCGAGCCGGTCGACGACCGACCCGACGAGCGCGATCATGCGGGCGAGCGTCTCGTCGCGGGAACGCCCGGCGTCGCGCCGCCAGAGCTTCCAGGCGTAGACGTCGGTGGCGGCCACGAGCAGGTCGACGGCCTCCTCGCGTCGCGGCGGTGCGAGGAGGCCGAGCTCGCGCGCGAAGGCCCGGACGACCCAGTCGCGGTGGAGACGGCGTCCGAGGTCCGTGACGCGCGCGGCCAGCGGCTCCCACCCCTCCTGCCCGAGCAGCAGGAGCACGCCGTCGCCGCGTGCCTCGTAGTGGTCGATGAGCGCGGCGATCGTCGCCGGCACGTCGTCGGGATCGACGGCCCGCTCGGCGAGCACCTCGGGCGTCGTCCGGTCGAGGACGGCGGCGAAGAGCTCGTCGCGCGAGCCGAAGGTCCGGAGCACGGTCTGCACGGAGACGCCGGCGCGCTCGGCGACCGCCGGCAGCGTGCATGCGGCGAGCGGGCGCTCGGCCGCCAGTGCGACGAGGGCGTCGAGGATGCGGCGGCGCGTCTGCTCCACCTGCTCGGCGCGAGCGCGCATCGTGTACGTCCTCGTAGTTTTCATGACAACAACCATTAACGTTGAATCCTCATTCCGTGTCAATGGGCATTCACGTCGAATTGCCGATGGCGGGCGCGATGACTTCGGTCGCCGCGGCATCCGCTAACCTTGAGTGTTCCGCCCGGGTGGGGAGCGGACCTGAGAGCTGAATAGAGGAGGCCGGAATGGACATCGACCTCAGCGTGCTCCGCATGATGGAGCGCGAGAAGGAGATCCCGTTCGACGAACTGGTGCAGATCATCGAGCAGGCGATCCTGATGGCCTACCTCAAGCACACCAACCCCGCCCAGCACGGGCACGCGAACCCGAAGGGCGCCCGCGCCCACCTCGACCGCAAGACCGGGCACGTGTCGATCTACGTCCCCGAGTACGACGAGGAGGGGAACGTCATCGGCGAAGCCGAGGACTCCCCGAGCGACTTCGGCCGCATCGCGGCGTTCGCCGCCAAGCAGGTCATCAACCAGCGCCTCCGCGACCTCGCCGACGACGCCGTGCTCGGCGAGTTCCGCGGGCGCGAGGGCGACATCGTGGCCGGCGTCATCCAGCAGGGCCCGAACCCGCGGATGGTGCACATCGACCTCGGCACCGTCGAGGCGATCCTGCCCCCTGAGGAGCAGGTGCCGGGCGAGGAGTACCCGCACGGCCAGCGCATCCGCGTGTACGTCACGAGCGTGGCGAAGGGGGCGAAGGGGCCGTCGATCACCGTCTCGCGGACGCACCCGGCGCTCGTCCGCAAGCTGTTCGCCCTCGAGGTCCCCGAGATCGCCTCCGGCGTCGTCGAGATCGTCTCGCTCGCGCGCGAGGCCGGTCACCGCACGAAGATCGCCGTGCGCGCGACCCAGCCGGGCGTCAACGCCAAGGGCGCCTGCATCGGCGAGCTCGGGCAGCGTGTGCGGGCCGTGACGGCCGAGCTCGGCAGCGAGAAGATCGACATCGTCGACTGGAACGACGACCTCGCCACCTTCGTCGCCTCGGCGCTCTCGCCCGCGAAGGTGACGAACGCGTACGTCATCGACGAGGGCACCCGCGCGGTGCGCGCGCTCGTGCCCGACTACCAGCTCTCGCTCGCGATCGGCAAGGAGGGGCAGAACGCCCGCCTCGCCGCCAAGCTCACCGGTGCGAAGATCGACATCCAGCCGGACTCGATCCTCGACCAGGCGTGACGCACGGCCCCGTCGCCCGGGCCTGTCCGGAGACGCACAGGCCGGAGGTGTAGGATGGATCCCGTCAGAACGTGCATCGGATGCCGTTCACGCGCTCCGCGAGCCTCACTCCTGAGGGTCGTCGCCCAGCAATCCCGAGTCGTCGCCGATCCATCGGCGGTGCTTCCCGGGCGCGGCGCGTGGCTCCATCCGACGCTCGAGTGCCTCCGACTCGCCCAGCGGCGACGCGCCTTCGGGCGTGCGCTCCGCGTGAGCGGCGAGCTGGACACATCCGATGTAGAGAACAGGCTGAACGGCTAATGGACAACTCATGAGCGGCTCGAAATGAGACCCGTCCGCCATTGATGGTCCGCCCCTGTCCCGGGGTCGGACCCGGAACAGGAGAGAAGTGGCTGCCAAACCACGCGTACACGAGATCGCCAGCGAGCTCGGCGTCGACAGCAAGGTCGCGCTCGAGAAGCTGAAGGAGATGGGCGAATACGTCAAGGGCCCGTCGTCCTCGATCGAACCCCCCGTCGCACGTCGCCTCCGGGCCGCCCTCGAGGGCGCCGGCGCGGCGAGCAAGCCCGCAGCGGGGCCCAAGCCCGCCGCGGCCAAGCCGGGTCCCAAGCCCGGCCCGAAGCCGGCGGCAGCGCCGGCTCCCGAGGCGCCCAAGGCCGAGGCTCCGCTGTCGGTCGCCGAGCGCCAGGCGGCGGCCGAGAAGGCCGCGGCCGACAAGGCGGCCGCGGAGAAGGCCGCGGCGAAGGCCCCTGCCGAGAAGCCGGCCGAGGACGGCTCGTCCGACGCCGCGAAGTCCGGGCCCAAGCCCGCCGACGTCGCGCGCCCCGGCGCCCCCAAGCCCGGGCAGAACATCCCCCGCCCGGCGCCGCGCCCCGGCGCGCCCCGCCCCGGCAACAACCCCTTCTCGAGCTCGCAGGGCATGGGCCAGCGGCAGGGTCAGCCCCGCCCGGGCAACAACCCGTTCTCGAGCTCGCAGGGCATGGGCCAGCGCCCGACGCCCGGCAACATCCCGCGGCCCCAGCCGCCGCGTCCCGGTGCCCCGCGTCCCGGTGCTCCGCGTCCCGGCGGCGCCGGTCGCCCCGGCGGCGGCGGCTTCCAGCGTCCCGGCGGCGGCGGCGGTGCCCGTCCCGGCGGCGGCGGCGGCTTCCGTCCGGGCGGCGCGCCCGGCGGCGGCTTCGGCGGCCCCCGGCCCGCGGGCGGCGGCGGTCGCGGTCGCGGCCCCGGCGGCGGCACGGCCGGCGCGTTCGGTCGTGGCGGCGGCAAGAGCAAGGCCCGCAAGTCGAAGCGGACGAAGCGGCAGGAATTCGAGATGCGGGAGGCCCCGTCGCTCGGCGGCGTGAGCGTCCCGCGCGGCGACGGCAACACCGTCATCCGCCTGCGCCGCGGCGCGTCGATCTCCGACTTCGCCGACAAGATCGACGCGAACCCCGGTTCGCTCGTCACGGTGCTCTTCCACCTCGGTGAGATGGCGACCGCGACGGAGTCGCTCGACGAGGCCACCTTCGAGGTGCTCGGCGCCGAGCTCGGCTACAAGATCCAGGTCGTCTCCCCGGAGGACGAGGACCGCGAGCTGCTCGAGGGCTTCGACATCGACCTCGACCAGGAGCTCGAGGACGAGAGCGACGAGGACCTCATGCCGCGTCCGCCGGTCGTGACCGTCATGGGTCACGTCGACCACGGTAAGACGCGACTGCTCGACGCCGTCCGCAACGCGAACGTCGTCGCGGGCGAGGCCGGCGGCATCACTCAGCACATCGGTGCGTACCAGGTGCACACCCAGCACGATGGGCTGGACCGCGCGATCACCTTCATCGACACCCCGGGTCACGAGGCGTTCACCGCCATGCGTGCCCGAGGCGCCCAGGTGACCGACATCGCGATCCTCGTGGTCGCGGCCGACGACGGCATCATGCCGCAGACGGTCGAGGCGCTGAACCACGCCCAGTCGGCCAACGTGCCGATCGTGGTCGCCGTGAACAAGATCGACAAGCCCGACGCCAACCCGGCCAAGGTGCGCCAGCAGCTCACCGAGTTCGGCCTCGTCGCCGAGGAGTACGGCGGCGACGTGATGTTCGTCGACGTCTCGGCGCGCGAGAACATCGGCATCCAGAATCTGCTGGACGCGGTGCTCCTCACCGCCGACGCCGGGCTCGACCTGCGCGCGAACCCCGACAAGGACGCCCGAGGCGTGGCCATCGAGGCCAAGCTCGACAAGGGCCGCGGCGCCGTCGCGACCGTGCTCATCCAGTCGGGCACGCTCAAGGTCGGCGACGCGATCGTCGCCGGCACGGCCTACGGCCGCGTCCGCGCGATGAGCGACGAGAACGGCGAGCCCGTGACCGCCGCGACGCCGTCGCGGCCGGTCCAGGTGCAGGGCCTCTCGAGCGTCCCGCGCGCCGGTGACACCTTCCTCGTCACCGAGGAGGACCGCACCGCACGCCAGATCGCCGAGAAGCGCGAGGCCGCCGAGCGGAACGCCCAGCTGGCCAAGGCCCGCAAGCGCATCTCGCTCGAGGACTTCACGCGTGCGCTGGAGGAGGGCAAGGTCGAGGCGCTCAACCTCATCATCAAGGGCGACGTGTCGGGTGCCGTGGAGGCGCTCGAGGAGTCGCTGATGAAGATCGAGGTCGACGACTCGGTCCAGCTCCGCATCCTCCACCGCGGCGTGGGCGCCGTCACCGAGAGCGACATCGACCTCGCCACGATCGACAACGCGATCGTGATCGGGTTCAACGTCCGCCCCGACGTGAAGGCGCGCGAGCGCGCCGCCCGCGAGGGCGTCGACGTGCGCTTCTACAACGTCATCTACAACGCGATCGACGACATCGAGAACTCGCTGAAGGGCATGCTCAAGCCCGAGTTCGAAGAGGTGCAGTCGGGTGTCGCCGAGATCCGCGAGGTGTTCCGCTCCTCGAAGTTCGGCAACATCGCCGGTGTCATCGTGCGGTCGGGGACGATCACGCGCAACGCCAAGGCTCGCGTCATCCGCGACGGCGTCGTGGTCGGCGACAACCTGGCCATCGAGTCGCTGCGTCGGTTCAAGGACGACGTCACGGAGGTCCGTACGGACTTCGAGGCCGGAATCGGCCTCGGCAAGTACAACGACATCCAGGTCGGCGACGAGATCGAGACGACCGAGATGCGCGAGAAGCCGCGGGCCTAGCCGCCTCCGGTACGGGGCTCCGCTCGTCCATGATGAGCGGAGCCCCGCCTCCCTCCACACCACGAAAGGCAGGCAGCCATGGCAGATCCGCAACGGGCCCGCAAACTGGCCGACCGCATCAAGGAGATCGTCGCCAAGCGACTCGACAAGGGCCTGCGCGACCCGCGGCTCGGGTTCGTCACGATCACCGACGTCCGGGTGACGGGTGACCTGCAGCACGCGAGCATCTTCTACACGGTGTACGGCACCGAGGAGGAGCGCCGCGACTCGGCGCTCGCCCTCAAGGCCGCCACCGGGATGCTCCGCAGCGAGGTCGGCCGCAACATCACGGCACGGCTCACGCCGACCCTCGAGTTCATCGCCGACGCCATCCCCGAGAACGCCGAGCACATCGAGGAGCTCCTCCGGGAGGCCCGCAAGCGCGACGCCGACACGTCGACCCTCGCCGCGTCCGCGCAGTACGCCGGCGACGCCGACCCGTACGTGACGCCCCGCGATCTCGATGACGCCGACGACGACGAGCAGGAACCGCGCGGCGCAGGCGCAGCCGGCTGATCGATTCAGCTCTCCGCACCGGTCGAGGCCGCCGTGCGCCCGAGGAGGGCGTCGGCGGCCTCCGCCATCCGGGCTCGGAGCGCCGCGATGAACGCGAGCGCGGTCGGCTGGCGCAGGGCCTCGGGCCGGCACACGAGCCAGTACGGCAGGCGCTCCTCGACCCGGTCCGGGAACAGCCGCACGAGGTCGTCGTGCGCATCCGCGAGGAACGCGGGAAGCAGCCCGAAGCCGGCGCCCGCGCGCGTGGCATCGACGTGCACGTACACGTTGGTGCTGGAGACCGCGTCGACCATGCCGCGCGTCGAACGCCGCGCCTCGTCGAGGGCGTCGACCTGCAGCATCGATTCGATGAAGTACACGAGCGGCTCGCCGACGAGTTCGGCGGGACTCCCGGGGACGCCGCGTCGCGCCAGGAACGACCGGCTCGCGTACAGGCCGAGCACGTAGTCGCCGAGGTGGATGGCCTCCGCACGCTGCACGTGGGGTCGGCCGACGACGACCTCGAGGTCGACGCCCACGCGCTGCTGGGCGGCGCGGCGCTGCGCCGTGACGACCTCCAGCGAGACATCCGGATGCCGCTCGCGGAGCGCCGCCATCGCCGGTGCGGCGATGAACCCGCTGAACCCGTCGGTCGCCGACAGGCGCACGATGCCGGCGAGCGCGGGGGCGCCGTCGGGGGAGAGGCGCCGCATCGCGCGTTCGACGTCCTCGGCCGCCGCGATCGCGTGATCCCCGAGGGGTGTGAGCACCCATCCCGCCGCGCCGCGGGCGAGCACCCGCCCGCCGAGCGCCTGCTCGAGCGCCTCGATGCGCCGGGCGATCGTGGTGTGGTTCAGCCCGAGCCGATCGGCGGCGCCCGTGTAGCGCCCCTCGCGGGCGACCGCGAGCAGGACGATGAGGTCGTCTGCGCTCGGTGCGCGGCGTGGAGGCGTGGGCGGCACGATCTGCAGTTTCGCACATCTTGGTCGCAGATCTCGGCATTGGAATGCAGAACACTGCACGACAAACTCGGGCGTTGACGCGAGCGCGTCCGACGTCCCCACGTCGATTCCATGCAAAGGAGCATCGAATGACCCAGGCACCCGACCGGGTGACGACCGAAGCCGCCCCCACCTCCGGGCTCCGCCGCGTCGTCACCGCCTCGATGGCCGGCACCGTCGTCGAGTGGTACGAGTTCTTCCTCTACGCCTCGGCCGCGACCCTCGTGTTCGGCACGGTCTTCTTCCCGCCGTCCGACGACCCGTACGCCGGCATCATCGCCGCGTTCCTCACCTACGCGGTCGGCTTCATCGCCCGGCCGCTCGGCGGGATCGTCTTCGGGCACCTCGGCGACAAGTACGGCCGCAAGACGCTGCTGCAGTTCAGCATCATCCTGATCGGCGTCGCGACCTTCCTCATCGGCTGCCTGCCGACCTATGCGCAGATCGGACTCGCCGCACCGGCGCTGCTGGTCCTGCTCCGGTTCCTCCAGGGCTTCGCGCTCGGCGGCGAATGGGGCGGCGCCGTCCTCCTCGTGGCCGAGCACAGCCCGTCGGAGCGCCGCGGATTCTGGGCGAGCTGGCCGCAGGCCGCCGTGCCGGTCGGCAACCTGCTCGCGACCCTCGTGCTCTTCGTGCTGAGCTCGACGCTCTCCGACGAGGCGTTCCTCGGCTGGGGCTGGCGCGTCGCGTTCTGGCTCTCCGCCGTGATCGTGCTCATCGGCTGGTACATCCGCACCAAGGTCACCGACGCGCCGATCTTCCTCGAGATGCAGGCCGAGCGCGAGGAAGCCAAGGCCACCAGCTACGGCGTGCTCGAGGTCATCAAGCGCTACCCCCGCGGCGTCCTCACCGCGATGGGCCTGCGCGTCGCGGAGAACATCCTCTACTACGTCGTCGTCACGTTCTCGATCGTCTACCTCACGCAGGTCGTGAAGGAGGGCACCGCGAACACGCTGCTCATCCTGGTCGCCGCGCACGTCGTGCACTTCGTGGCGATCCCGATCGCGGGCAACCTCTCCGACCGCTTCGGCCGGAAGCCCGTGTACGCGGCAGGCGCCGTCCTCGGCGCGACCTGGGGGTTCTTCGCCTTCCCGCTGATGAACACCGGGAACCCGGTCATCATCTGGGCCGCCATCGCCCTCGGCCTCGTGTTCCACGCGCTCATGTACGCGGCGCAGCCGGCGATCATGGCCGAGATGTTCCCGACCCGCATGCGCTACTCGGGGGTCTCGCTCGGCTACCAGGTCACCTCGATCTTCGCGGGTTCGCTCGCCCCGATCATCGCCACGGCCCTCCTCGGGCAGTACGGGTCGAGCGTGCCGATCGCGATCTACGTCGCGGTCGCATGCGCGATCACGCTCGTGGCGGTCGTCGCGGCCCGCGAGACGCGCGGCCTCGACCTCCGCGAGCTCGACCGGGCCGATCGGGAGAAGGTGCTCGCCGGATCCGACTGACGGTCCCCGGCGACTTGGCGGACGGATGCCGCGCGCCGGCCCCGCGGCATCCGTCCGACCCTGTCGCGCCCCGGCGGCGCGGCGGTACACTGCCTCCGTTCGCTGCCCGGTGCAGTCGAGGGAGGGCGCATGCCGGTCGTCGCACCACCCGTCATCCTCGTGGTCGCCCGCGACCCGGACGTCCGCTCGGCGATCGTCGCCGAACTCGCGCGCAGGTACGGCTCGGATTACCGCATCGACGAGGTCCCCGACGAGCACGCCGCGGCCGACCGGATGCGGGCGCTGGCCGACGAGGCCGGGCAGCTCGCACTCGTCCTGGCCGACCGCGCGGGCGACGTGGGCGGGCGCAGCGTCTTCGCGGTCGCGCGTTCGTGGTTCCCCGACGTGCGGCGCGGCCGGCTCATCGAATGGGGACAGTGGGGTGATCCGGGAGTGCGGGAGGAGATCCTCGCGCTCATGGCGGCGGGCGAGCTCGAGTACTACGTGATCCGGCCCTGGCACTCGCCCGACGAGTACTTCCACCGCACCATCACCGAGTTCCTGCTCGAATGGGAGCGTTCGATCGGCGTGCGGCCGCGCGAGGTCACCGTGATCGGCCGTTCCGGGCTCGCGCGGACCCATGAGCTGCGGAGCCTGCTCGCGCGCGGCGGCGTGCCGCACGACTGGCTGGAACCGACGGACCCGCGGGCGGGGGAACGGCTCGAGCGCGCGGGCATCCGGGAGGTGCCCGAGGTGCCGGTCGTGGTGATGCTCGACGGCCGGGCGCTCGTCGATCCGGGCAACGCCGAGCTCGCCGCCGCCTACGGGCTCGACACGTCGGTGGATGCGGACGGCACGGCCGACCTCGTCGTGGTCGGCGCCGGCCCTGCGGGCCTCGCCGCCGCGGTCTACGCCGCGTCGGAGGGGCTGGACGTGCTCGTGGTGGAACGCGAGTCGATCGGCGGCCAGGCGGGCTCCAGCTCGCTGATCCGGAACTACCTCGGGTTCTCGCGCGGCATCTCCGGGTCGGAGCTCGCGCAGCGCGCCTACCAGCAGGCATGGGTGTTCGGTGCGCGGTTCGCGCACGCGCGCGAGGTCGTCGGACTCGAACGCGAGGGCGACGGGTTCACGGTGCGCATCGCGCCCGACCTCTCCGTGCGATGCCGCAGCGTCGTGCTCGCGACGGGCGTGTCGTACCGGCGGCTCGGCGTGCCCGAGCTCGAGGGGTTCGAGGGAGCCGGCGTGTTCTACGGCGCATCCGCGATCGAGGCGCAGGGCATGGCCGGCAAGCGGGTGTTCGTGGTGGGCGGGGGCAACTCCGCGGGTCAGGCGGCGCTGCACCTGGCCCGCTACGCGGAATCCGTCACGCTGCTCGTGCGGGGCACCTCGCTCGCAGCCAGCATGTCGCAGTACCTCATCGACCAGCTCGCCGCGCAGGGGGTGGCGGTGCGTTCGCGCGTCGAGGTCGTCGGTGGCGGCGGCGAGGGCGCCCTCGAGCGCGTCGTCCTGCGCGACCGCGACACCGGCGACACGACCGAGGAGGCGTGCGGCGGCCTGTTCGTGCTCATCGGGGCCGCACCGCGCACCGGGTGGCTGCCGCCCGACGTGCTGCGCGATCGCTGGGGCTACGTGCTCACGGGCGCCGACGTCATCGAGGAGGGCGGCCGGCGCGCCTGGCCGCTCGAACGCGAGCCCGCCCCCCACGAGACGAGCCTGCCGGGGGTGTTCGCCGTCGGCGACGCGCGGCGCGGATCGGTCAAGCGCGTCGCCTCCGCGGTCGGTGAGGGGTCGGTCGTGGTGTCGTCCGTGCACAGCCATCTCGCCACTGCCGCGGAGGCCGGCCGGGAGGGGGACGCGCCGCGATGACGCGCATCGCGCCGGGCATCGGGCCGGTGGCGCCGCCGCCGTCGCCGGCTCGCGTCGCGCTCGTCGTCGCGATCCTCGCCGTGCCGTTGCTCGGGCTCTGGCTGCTCGTCGCGCGGCCGGCCCTCGACCTCGAGTGGGAGCACCAGCCCGCGCACTTCTGGATCGTCCTCGCGGCCGGGGCGATCAACGCGGCACTCGCGTGGGCGGTCGGGTCGGCGGCGCGGCTGCGGCGCGACGCGCGCCTCGTCCTGGTGTCGCTCTCCTTCTTCGCCGCGGCGGGGTTCCTGGCGCTGCACGCGCTCGCCACTCCGGGCGTGCTGCTCGAGGGGTCGAACACGGGCTTCGCCCTCGCGACCCCCGTCGGGCTCACGGTCGCCGCGGCGTTCGCGGCGTGGTCGAGCTTCGACCTCGACGGAGCGCGCGGCTCGCGAGTCGTCCGGCTCGCGCCGTGGCTCGTGGGCGGGCTCGTCGCGCTCATGCTCGCCTGGGCCGCCGTGTCGCTCCTGCGTCTCGGCCCGCTCGACGACGCGGCGCCTCCCGAGCGGATGACGGTGCCCTTCACCGTGCTCGCGGCGGCCGGGCTCGCGGGGTACGGCGTCGCGGTCGTCCGCTACCTGCGGATGCCGCGGCATGCCGCCTCGCCGCTGCCGCTCGCGTTCGCGGCGGCGTTCACGCTGCTCGCCGAGGCGGAGGTCGCGGTCGTGCTGGGCCGCAACTGGCACCTGTCCTGGTGGGAATGGCACGTGCTGATGCTCGCCGCCTTCGTCATCATCGCGGTGGCGGCCCAGCGGTCGTGGCGGGAGGAGCGCTGGGCCGGCCTCTACACGCGGGACACCGCGGCGGGCGAACGCGACGTCTCGGTGCTGTTCGCCGACCTCGCCGGCTTCACGCGCTTCTCGGAGTCGCACTACCCCGCCGAGGTCACGGCCATGCTGAACACCTACTTCACCGACGCGATCCCGCCGCTCGTCGAGCGGTTCGGCGGTCGGGTCGACCGGCTGATCGGCGATGCCGTGATGGCGGTGTTCGAGACGGATGCCGCGTCCGGCGCGTCGCATGCGCACCGCGCCGCCAGCGCCGCCCTCGCCCTGCAGCAGGCCACCGGCGCGGTCGCCGCCGAGCATCCCGACTGGCCGCGCTTCCGGGTCGGCGTGAACTCGGGGACCGCGAACGTCGGGATCCTCGGCACCGGCGGCGGACGCACCTACACGGTCATCGGCGACACCGTGAACGTGGCGTCGCGCATCGAGCATCGCGCCCCCGTCGGAGGCGTCGCGATCGCCGAGGCGACCCGCACGCGCCTCGGTGCCGCGGCGGTGACGGAGCCGCTGGGGGCGCTGCGGGTCGACGGGCGCGAGGCCGCGGTCGAGGCGCACCTGCTCGTGGCGCTCACCGGCTGAGCGGCCGCGTTCCGGCGTCGCGCCCTCAGGCGTGCGGCAGCGCGTACCCGTCGCGGGAGTCGACCGCGAGTCCGTCGGCGACGAGCCCGTCGAGCGCACGACGGAACCGGTCGGGATCCTCCGGCAGCACCGTCGCCAACTCGCGCGCGGGCACCGGCCGATGCGCCGCGCGCAGCTCGCGCATCACGAGGCCCCGCGCCTCGCGGTCGCTGCCCGCGAACCGAGCCTGCCGGGCACGGCGCGGGCCGTCGTACGCCGGGTAGCCGGCCGCGCGCCAGGCGCACGCACGGGCGATGGGGCATTCCTCGCATCGCGGTGCACGGGCCGTGCAGACAGTCGCGCCGAGCTCCATCGCGCCGGCGTTGAAGCGGCGGGCCGCTTCGCGATCGGCGGGCAGCAGGCGCGCCATGGCGGCGAGGTCGCGGCCGGTGGCGGGCGGTCCCGCCTCGGCGAGTCCGTCGACGGCGCGGGCGATCACCCGACGCGTGTTCGTGTCGACCACCGGATGCCGCTCGCCGAACGCGAACGCCGCGATCGCCCGCGCCGTGTAGGGACCGACGCCCTGGAGCGCGAGCAGCGCGTCGAGGTCGCGCGGCACCTCGCCGCCGTGCCGCTCCACGATCTCGGTCGCCGCGCGATGCAGCCACAGCGCGCGTCGCGGGTAGCCCAGCCGGTCCCAGGCGCGGACCGCCTCGGCCGGGGGCTCCGCAGCGAGGTCCGCGGGCGTCGGCCATCGTTCGATCCACTCCTGCCAACGGGGCTGCACGCGCGAGACCTGCGTCTGCTGCAGCATGAACTCGCTCACGAGCACCGCCCACGGCGACACGTCGGCGGCACGCCACGGCAGCGGCCGCGCGGCCTCGGCGAACCAGTCGATCACGGCCGGTGCGAGGTCGGTGCCGTGGTCGGCGGACGGGTCGGGCTGCGTCATCCGCTCAACCCGAACGCAGCGGCCCGGCGAGGATCGCGGTCACGCGCTCGTCCGGAAGCGGCGCGCCGGTGCGCTCCACCTCGTGCACGAGCGCCACGAGCGCCCGGTTCACGGGCGCGTCCGTTCCCGCAGCCTCGGCCTCGCGGACCACGGCGCCGTTGAGGAAGTCGACCTCGGTCGACTGGCCGCGTCGCAGGCTCTGCTGCGTCGACCCGAGGTTGGGCACGTTCCCCATCCGCACCCGCATCGACCAGGGGAGCACCTGCCCGATCCGGAGCGGCAGGCGGGCGAAGAGGCGCAGCCGCCGGTCGCCGAGGCCCTGCAGCGAGCCGAAGCGGATGCCGCGGGCCGCGCCCACGCGGACCGTCTCGCGCATCGACGCCGCCACCACCAGGCGCAGGGCCGGATCGTCCACGACCTCCTGCACGCTGCGACCGACGATCGCCGGCACCGCGTTCAGCATGTTGACGACGAGCTTCGTCCACTGCGCGCCGCGGAAGTTCGCGATCGCGACCATCGGCGCGGCCTCCGAGAGCACGGCTGCGACGTGGCGGACCTCGTCGTCGGGCTCGCCGGAGCCGCGACCCACGTAGCTCGCGGCGGTCGTGGTCACCCGCACCGCGCCGGGCTCGGTGTAGTTCGCGGCGATGATCGACAGCATCCCGAGGCACGACGAACGCGGCAGCATCCGCTCGGCCGTCGCGACGCCCTCGAGGCCGTTCTGCACCACCACGACGGTGACCCCGTCGACGAGGTCGGCGTTGGCCGCGAGCGCCGATTCGGCGTCCTGCGCCTTCGTGCACACCAGGACGAGGTCGGGGCGTACCGACAGCCGCTCCCCGGCTGCCGGGTGCACGTGCGCGTCGCCGTACCCGCCCGACAGCCGGATGCCTCCCGAACGGATCGCCTCGAGCCCCGCGCCGCGGGCGGTCACCTCCACGTCGTGGCCCGCCCGCGCCAGCAGTGCCGCGAAGGTCCCGCCGAGCGCGCCGGCGCCGATGATGCCGATCCTCACCGGTCCAGCGTAGGACGCGCGGAGGCGGCATCCGCGCGCTGTTAGCCTGTACGGCGTGAACAGCGGCATCCTCCTCGTCGACAAGCCGCAGGGGATGACCAGCCACGACGTCGTCGCCCGCATCCGCCGTCTCGCGGGAACGCGCAAGGTCGGGCACGCCGGCACCCTCGATCCCATGGCGACCGGGCTGCTCGTCATCGGCGTCGACTCCGCGACGCGCCTCCTGCACCACCTCGTCGGCCTCGACAAGGAGTACGTCGCGACCGTGCGGCTCGGGTGGGGCACGACGACCGACGACGCCGAGGGCGAGTCGCTGCCCGCGTCGTCCGCCGAGGCCGTCTCCGCGATCACGCGCGACGCCGTCGCCCGGCGGATGGGCGAGCTCACGGGCGTGATCGAGCAGGTGCCGAGCGCGGTGAGCGCCGTGAAGGTCGACGGCAAGCGGGCGTACCAGCGCGTGCGCGACGGCGAGCAGGTGGAGCTGAAGGCGCGCACGGTCACCGTCTCGGCGTTCGACCTGCTCGACCTGCGCCAGGGCGACGGATGGCTCGACCTCGACGTGCGCGTCGCCTGCTCGTCGGGCACGTACGTGCGGGCCCTCGCACGCGACCTGGGTGCCGCGCTCGGCGTCGGCGGGCACCTCACCGCCCTGCGCCGCACCCGCATCGGGCGTTTCGACGTGGCCGAGGCGGGCGAGCTCGACGGCTTCGACGTCGCCGCGCGGCGGCTCACCTCCGCGGATGCCGCCCGGCGGGTCCTCCCCGTCGTCGTCGTCGACGCCGACGCCACCCGAGACCTCCGTCACGGGAAGCGCATCGCCGCACCCGACGACGTCCCCGGGTCGGGGCCCCTGGCCGCGGTCGGGCCGGGCGACGTCCTCGTCGCGATCGTCGAGCGTCGCGGACCCCAGCTGAAGGTCGTGACCGGGTTCCCCGCCGAGGAGGGCGCATGATCGAGTGGTTCGCCTACGTCCAGGTCGCCGTGGCGGTGATCGGCGGATCGCTGTGCGTGGTGCTCGGACTCGCGAAGCGCGTGCCGAACGACCTCGTCCTCGGCGCGCTCGCGGTCGTCGAGGTCCTCCTGGTGGCCCAGGTGGTCGTCGCGATCGTCGCACCGGCGGTCGGCAACCCGCCGACGGGGAGCCTGCTCGAGTTCTGGGTCTACCTCGTCAGCGCCCTGCTGCTCCCGCCCGCCGCGGCGCTCTGGGCCCTGCTCGACCGCACCAGGTGGGCCACGGTGGTCTGCGGGGTGGCCGCGCTCGCCGTGGCCGTCATGGTGTACCGGATGCTGCAGATCTGGACGGTGCAGCAGGCCTGATGTTCCGTCTGGGAGAATCGACGCACATGAGCGACGCACGCACCGAACCCGAGCCCGCCGCGACGCCGGGCCGCCTGAGCGGCATCGGCCGCGTCCTCGTGGCGGTGTACGCGGTGCTCGCGCTCGCCGCGACAGGGCGCAGCTTCGTGCAGATCGTCCAGCGGTTCGACGAGGCGCCGCTCGCCTATTCGCTCTCGGCGCTCGCCGCCGTCGTGTACATCGTGGCGACGGTGGCGCTGCTGCGACGGGGCCGCGGCTGGTACCGGGTCGCGTGGGGGACCATCGTGTTCGAGTTCGCCGGGGTCGTGATCGTGGGCGCGCTGAGCGTGATGCGTCCCGACCTGTTCCCGGCCGACACCGTGTGGTCGTGGTTCGGGCGAGGCTACCTGTTCATCCCGCTGGTGCTGCCGCTGCTCGGGATGTGGTGGCTCGCCACGCATCCGCCGGAGGTCGGTGCGGAGCCCGCCGGCCGTGCGACCTCGGCTGACGCGCGTGCCGCCGAGGCCCCGGGCGGGGAGGACCGCTCGTGAGGACCTTCGACGGCCTCGGCGCCGTTCCGCCCGGATTCGGGCCGTCGGCGGTGACCATCGGCAAGTTCGACGGCGTGCACCAGGGCCATCGCGCGGTCATCGCCGCGCTCCGGGCGATCGCCGAGGAGCGGGGCCTTGCCGCCGTGGCGATCACCTTCGACCGGCACCCGGCGGCGTTCCACGCCCCGGACCGCTGCCCTCCGCAGCTGATCAGCACGCGTCAGAAGCTGGAGCTGCTCGCCACGACCGGCCTGGACGCCACGGTGCTGCTGCACTACGACGCCGCGCTCGCCGCGCACACCGCCGACGCGTTCGCGCGGCGCTACCTCGCGGACGCCCTGCAGGCTCGCGTGCTGCTCGTCGGGCACGACTTCCGGTACGGCGCCGGCAACGAGGGGGACGTCGACCTCCTCCGGCGGCAGGGCGGGGAGCTCGGCTTCGAGGTGGTGGTCGTCGACGACGTGGTGCCCGAGGGCGGTCGACGGGTGTCGTCGACGTGGATCCGCGAACTGCTCGAGGCCGGCGAGGTCGAGCACGCGGCCGAGCTGCTCGGGCACGTGCCGACCGTGAGCGGCCTGGTGGTGCACGGGTTCAAGCGCGGCCGCGAGCTCGGATACCCGACCGCGAACCTCGCACCCGACGCGGAGGGGTTCATCCCGGGCGACGGCGTGTACGCCGGCTGGCTCATCGACGGGGGCGTGCGGTATCCGGCGGCCATCTCCGTCGGCAACAACCCGACGTTCGAGGGCGTCGCGCAGCGGCAGGTCGAGGCCTACGTGCTCGACCGCGACCTCGACCTGTACGACCACGTGATCGGCATCGAGTTCGCCCACCGCGTCCGCGGGATGGAGAAGTTCGACGGCATCGACGCGCTGATCGCCCAGATGGGGCGCGACGTGGAGCGCGTGCGCGAGCTCGTGGCCTGATCCCGGAGGGCGCAGGGGCCTAGGCCCCGCGCCCCGCGCCGGGCGCCTCGTCGTCCCGGGGCGGGTGCGGCGCGACGTCGCCGATGCCGAGGAGGAACCGCAGCAGCCCCGCCGCGGTGTCGACCAGCGGCGTGCCGTGGCCGAACTCCCACCCGGCATCCGTCGCCCGCAGGCGGTGGCCGGAGATCACCGCGCGGATCTCGGTCGGCGCGGCGGCCGCGCGGCGCAGCGCCACCGCGCCCGACGCGCGCGCCGAGATCGGCACGGCGACGTTGATCGCGTCGCCGATGAGCAGGGCGGCGACGACGGCGTCGTCGAGCTCGGCGATCGCGGTCGGCTTCGGGCGCTCGCGGATGACGTCGGCCCGTGCCGCGATCGCGGCCGCGCCCTCCTCGGGGCCGCCCAGGCGGGCGAGCTCGGCGAGCCGCCGCGCCTCGCCGCCCCGCGCGATCCGTCCGGCCGCGTCGAGCGCGCGTCGGGTGCGCGTGCGGCCGAAGTCCGCGACGAGCTCGGACGCCACATCGGCGACGCTCCAGCCGGGGCGCGCGGTGGGGGAGGCCCAGGCGTCGTCGTCGCACGCGCCGAGGACGGCGGACAGTGCCGTGAGCACCTCGGTCGTCTCGGCGCGACGGTCGGCGGTCACGCCGGACTCGTCGACGTCGGGGCGCCGGCTGAGCGGGAGGTAGCGCGAGAGGTCGGCCACGCGACCAGCCTAGACTCGCCCGCGCCGGATGCCGCGTCGGGCGTCGGGGCGGGGCTGCCGTTCGAGCGCCTCGCCCCGACGCCGATCATGCAGCTGCGCCGGCGCCGACCGGAGCCGGCTGCCCGGCCGTGGATGCCCGGCCGTCGGCTGCCGGCGCGTTCGCCTCGCCCTCGCGCATCGCGCGCCCGTCGGGCAGGAGGAAGGCGAGCATGAACGCGGCAGCGAGCACGGCGGCGCCCGTCGCGATGGCCGGGACGGCCGCGTCGACGTAGTCGACGGGGGTGAGTCGACCGCCCGCGCCGGTGAAGACCGCCGTGAGGACGGCGATGCCGAGCGCCCCGCCCACCTCGCGCAGGGTCGAGTTGGTGCCGGTGGCCTTCGCGTGGTGCCGTTCCGGCATGCGCGCGAGGACCGCGGTCGCCATCGGGGCGAACACCAGGCCCATGCCGATGCCGGCGAGCACGAACGGCGGGATCAGCGAACCGTACGCGACGTCGGCGGACAGGATCGCCGCCATCCAGAACAGGGCGGCGGACTGTGCTCCGAGGCCGACGACCATGAGGGCCCGCGTGCCGACCCGGGGTGCGATGAATCCCGCGATCGGCGCGGCGACCATCGGTGCGATGGTCCACGGCGTGGTCATCAGCCCCGCTTCGAGGGGGGTGCGGCCCTGGACCACCTGCAGGAACTGCACGAGCAGGAAGATGGAGCCGAACATCCCGAAGCTGAAGGTCAGGCCGACGGCGTTCGCGACGCTGAAGCTGCGGTCGCGGAAGAGCGACAGCGGCAGCACCGGCGAGGGCGTCCGCGCCTCCCACGCCGTGAATGCGACGAGCAGGACCGCGCCGACGCCGAGGGAGGCGACGACCTCGGCGCTCGTCCAACCCGCCTCGTTGCCGCGCACGATCCCGAAGACGAGGCCGAGCACGCCGAGGCCGGCGAGCGCGACGCCCGGGAGGTCGAGTGGTCGGCGCTCGCCGCGAGCGTCGCGCAGGACGGTGAGGGCGAGGGGGATCGCGACCAGGCCGATCGGGACGTTGATCCAGAAGATCGACTGCCAGTTCCAGCCCTCGATGATCAGTCCGCCGACGAGCGGGCCGAGCGCCACGCCGAGCCCGGAGACGCCGCCCCAGATGCCGATCGCGGCCGGCCGGAGCCTCGTCGGCACCGCGCCGGCGAGGAGCGTCAGGGAGAGCGGCATGATCGCCGCGGCACCGAGCCCCTGGACGGCGCGCGCGCCGATGACCATCCACGGCTCCGTGCTGAGTGCCGTGAGGATGCTCGCGACGCTGAACACCGCGATGCCCGCGACGAAGACCGTGCGACGTCCGACGCGGTCGCCGAGCGCCGCCGTCGGCAGGATGAAGGTCGCGAACGCCAGCGTGAACGCGTTGAGGAACCACTGCAGTTCCTCGATGGTCGCACCGAGGTCGACGGCCATGACGGGCAGCGCGTTGGTGATGACGAGGTTGTCGAGGGTCGCCATGAACATCGGAAGCGACGTGGCGACGAGGACGAGCCAGACGGGGGCCCTTCGGACGGTTGACATGGGATCTCCTGCTCGGACATGAAGTAATCGAATGATTACAAGAGCAATGTAGTAATCGACTGATAACATGTCAAGCATGGCCACCCGAACCGAGCGCATTCCCGCCGAGCAGCGGCGCGAGCAGATCCTGGACGCCGCGATCGCCGTGTTCGGCGAGCACGGGTACGCCGGAGCGACGACCGACCGGGTGGCGCGCGCCGCCGGGATCAGCCAGCCCTACGTGGTCCGGCTCTTCGGCACCAAGGAGCAGCTCTTCATCGCCACGCTGCGGCACACGCTCGATCGACTGCTCGCGACCTTCCGGGCTGCGCTGGCCGACGACGACGGATCGAGCGCCGAGCATCGGCTCGGCGAGGCCTACCTCCGCCTCGTCGAGGACCGCGGCCTCCTGCTCACGCTCCTGCACGGGTACCTGATGGGCGGCGACCCCGCGATCGGCCCGGTCGCGCGCGACGGGTTCCTCCAGGTGTTCAGGCTGCTCCGGGACGAGGCCCGGTTCGCGCCCGACCAGATCCACCGGTTCCTGGCCGACGGGATGCTCATCAACACGCTGCTCGCCACCGGCATCGGCCTGGACGCCGCGAGCGATGGAGACGCCGCCGACCTCATGGCGTGCACCTTCGGCGATCGAGTCGGCGAGGTGCTGGCGCGCGCCTCCGCGTGACCGTCCGAGGTCGGCCGATCAGGCGGTCGTCCCGGGTCGCCACAGCATGACGACGTCGTGGTCGGAGCGGCGCAGCTCGGTGAAGCCCTTGCGCGAGTAGAGGTGCCGCGCGCGATTGCCCGTCTCGACGCTCAGGCTCACGCCGGGCAGGCCCCGGTCGGCGGCGCGTTCGAGCACCGCGTCGACCAGGCGGCCGCCGAGGCCCGCGCCGCGTTCGTCGGAGCGGACCCAGATCGAGAACTCGGGAACGTCGTCGGACACGTAGCCGTACCCCGGATCGTCCGCCGTGAGCCCCACGAGCCACGCCACCCCGATCGGATCCCGACCGCGCATGGCCACGATGCCGAGGTCGTCCCCGGCGGGGAACCCCGTGAAGTAGTGGGAGAAGCGCCGCTCCGACATCACGTCGCCCATCGTGAAGCGCTCGCTCACCCAGTTGACGTTCTCCAGGGTCGCGCGTGCGAGCAGTGCCCGGTCCTCCGGGCCCGCATCACGCAGGCTCACGGCCCCGCGGGTCCCCGACGAGCGCCCGCCGGCGCCGGTCGCCCCTGCGGCCCCGAGCGGCGCTCCGTCGGCTGCGGTCTCGGGGGAGTCGGGGCTGTGCATCGGACCAGCATAGGGGCGCGCCACTCGACACGACCTGCTCATATGAGCAGGATGGCCCGCGCTTGTTGCCGCGCGCGCGGTGCGGCCGTACGCTGGAGGGCGGCGGAAGGAGACGAATGGACGAGACCGACGAACTCCTCTCGATCCGTGCGGCCGAGCTCTACTACGAAGAGAACAAGACCCAGGACGAGATCGGCCAGGCCCTCCGGCTCACGCGCTGGAAGGTCGGGCGCCTGCTCGCCCAGGCCAAGCAGCGGGGATTCATCCGCATCGAGATCCTGCATCCCCGCGCCCGGCGCCTGCCGATCGAACGACGGCTGCGCGAGGAACGCGGCCTCGACGACGCGATCGTGGTCTCGTCGGCCGGTGTGAACTCGCCCGACGAGCTGCAGGCGCGCACCGCCCAGGCGGCCGCCGACTACCTCACCGCGCTCCGCCCCGTCCCGCGCACCCTCGGCGTCAGCTGGGGGCGCACGCTGTTCGAGATCTCCCAGCACCTCCGCAACGGGTGGGCGACGGGCGTGAACGTCGTGCAGATCAACGGGGGCGTCAGCCTCAACCGACGCGCGGGCACGGCTGCGGCCACCGCCGTGGCGATCGCGCAGAAGGGCGGCGGGAACGCCACGCTCCTGCCGAGCCCGGCCATCCTCGAGCACCTCGCGACCAAGCAGGCCATCGAGTCCGACCGGGTCGTGGCCGGAGTCATCGATCTCGCGCGCTCGGCCGACGCGTACCTCTTCAGCGCCGGCCCGGCCGACCACACCTCGGTCCACATCGAGAGCGGCTACCTCACGGGTCCCGACGTCGACCTCCTCGTGCAGAAGGGCGCCGTCGGCGATGTCGTGGGGCGCTACATCGACGCCGACGGCAACATCGTCGACCCCGCGCTCGACGCGCGCACGGTCGGGCTGACGCTCGAGGAGCTCCGTGAGGGACGCCTCCGCATCGCCGTGATCGCCGGCCGGTCCAAGCACCCCGTCGCCGACGCGGTCGTCCGGTCGGGCCTCTGCTCGGTCCTCGTCACCGACGAGGCGACCGCGCTCCACCTCCTCGACGGATGAGCCGCGCAGCGGCATCCGTCACGACTGAAAGCCAGGAACACATGTCAGGCACCTCACTGGTCACCGCCCGGGAGCGCGCGCTCGCCGTGCTCGGCGGCGAGCCCGACGACGCGACCCTCCGTCGGTACCTCCACGGCATCCCCGGGGTCGACGCGGTCGGCCTCGAGCAACGCGCCGCGGCCCTCGGCACCCGTTCGATCAAGACGAGCTCCAAGAAGTGGGCCCTCGACAAGATCATCTCGCTCATCGACCTCACCACGCTCGAGGGCGCCGACACCCCCGGCAAGGTGCGCTCGCTCGTGGCGAAGGCCATGGTGCCCGACCCGACGGATCCGACGACGCCGCGCGTCGCCGCCGTCTGCGTCTACGGCGACATGGTCCCGCACGCGACCGAGGCGCTCGGGTCCCTGCACGGCGACCCCGACGACGGCCGCATCGCGGTCGCCGCGGTCGCCACCGCCTTCCCGTCGGGCCGCTCGTCGCTCGAGATCAAGCTCGCCGACACCGCCGAGGCGGTCGCCAACGGCGCCGACGAGATCGACATGGTCATCGACCGCGGGGCGTTCCTCGCCGGCCGGTACGGGCTCGTCTTCGACCAGATCGCCGCGGTGAAGGAGGCGTGCCGTCGCCCCGACGGCACGAGCGCGTCGCTCAAGGTGATCCTCGAGACCGGCGAGCTCGTGACCTACGACAACGTCCGCCGCGCCTCGTGGCTCTCGATCCTGGCCGGCGGCGACTTCATCAAGACCTCCACCGGTAAGGTGCAGCCGGCCGCGACCCTGCCGGTCACGCTCCTGATGCTCGAGGTCGTGCGCGACTGGCACCGGATGACGGGCCAGCGCATCGGCGTGAAGCCCGCGGGCGGCATCCGCGCGTCGAAGGACGCGATCAAGTACCTCGTCACCGTCGCCGAGACGGTGGGCGAGGAATGGCTGCAGCCGCACCTGTTCCGGTTCGGCGCGTCGAGCCTCCTGAACGACGTGCTCCTGCAGCGCCAGAAGATGACGACCGGCCACTACTCCGGCCCCGACTACGTCACGATCGACTGAGACGAGAACACCGCATCATGAGCTTCCTCGAATACGCACCCGCCCCCGAGTCGCGGGCGATCCTGTCGCTCCGCGACAGCTACGGCCTCTTCATCGACGGCGAGTTCGTCGACGGCCGCGGCACCCCGTTCACGACGTCGTCGCCCGCGACGGAGGAGCGCATCGCGACCATCGCGAACGCGAACGCCGCCGACGTCGACGCCGCGGTCGCCGCCGCGCGCCGCGCCTACGACCGCACCTGGTCGCGCATGTCGGGCCGCGATCGCGGCAAGTACCTCTTCCGGATCGCGCGCCTCGTCCAGGAGCGCGCCCGAGAGCTGGCCGTGGCCGAGTCGCTCGACAACGGCAAGCCGATCAAGGAATCGCGCGACGTCGACGTGCCGCTGGTCGCCGCCTGGTTCTTCTACTACGCCGGCTGGGCCGACAAGCTCGACCACGCGGGCCTCGGGGCGAACCCCCGCGCGCTCGGCGTCGCCGCGCAGGTCATCCCGTGGAACTTCCCGCTGCTGATGCTGGCCTGGAAGATCGCCCCGGCGCTCGCCGCGGGCAACACGGTGGTGCTGAAGCCCGCCGAGACGACCCCGCTCACGGCACTGCTGTTCGCCGAGATCGTCCAGCAGGCGGACCTCCCGCCCGGCGTGGTGAACATCGTCACGGGCGCCGGCGACACCGGTGCGGCGCTCGTCGCGCACGACGGCGTCGACAAGGTCGCCTTCACGGGCTCGACCGCGGTGGGCCGCGCGATCGCCAAGCAGGTGGCCGGCACGAGCAAGAAGGTCACGCTCGAGCTCGGCGGCAAGGCCGCCAACATCGTCTTCGACGACGCGCCGATCGACCAGGCGGTCGAGGGCATCGTCAACGGCATCTTCTTCAACCAGGGTCACGTGTGCTGCGCCGGCAGCCGCCTGCTCGTGCAGGAGTCGATCCACGACGAGGTCGTGGATCGCCTGAAGGACCGCCTGTCGACGCTGCGCCTCGGCGACCCGCTCGACAAGAACACCGACATCGGTGCGATCAACTCGGCCGAGCAGCTCGAGCGCATCAACGAGCTGTCCCAGGCCGGCGTCGACGAGGGCGCCGACCGCTGGAGCGCGCCGTGCGAGATCCCCGAGAACGGGTTCTGGTACGCGCCGACGATCTTCACCAACGTGCAGACCTCGAACCGGATCGCCCGCGAGGAGATCTTCGGCCCGGTGCTCTCGGTGCTCACCTTCCGCACGCCGCAGGAGGCCATCGCCAAGGCGAACAACACGCCCTACGGGCTGTCGGCCGGGATCTGGACCGACAAGGGCAGCCGCATCCTCGCGGTCGCCGACCAGCTCCGCGCCGGCGTGATCTGGGCCAACACGTTCAACCGCTTCGACCCGGCGAGCCCCTTCGGCGGGTACAAGGAGTCCGGCTACGGCCGCGAGGGCGGCCGTCACGGTCTCGGCGCCTACCTCGCTCCCGCGACGACGGCCACGGCCGGCCGCGCTGCGCCGCGGGCCGTCGAAGCCGCCGCACAGGCGGAGGAGAAGCCCGCCCGTCGCACCCGCCGAACGACCAAGCCCGCGAAGAAGGGAGCCGCGAAGTGAGCCGCCTCGCCGTGCCCAAGACCTACAAGCTGTTCATCGGCGGGGCGTTCCCCCGCAGCGAGTCGGGCCGCACCTACGAGGTGCGGAGCGCCGACGGCGCCTTCCTCGCCAACGCGGCGAAGGCGTCCCGCAAGGACGCCCGCGACGCGGTCGTCGCCGCGCGCGGCGCCGTGGGCGGGTGGGCGGGAGCCACCGCCTACAACCGCGGCCAGGTGCTCTACCGCATCGCCGAGCTCCTCGAGGGGCGGCGGGCGCAGTTCATCGCCGAGATCGAGGAGGCCGAGGGGGCGACCCGCGCCCAGGCGGCCGCCCAGGTCGACGAGGCCATCGACCGCTGGGTCTGGTATGCCGGCTGGGCCGACAAGTTCGCCCAGGTCGCGGGCAACGCCAACCCCGTCGCCGGACCGTACTTCAACATCTCGGTGCCCGAGCCGACCGGCGTCGTGGCGATCGTCGCCCCGCAGGACTCGTCGCTCGTCGGCCTCGTCTCCGCGGTGGCGCCGGCGCTCGTCGCGGGCAACGCGGTCGTGGTCGTGGCGAGCGAGGCCTACCCGCTCTCGGCCATCTCGCTCGCCGAGGTGCTGGCCACGAGCGACGTGCCGAAGGGTGTGGTGAACGTGCTCACCGGTTCCCCCGCCGAGATCGCGCCCTGGCTCGCGAGCCACGCCGACGTGAACGCGATCGACCTGGTCGGCGCCGGCGAGCTCGACTGGATCGACCTCGAGATCGCGGCGGCCGACACGCTGAAGCGCGTGCTCCGCCCCGAGGGCGGAGTGGATGCCGCGGCGCCCGCGCTCGACCGGATCGCCGCGTTCACCGAGACGAAGACGGTGTGGCACACCAAGAGCCTGCGCTGAGCGCTCGTTCGGAGGATTCACAGCCATGGCCCGGCCCCACCCGCATCGCGCGGGCTAGGGTCGGGCCATGCGCATCCTGGTGACCGGAGCGACGGGGTACATCGGCGGACGGCTCGTGCCCCGCCTCATCGACGAGGGCCACGAGGTCCGCGTCCTCGTGCGCCGGCCGGAGCGGTTGCGCGACGTGCCCTGGGCGGCCGGGGTCGACGTCGTGGACGGCGACCTGACGGATCGGTCGGCGGTCGACCGAGCCACCCGCGACATCGACGTCGTGTACTACCTCGTGCACTCGATGGGCGGCCGCGGCGACTTCGAGGACACCGAACTCCGGATCGCGCGCAACGTCGCCGCGGCGTCGAAGGCGAACGGCGTGCGACGCATCGTGTACCTCGGCGGCCTGCACCCCGCCGACGGAACCCTCTCGCGGCACCTGCGCTCCCGCGTCCGGGTCGGGGAGATCCTCCTCGGCTCCGGTGTCCCGACGATCGTCCTGCAGGCCGGCGTGATCATCGGCTCGGGCTCCACGTCGTTCGAGATGATCCGGCACCTCACCGAGGTGCTGCCGTACATGCCCGCCCCGCGGTGGGTGCGCAACTTCATCCAGCCGATCGCGGTGCGCGACGTGCTCTTCTACCTGATCCGCGCCGCGGACGTGCCGCCGGAGGTGAACCGCGCGTTCGACATCGGCGGCCCGGACGTGCTCAGGTACGGCCAGCTCATGAACGGCTACGCCGTCGAGGCGGGCCTGCGGCAGCGGCCCATCGCGGCGCTGCCGGTCCTCACCCCGTGGCTCGCGGGCCAGTGGGTGAACCTCGTCACGCCGATCCCGAGGCAGCTCGCGGTCCCCATCATCGAGTCCCTCCAGTTCGACTGCGTGATGCGCGAGCACGACATCGACGCCGTGATCCCGCCCCCGCCCGAGGGGCTCGTCGGCTACCGTCGCTCGGTCCGTCTGGCTCTCGAGAAGGAGCGGGCGGGCGAGGTGGAGACCAGCTGGCGCAACTCGGAGGTCGAGGGCGCGCCGAGCGACCCGCTGCCGAGCGACCCGGACTGGTCGGGCCACACGGTCTACGTCGACGAACGCGAGCGTCATGCCGACGCCACGGTCGACGACCTCTGGTCGGTCATCGAGGGGGTCGGCGGTGAGAACGGGTGGTACTCCTTCCCGCTCGCCTGGGCCGTGCGCGGCTGGATCGACAAGCTCTTCGGCGGTGTCGGCCTGCGGCGCGGCCGGCGGGACCCCGACACGCTCCACCCGGGCGACGCCGTGGACTTCTGGCGCGTCGAGGCGCTCGAGCGCCCGGCGTTCCTCCGCCTGCGCGCCGAGATGCGGGTGCCCGGCCGCGCCTGGCTCGAGATGTCGGCCGCGCCCGAGGGGCGGGGGTCGCGGTACCGCCAGCGGGCGGTGTTCTTCCCGAAGGGGCTCGCGGGGCGTCTCTACTGGTGGTCGATCGTCCCGATCCACGGCGTGGTGTTCGCCGGCATGGCCAACCGGATCACCGCGGAGGCGGAGGCCCTGCGGCGGGAACGCCCGTCGGCCGGTGGGGAGCCCGCCGACGAGGCGACACGTCAGCGGGAGACGGTAACGAAACGGTAACGGCGTTGCTAGAGTGACCGGCACGGCACGCGCAACGGTGCGCGGGGCCGAGGAAGGTCACCCCAGTGCGCCACGCCCCCCACGCGCTCGATGCCCCCGCCGCGCCCGCCGATCCGCGTCGATCCGACCCGAGGCCGTCCCGCCGCCTGCCGATCCCGGTGCGACCGCCGCGGCGCGGCATCCGGATCTCACTCGCCGCCGCGGGCATCGCCGCGACCGCGTCGCTGCTGTGGACCGCCGCCACCCCCGGAGACGTCTACGCGATCGACGTCTTCGGCGCCTTGCGCCAGCCGGGGGAGGCCGCCGTGATCATCGGCCACCGAGGCGACCGCTCCCTCGCGCCCGAGAACACGATGCCCTCGCTCGAACTGGCCATGGACGGGCTGGCGTACGTCGAGACCGACGTCCGGCTCAGCCGGGACGGCGTCCCGGTGCTCTTCCACGACACCGACCTCGAACGCGTCGCCGGTCGCAGCGGCCGAGTGGAGGACCTCGCGCTCGCCGAGCTCGAGCGGCTCGACGTGGGTGCGTGGTACGGCGACGAGTTCGCCGGACTCTCGATCCCCACGCTGGACGCCTTCCTCGCCGCCCTCGCCGAACGCGACGACGCCCGCGCCCTCGTCGAGCTCAAGGCGGCCTGGTCGCCCGACGAGGTGCGGCGGGTGCTCGACCTGGTGGAGCTGCACGGACTGCGCGGCAGGGTGGTCCTGCAGAGCTTCAGCATCGAGACGCTGCAGTCCATCCGGCAGGTCGCGCCGACCACGCCGCGGATCATGCTCATCCGCGAACTGCCCGGCGATCCCGTGCCGCTTGCCGAGCGGCTGGGCGTCCTCGGCTTCGGCACCACCGCGGCATCCGTCACCGCGGCACCGGATGCGGTCGACGCGGCGCACGCCGCGGGCATCGCCGTGCTCTGCTACACGCTGAACACGCAGGACACCTGGGCGCAGGTGCGGGAACTCGGCGTCGACGGCATCATCACCGACCAGCCGAGCGACCTCGACGCGTGGATCGCGACGACCGCGCCCGGCACCTGAGCGACGGCCGGGCTCAGCCGGCGACCGCCCGGACGCCCAGGCGGGCGGCGGCGGCCGCGAACCGGTCGTGCATGGCGTCGGAGAACAGCACGAAGCGGATCAGCGACGGTGCGGCGTGGGCTCCCGCGGCCGTCTCCAGCGCGACCTCCGCGGCGTCGTCCGGTGGCCAGCCGTAGACGCCGGCCGAGATCGCGGGGAACGCCACCGACGCGGCGCCGAGCCCCGCGGCCACTCCCAGCGCGTTCCGGTACGCGGCCCCGAGGAGCTCCCGGCGCCGGCGCGCCTCGGGGCCGTCGCCCGGCCAGACCGGGCCGACCGCGTGGATCACCCAGCGCGCGGGGAGCCTGCCCGCCGTCGTGGCCACCGCCTCCCCGGTGGGCAGCCCGTCGGGGAGCGACGACGCGCGCAGTGCGCGGCACTCGGCGAGGATGTCGGGCCCGCCGGCCCGGTGGATCGCGCCGTCCACGCCGCCGCCGCCGAGCAGCGACGAGTTCGCGGCGTTCACGATGGCGTCGACGCGCTCCAGCGTGAGGTCGCCGGTGACGAGCTCGATGCGCGCCATCCGTCAGCTGCGGTTGTTCGAGAGCTCGAAGATGCGGACCAGTTCGGCCACCGCCTCCTCGCGCCGGTCGCCGCCCTCCTCGTACATGTGCGACACGTGGGTGCGCAGGTGGTTCTCGACGAGGAGCTTGTTCAGCGACCCGAGCGACTTCTGCACCGCGAGCGACAGCGTGATGATGTCGACGCAGTAGTCCTCGTTCTCGATCATCTTCTCGATGCCGCGCAGCTGGCCCTCGATGATCTTCGTCCGGTGCAGGGCGCGCTTCTTGATGTCGTCGATCACCCTGCAAGGATACGCCCGCGCCGCGATACCCCCGCCCGTATCCACCCTCGCGCGTCGCGCACGGCGCCCCGCGAAACGGATGACGCGCGACCCGGGGTTCGCTACCGTGATCCCATGGTCGTGACCTCGCACGGGCGACGGGCGCGGCGACGCGCGGTCGCCGCGCTCGCGGCGCTCGTCGGCGTCGTCGTCCTCGCCGGTGCCGCGCCCGCCGCCGTCGCGTCGTCCGCCGCCGAGGCGGGGGAGCGCGTCCGGGCCGCGCCGCCGGCGGTGCAGGCCGTGCCGGCCGACGTGAACGACTTCACGTTCGCCCGGTTCGACGCGATCTACGAGCTCGACCGCGACGCCGAGCGCCGATCCGAACTGCTCACGACCGAGACGCTCGTCGCGGTGTTCCCCGAGTACGACCAGAACCGCGGCATCCGGCGCGCGATCCCGCGAACGTACGACGGCCACCCGACCGACATCCGCATCCTCTCGGTGACCGACGAGACGGGCGCGGCCCGCGGCTTCGAGGTGGAGCGGAGCGAGGACGGCGTGTTCGAGCTCGTCACGATCGCGGCCGACGACTTCGTGCACGGCGAGCAGACGTACGTGATCGAGTACCACCAGCGCAACGTCACGTTCGACCCCGACGACGCGACGATCCAGGAGTTCTACTGGGACGTCAACGGCACCGGCTGGGCGCAGCCGTTCGGCGTGGTGCGCGGCGAGCTCCGGCTCGGCTCGGGGCTCGCCGACGCCCTGACAGGTGATGCGGCCTGCTACCGGGGGTACCAGGGTTCCGCCACGCCCTGCGAGGAACTGCAGGTCGACCCGGCGGCCGAGGCCGCGCTCATCGCGCAGGCCACCGCGCTCGGGCCCTACGAGAACCTGACCCTGGCGATCGGCTTCGCACCCGGCACCTTCGAGCCGCGCGACGAGAGCTTCACCTCGTCACCCGCCGCGATGGGGTCGGCGGCGGCGGCGCTGACCGCGCTCACGCTCGCGATCCTCGCCGGCGTCTTCCGCGCGACGCGCTGGCGCGACCATCCCGGCCGCGGGATCATCGTCGCCGAGTACGAGCCGCCGGAGCGTCCCTCGCTCATGGAGGCCGCCGACCTCGTCCGGGCGCCCGGGAAGGGGATCACGGCCACGATCCTCGCCGAGGCGGTCGCCGGCCGGGTGCGGGTGGTCGAGACGGGCCGCCGGCGGTACGCGGTCGAGCTCGTGGGATCCTTCGACGGGGCCGACCGCGATGCCGCACGCGTCCTCTCGGCGCTGTTCGGACCGATCCCGATCCTCGGGGCGCGCCGCGACCTCAAGTCGCGCGATTCGAGCCTCGGCGTGTCGCTCGCGGGCCTGCGGTCCGGGGTGCACTCGCGGGTCGTCAGGGAGGGACTGCGGCACCGGACCGATCGACGGCTCCGCGCGCTGCTCGCCGTGCTCGCCATCGCGGCCTCGGCGCTGGCCGGCCTGCTCGGCATCATGGCCCTGGACGCGAACATGGGCGGAGGCTGGCCCTGGCTGACGATCCTCGGATCGGGGGTCGCGGCGTTCATCGCGGTGGCGCTGGTGGTCGGCGTGCGGCCGCTCACCGAACGGGGCCGCGCGCTCCGCGACCACCTCGAGGGACTCCGCGAGTACATCCGCCTCGCCGAGGCGGATCGCCTCCGGATGCTGCAGAGCCCGAGCGGCGCCGAACGGGTGCCCGCCTCGCAGCCGGCGACCGCGACGACGGCGGCGGCCGCCGACCCCGACGCGGTGCTGCGCATCACCGAGCGGCTCCTGCCCTACGCCGTGCTCTTCGGGCAGGAGCGCGAGTGGAGCGACGAACTGGCGCACCTGTACGCCCAGCGCGGCGAGGAGCCCCGCTGGTACTCGGGGCGCAGCGGGTTCGACGCGGCCGTGTTCGCCGCCGGCATCAACTCGTTCTCGAGCGCCTCGAGCTCCAGCTGGTCGGGCTCGTCGTCGAGTTCGTCGTCGAGCGGATCCGGCGGGGGCGGATCCAGCGGCGGCGGCGGAGGCGGAGGCGGTGGCGGCGGCGTCTGACCGGGGTCGGGCGTCACGCCGGTGCTACTCGTCCGTCTCGGCGGCGCGCTCCTCGGGGAGGACCACCCGGCGCTCCTCGTCGATGCCGACGACGTCGTCGCCCGCATCGTCGCCGACCGGACGGCCGTCGGCATCGACCTCGGCGGTCGCGGACTCCGCCGGGATCTCGCCGTCCTGCGCCACCTCGAACTCGTGGTCCTCGGCGAAGGCTCCGCCGATCCCAGTCGTCTCGTCCATGCGACGAGCCTAGCCCCGCCCGCCATCCGCCCGACAGGCCGGAAGGCCCGCCGTCGACGGGGATCCGAACCGCGCGGCCGGGCGCCGTTGGCGCGGCGGGCGTCGCACCGCGTACAATGGCCCAGGCGCCCGACGAATCCGTTCTTCGGTCCGACGGCTGGGGGAACTCGCCCCGCCCTGCTCGGCTCCCGGATTCGGCGCACCGCGACGACGGCCTCGACGATCGATCCCGTCGCGGCGGTGCCGGCCACCGATGGGTGGCAGGGGAGCCCGTTCGCATCGGGCCCAGACAGGGGAGGACCATGGCCCAGACGAGGCAGCGGCAGCGCACGCGCTCGCGTGACGACGACGCGCCCATCATCCCGATCCTCGCGCGCAAGGTGCGCGAGGTCGAGCAGAAGGCACAGAAGAACAAGCTGGGGCCCACCAACCGCACCAAGTTCCAGGTGATCGCGCTCCTCATGCGCGAGGAGCGCGCGCGGGTGAAGGGCGACGCCGAGATCGGCGACGGTGCGCGCGCCGAGCTGCTGAAGCGCCTCGACGGCATCGCCCAGATCCTCGCGAAGACGGCGGCCCGGGACACGAGCCTCATCACGCTGCTCGAGCCCGACGCGTCGATCTCGACGGTCGCGCAGCGGTTCCGCCGCGACTGGCTGCTCGAGTCCGGCGCCGAGCTCAGCGAGGACGAGCTGATCATCGTCCGCGAGCCCGAGGCCAAGCCGGAACTCGCGCAGAACCAGGTCATCCCGCCGTCCGTGAAGTCGCGCCAGCTGGCCAGCCCCTTCCTCGCTCCGGACTTCTCCAGGGCGGCGCAGTCGACGGTCCCCGTGCGGCGCCTCGCGAACTGGGAACTGCTCGGGCCGCTGTTCAAGTCCTTCGAGGCGGGATCGGGCGGACAGGCCGCCTCGATGGACCTCCCCGAGGCGCCCCGCGTCGACCGGCTGGCGCCCCGCGGGCTCGAGCTCATGCCGCACCAGGCGCGATTCATCGAGGCCGCCCGCCAGGGTCACCGCCGCTTCCTGCTCGCCGACGAGCCCGGACTCGGCAAGACCGCCCAGTCGGTGCTCGCGGCCTCGGTCGCCGGCGCCTACCCGCTTCTGGCCGTCGTCCCGAACGTCGTCAAGATGAACTGGGCGCGCGAGGTGGAGCGCTGGACTCCGCATCGGCGCGCGACGGTCATCCACGGCGACGGCGACAGCGTCGACGCGTTCGCCGACGTCATCGTCGTGAACTACGACGTGCTCGACCGCCACATGGCGTGGCTGTCGACGATGGGCTTCCGCGGCATGGTCGTCGACGAGGCGCACTTCATCAAGAACCTGCAGTCGCAGCGCTCCCGCAACGTCCTGGCGCTCGCCGACCGGATCCGCCGCAACGTCCCGGGCGGCGACCCGCTGCTCCTGGCCCTCACCGGCACCCCCCTCATCAACGACGTCGACGACTTCCGCGCGATCTGGCAGTTCCTCGGATGGATCGACGGCGACCGGCCGTCGCCGGAGCTGCTCGGCCGCCTCGAGGAGACCGGGCTGACGCCCGCCGACCACGGTTTCTACGCCGAGGCCCGCCGTATCGTGATCGACCTCGGCATCGTGCGGCGCCGCAAGGTCGACGTGGCCGCAGACCTGCCCGACAAGCGCATCGCCGACCTCCCCGTGGAGCTCGACGACGAGCTGGGCCGGTCCATCCGTGCCGCCGAGCGCGAACTCGGCAACCGCCTCGCGAGCCGGTTCCGTGCGCTCGTCGAGTCGCGCAAGCTCCGCGTGGGCGACCTCGACGAGCTCGATCGCGACCAGTTCATCCGTGCGGTCGCCCTGTCCGAGCTGGAGGAGTCGAAGTCGGCGAAGTCCGGCGAGAACGTGTTCACCATGGTGCGTCGCATCGGGCAGGCGAAGGCCGGCCTCGCGGCGGACTACGCCGCGCAGCTCGCGCGGTCGGCCGGCAAGGTCGTGTTCTTCGCCAAGCACATCGACGTCATGGACCAGGCCGAGGCGTCGTTCGCGGCCCGCGAGCTGCGCTCCGTCTCGATCCGCGGCGACCAGAGCGCCGTGGCGCGCCAGCAGGCGATCGACGCGTTCAACTCCGACCCCGACGTCTCGGTCGCGGTGTGCTCGCTCACGGCGGCGGGCGTCGGCGTGAACCTCCAGTCGGCGTCGAACGTCGTGCTCGCCGAGCTCAGCTGGACCGCGGCCGAGCAGACGCAGGCCATCGACCGCGTGCACCGCATCGGCCAGGACGAGCCGGTGACCGCGTGGCGCATCATCGCCGCGCACACGGTCGACGCGCGCATCGCCGAGCTGATCGACCAGAAGCAGGGGCTGGCGCTGCGCGCCCTCGACGGGCTCGACGTCGAGCCCGGTTCGGCCGACTCGGTCCAGCTCGACGCGTTGCAGCACCTGCTCCGCCAGGCGCTCGACGGCGCCCTGTAGCGGTCGGGCCCGCGGCATCCGTCGTCGTCACGACGTGAACGGATGCCGCGGGCCCGACTAGACTCCGACACGTTCGCGCCTCGACGATGCGGCCCCCCGCGAACGATCCACCTCACGAGGAGTCAACCAGGCATGAAGATCGGCATTCTCACGAGCGGCGGCGACTGCCCCGGCCTCAACGCGGTCATCCGGGGCGCCGTGCTGAAGGGCGTCATCTCGCACGAGGCGGAGTTCGTCGGGTTCCGCTGGGGCTGGCGCGGCGTCGTCGAGCGCGACATCATGCCCATCACCCGCCACGACGTGCGCGGGCTCTCCAAGCAGGGCGGCACCATCCTCGGCTCGAGCCGCACGAACCCCTTCGAGGGCGAGCGGGGTGGACCGGAGAACATCCGGCGGATGCTCGACGAGGAGGGTATCGACGCGATCGTCGCGATCGGCGGCGAGGGCACGCTCACCGCGGCCCGCCGCCTGTGGGACGAGGGCGGCATCCCCGTGATCGGCGTCCCCAAGACCATCGACAACGACCTCGCCGCGACCGACTACTCGTTCGGCTTCGACACGGCCGTCGAGATCGCGACCGAGGCGATCGACCGCCTGCGCACCACGGCCGAGTCGCACAACCGCGCGATCGTGCTCGAGGTCATGGGCCGCCACGTCGGCTGGATCGCCCTGCACTCGGGCATGGCGGGCGGCGCGCACGCGATCCTCATCCCCGAGCAGCCCATGGGCATCGACGAGATCTGCGAGTACGTCGAGTCCGTGCGCGACCGCGGCCGGGCTCCGCTGATCGTGGTCGCCGAGGGCTTCAAGCTCGACACGATGGAGGAGGCGCACTCGCACCTGGGCCTCGACGCGTTCAACCGGCCGCGCCTGGGCGGCATCGCCGAGAAGCTCGCGCCGATGATCGAGGAGCGCACCGGCATCGAATCGCGGCACACCGTCCTCGGCCACATCCAGCGCGGCGGCGCCCCGTCGGCGTACGACCGCGTCCTCGCGACGCGCCTCGGCATGGCCGCGGCCGACGCCGCGCTCGACCGCGCCTGGGGCAGCATGGTCACCCTCCGCGGCACCGACATCAAGCGCGTGACGATCGCCGAGGCGACGGGCGGACTGAACCTGGTCCCGCAGTCGCGCTACGACGAGGCGAAGATCCTCTTCGGCTGAGTCGATGGCCGACCGTCGGATGCCGCTGCCGCAGGTCTGCGTCTGCTACCTGCTGCGCGAGGCCGGCGGGCGCACGCAGGTGCTGCTCGGGCGCAAGAAGCACGGACTCGGTCGCGGCTACTTCGTGGGACTCGGCGGCAAGCTCGAACCGGGGGAGACCGCGGTCGAGGCGGCCGTGCGCGAGGTCCACGAGGAGTCGGGTGTCACGGTCCGCGCGGCGGACCTCGAGGCGCGGGGCCTCCTGACCTACCTCTTCCCGCACCGCGAGGCGTGGAGCCAGGAGTCGAGCGTCTTCGTCACGCGATCGTTCGCCGGGGTGCCCGCCTCGTCCGACGAGCTCGATCCCGAGTGGTTCGACCTCGACCGGGTGCCGCTCGACGAGATGTGGGACGACGCCCGCCACTGGCTGCCGGGCGTGCTCGCGGGCGGCAGGGTGCGCCGCACGTTCGAGTTCGGCCCGGACCTCGCCACGGTGGTGCGCCACCGGGACCACGTCGCATAGGATCATCGGGTCTCGGCGCCCGTCGACGTCCCGAGACCACAGCCGGGACGTCGCCGTCCCGTTCCACCTCCGCCCGACCGGGCGGACGGCAGTCGAGGTGCGATCACGCGCCTCCGAACCGGGGAAGACATGACCGCGACCGAGACCGAGAACCGACCCGAGCCCGCGCCCGAACCGCGACCGCGGCGGGCCATCGACCGCTACTTCGAGATCACCGAGCGCGGATCGACCATCCCCGCCGAGGTGCGCGGCGGCGTCGTGACGTTCGTGACGATGGCGTACATCGTCATCCTGAACCCGATCATCCTGTCGGGCGGCACGGACGTCGACGGCAACGGGCTCGACTTCGCGCAGGTCGCCGCCGTCACGGGCCTCACGGCCGGCGTGATGACGATCCTGTTCGGGGTCGTCGCGCGCCTGCCCTTCGCCTTCGCCGCCGGGCTCGGCATCAACTCCTTCCTCGCGGTGTCGGTGGTCGGCCAGGTGACCTGGCCGGAGGCCATGGGCCTCGTGCTCATCAACGGCCTGATCATCGTGCTGCTCGCGGCGACGGGCCTGCGCCGGCTCATCTTCGAGGCCGTCCCGATGCAGCTCAAGCTCGCGATCACGGTCGGGATCGGCCTGTTCATCGCGTTCATCGGCTTCGTGGACGCGGGCTTCGTCACGGCGACCGGCGCCGGGTCCCCGCCGGTCGGCCTCGGCGTCGACGGCTCCGTGTCGACCATCCCGACGCTGGTGTTCGTGCTCACCCTGCTCGCGACCGGGGTGCTCGTGGCCCTCCGCGTGAAGGGCGGCATCCTCATCGGCCTGCTCTCGGGCACCCTGCTCGCCGTGGTCCTCGAGGCGATCCTCGACCTCGGCCCGAAGTTCGGCGCCGACGGGCAGGTGAACGCGCAGGGCTGGGGCCTGTCGGTCCCCGAGCTCCCCGCGCAGTGGGTGAGCCTGCCCGACCTGTCCCTCATCGGCCAGGTCAGCTTCGGCAGCTTCGAGCGGATCGGCGTGCTCGCGGCGCTCATGCTCGTCTTCACGCTGGTCTTCACCAACTTCTTCGACGCCCTCGGCACGATGACGGGACTGTCGAAGGAGGCGGGCCTCGCCGACGAGAAGGGCGAGTTCCCGCGCCTCCGGTCGGCGCTGATCGTCGAGGGCGTCGGCGCCGTGGCGGGCGGGTTCACGTCGAGCTCGTCGAACACGGTCTTCATCGAGTCGGGGTCGGGCATCGGCGAGGGTGCGCGCACGGGGCTCGCGAACCTCGTGACCGGCGTGCTCTTCCTGCTCGCGATGTTCCTCACCCCGCTCACCTCGATGGTGCCGTCCGAGGTCGCGGCCGCAGCGCTCGTCATCGTCGGTGCGCTGATGATGTCGCAGATCCGCGGGATCGACCTCAGCGAGTTCAGCGTGCTCCTGCCGGTGTTCCTCACGATCACGGTCATGCCGCTCACCTACTCGATCGCGAACGGCATCGGCGCGGGCTTCATCAGCTGGGTCGTCGTGCGTGCGCTCTCCGGCAAGGCCCGCGAGATCAGCCCGCTGCTGTGGATCGTCGCGGTCGGCTTCGTGATCTACTTCACCCGCGGACCGGTCGAGTCGCTCATCGCCGGCTGAGTTCGGCGCCTCCGCGACGGCGGATGCCACGGGGCCGGCCCGTGGCATCCGCCGTTCGTCGTCTCGACCGTCGCGTCAGCCGCGCTCGCCGGGCGAGGGTGCCGCGCTCGCGCCCGGGACCGGCCGCTCGGCCGGCGCAGCCGTGCCGCGGAGCCGTGCGATGCCGTTCATCACGTAGTAGATCCCGATCGCCGCGATCGTGCCGAGGGCGATGCCGTTGAACGTCACCTCGCCGGCATTGAACGTGAAGTCGGCGATCCCGATGACCAGCGCCGTCGCGGCGGTGAACTGGTTCACGGGGTTCGTGAAGTCGACGCGGTTGTCGACCCAGATCTTCACGCCGATGACGCCGATCAGGCCGTACAGGGCCGTCGTCACGCCGCCGAGCACGCCCGGCGGGACCGTGTTGATCAGCGCGCCGACCTTCGGGGAGAGGCCGAGCAGCACGGCGAACGAGCCGGCCACCCAGTAGGCGGCGGTCGAGTACACCCGCGTCGCCGCCATCACGCCGATGTTCTCGCCGTAGGTGGTCGTCCCGGACCCGCCGAAGAAGCCCGCCAGCGTCGTGGCGAGGCCGTCGGCGAGCAGCGCGCGTCCGGTGGACGCGTTGACCCGCGCATCCGTCATCTGCGCGACGCCCCGGATGTGGCCGACGTTCTCGGCCACGAGGACGAGCACGACGGGCAGGAAGGCGGGCAGGACGCCCCAGATCGCGGCATCCGAGAGCGGGTTCGCCGGCAGGTGGAACGCCGGCAGGCCGATCCAGGCCGCCTCGCCGACCGCGGCGAAGTCGACCTCGCCCTGCGCCACGGCGACCGCGTAGCCGACGAGCACGCCGAGGAGGATCGACATGCGGCCGAGGATGCCGCGGAACGCGACGCTCGCGACGAGCACCGCGGCGAGGGTCACGAGCGCCGTGAGCGGCGCCTGCTGGAAGTTCGCCTTCGCGACCGGCGCGAGGTTGAGGCCGATGAGGGCGACGATCGCGCCCGCCACGACGGGCGGCATGAGCGCGTCGATCCAGCCGGACCCGGCGAACTGCACGACCAGGCCGACCAGCGCGAGGAGCACGCCGACCACGACGATCCCGAACAGCGCGGCGCCCATCGGATCGGCCACGCCGTCGGCGGCCATCGCCGCGGTGATCGGTGCGATGAACGCGAACGACGAGCCGAGGTAGCTGGGCACCCGGTTGCCGGTGACGAGCAGGAAGAGGATGGTGCCGACGCCGGAGAAGAACAGCGTCGTCGCGGGCGGGAAGCCCGTGATGATCGGCACGAGGAAGGTCGCGCCGAACATGGCGACCACGTGCTGGGCGCCGAGTCCGACGGTTCGCGGCCAGGACAGGCGCTCGCCGGGCGCGACGACCTCGCCCGGCGCGACGTGCGCGCCGTCGCCGTGGACGGTCCAGGGCAGGGGCATGGGACTCCGATCGGGTAGGGGGTGGGCTCGACGGATGCTACCGGCTGGCGGCCGGGGGCGTCAGCCGCCCGGCGGATCCGGGGGTTCGCCCCATACTGCGCCCGCCGTCGGCTCCGTAGCGTGGGGCCATCACCTCGGACAGGAGAACCCCGCGATGACCACCGCAACCGATCCCACCACCGACCACGCCGCCGCCCCGGCGGCTCCGCCGGCGCCGCCCGCCCTGGACGCCGAGGCGTCGTACGCTCTGGCGGTCGCGCCGGCCGCCGACGAGCAGCGCGGCTTCGCGATCTCGAGCCTCGTGCTGGGCCTCGTCTCGATCGTGGCCGGCTTCACCTTCGTCGTCCCGGTCGCCGGCCTCGTGCTGGGCATCCTCGCGCTGAAGCGCGAGCCCTCGGCGCGCACGATGGCGATCTGGGGCATCGTGCTGAACGGCGTGATGCTGGCCGGCATCGTGATCGCGGGCCTGGTCACGGCCGCGGTCGGGGTGTTCCTGCTGCCCTTCGTGCCGTTCGCGTTCATCTGAGCCGCGTCCGCACGACGACGCCCCGGTCCTGCGACCGGGGCGTCGCCGTGCGCCGACCGCCCTCGGCCGGCCCCTCGGGCGTAGTCTGGCGGCGGAGGGGCGGGATGGAGCTCGAACGAGGCAGGCGGATCCGCGCGGCACGGCCCGAGGAACCGGGCTACGCCGCGACGGAGGACGGCTACGTCGCGTACCGCGTGTTCGGGACCGGCCCGCGCGACCTGCTCGTCATCGGCAACTGGGCGAGCAACGTCGAGGTGCTCGCCGAGCATCCCTCCATGGCGCGGTACCTCGACCGGCTCTCGCGGTTCGCGCGCGTCATCTGCTTCGACAAGCGGGGTGCCGGCCTCTCCGATCCGGTGCCGCTGAACGCGCTGCCGACCCTCGAGCACTGGATCGACGACGCGCGCGCCGTGCTCGACGCCGTCGGCTCGGAGAGCGCCGCCCTCCTCGGCGACGCCGAGGGCGGGCCGATGGCGATGACGTTCGCGGCGACCCACCCGGAGCGCACCCGGGCACTCGTCCTCGTGAACACCTTCGCCCGGATGCTCCGCGACGACGACTACCCGATCGGCATGCCGGAGGAGGCCTCGGAGCGACTGCTCGTGGAATGGGAACGAGGATGGGGCCGCGGCGACGTCGTGCTGCCCCTCTCGGCCCCGGGCGTCGCCGACGATCCGCAGATGCAGCGCTGGGCCGGCCGCTACATGCGGCTGTCGGCGTCGCCGGCCGCGGCGACGCGGATCTACCGGTGGGTGCTCCACCTCGACGTGCGATCGGTGCTGCCCAGCATCAACGTGCCGACGCTCGTCCTCCACCGCGCCGGCAACCGGCACTATCGGGCGGCGATGGGGCGCTACCTCGCCGAGCACATCCCCGGTGCGACCTACGTCGAGCTGCCGGGCGCCGACTGGTACCCGCCCTTCGTCGATGCCGATCCGGTCCTGGACCGCATCGAGGAGTTCCTCACCGGCGACCGCCCGGAGCCGAGCGACGATCGCGTGCTGGCCACGGTCCTCTTCACCGACATCGTCGGATCGACCGACTCGGCGGCGCGGATGGGCGACCGCCGGTGGGTCGAGTTGAAGGAGGCCCACGATGCCCTCGTGCGGGCCCAGCTCGCCAGGTACCGGGGCCGGGAGATCGCGACCACGGGAGACGGGTTCCTCGCGATCTTCGACGGGCCGGCGCGCGCGGTGCGGTGCGCCGCGGAGATCGCGGCGGTCGTCCGCACGCTCGGCCTCGACATCCGCGCCGGCCTGCACAGCGGCGAGGTCGAGCTGCACGGCGGCGAGGTCGCGGGCATCGCGGTCCACATCGCCGCCAGGGTCATGGCGCTCGCGGGTACGGGGCGGGTCGTGGTCTCCGGGACGGTGAAGGACCTCGTGGTCGGCTCGCCGATCCGGTTCGAGAGCCTCGGCGAGCACGCGCTGAAGGGCGTTCCGGGCCGATGGCGGCTGTTCGAGGTGGAAGCGGTCGACTGACCCGAGGTCAGCCGTAGAAGCCGCGGAGCAGCGCCTCGGTGCCTTCGAGGTGCTCGGCCATCGCACGCGCCGCATCGTCGCCGGAGCCGCGCAGGATGGCTTCGACGATGGCACGGTGCTGGTCGTCGGAGTGCACGATGTTCGGGGTGAGCAGCGGAATGCCGTCCAGGAACGCGTTCACGCGCATGCGCACGTCGGCCATGAGCGGGATCACGCCGGGCGCGCCCAGCAGTTCGGCGATGAGCAGGTGGAACCGGGAGTCGGCGACGCGGTAGTGCTCGGGTCCGGCATCGTGGCAGTCCCGATACGCCTGCCAGAGACGCTCCCGGTCGGATGCCGCGAGCGGACGTTGCGCAGCGCGGCGTGCCGAGCCCACCTCGATGACCGCGCGCATCGTGAGCGTGTCCTCGAGTTCGGCGGCGAGCGCCTCCGGCTCCGCCGGCGGTCCGGGTGAGTGCGGCGTCGTATGCGCCGGGAGCGGATCGGCGACGAACGTGCCGCCGTACCTGCCTCGCCGCGACACCACCCACCCGGCGTCCGCGAGCGACCCGATCGCCTCGCGGAGCGTGTCGCGACTGACCTCGAGGGTGGCGGCGAGTTCGCGCTCGGGCGGCAGGCGCTCCCCGGGGCCGATGAGCCCGAGGCGGATCGACTGGAGGAGCCGCTGGACGGTCTCCTCGAACGCGTTCGCGGGTCGTGCCGGCGTCAGGAGCAGGCCGGCGCTCAGCAGCGACCCGGGCTCGACCGGCGCGGTCGGCGGCACCGCGGCATCCGCCGCCGTCTCGCCGTCCGCGCCGTTGGTCATGCTCCGAGCCTAGAGCGGGGTGACGTAGGCCGAGCTGATGCCGCCGTCGACGAGGAAGGTCGAGCCGGTGATGAACGAGGCGTCGTCGCTCGCGAGGAACGCGACCGCGGCCGCGAGTTCCTCGGGTTCGGCGAACCGACCGACGGGGACGTGCACGAGCCGGCGCTGGGCGCGCTCGGGATCCGCGGCGAACAGCTCGCGCAGCAGCGGCGTGTTGACCGGGCCGGGGCACAGCGCGTTCACGCGGATGCCCTGGCGGGCGAACTGCACGCCGAGTTCGCGGCTCATGGCCAGCACGCCGCCCTTCGAGGCGGTGTACGAGATCTGCGACGTCGCCGAGCCCAGCACCGCGACGAAGGACGCCGTGTTGATGATCGAGCCGCGGCCCTGCGCGACCATGTGCCGGAGCGCCGCACGCGAGCAGAGGTAGACGGACTTCAGGTTGACGTCCTGCACCTTCTGCCACGCCGGCAGCTCGGTGGTCTCGATCGAGTCGTCGTCGGGCGGGGAGATCCCGGCGTTGTTGAACGCGATGTCCACCGAGCCGTGGACTCGGGCGGCCTCGTCGAACAGGTGGTCCACCTGGGCCTGGTCGGTCACGTCGACCTGCACGAACAGGCCGCCGACTGCGGATGCCGCGGCCTCGCCGGTCGTCGCGTCGAGGTCGCCGATCACGACGCGGGCGCCCTCGGCGGCGAGGCGCTTCGCGGTCGCGAGCCCGATGCCCGACGCCCCGCCGGTGACGACGGCGACGCGTCCCGCGAGCCGCTGGGTGAGGTCGATCGGGGTGAGGTCTGCCATGGTGCTCCTTTGGGTCAGGCCGGGTCGACGGCGAAGAAGACGTTCTTGGTCTCGGTGAAGGCCAGCGGCGCGTCCGGCCCGAGCTCCCGCCCCAGGCCGGACTGCTTGAATCCGCCGAACGGCGTGGCGTAGCGGACCGACGAGTGCGAGTTCACCGACAGGTTGCCCGACTCGATCGCCCGGGCGACCCGGATGCCGCGACCGAGGTCGCGCGTCCAGATCGAGCCCGAGAGGCCGTACTCGCTCGCATTGGCGAATGAGATCGCATCGGCCTCGTCGTCGAAGGGGAACACCGAGACCACGGGCCCGAAGATCTCCTCGCGGGCGGCCCGCGAGCCGCGAGCCGGGGTGAGCACGGTCGGCGGGTACCAGAAGCCCGGGCCGTCGGGTGCCGTGCCGCGGAAGGCGACGTCCGCGTCATCCGGCACGTACTCGGCGACCCGCTCGAGGTGGGCGCGCGCGACGAGGGGCCCCATCTCCGTGGCCTCGTCGGCGGGATCGCCCACCCGCACCCCTTGCACGGCCGGCTCGAGCAGCTCCATGAACTTCTCGTACGCCGAGCGCTCCACGAGGATGCGGCTGCGGGCGCAGCAGTCCTGGCCGGCGTTCTCGAACACGCCGTACGGCGCCGTCGCCGCGGCGAGCTCGAGGTCGGCGTCGGCGAACACGATGTTCGCGCTCTTGCCCCCGAGCTCCAGCGTCACGCGCTTCACCTGCTCGGCGCAGCCGGCCATGATCCGCTTGCCGACCTCGGTCGACCCGGTGAAGACGACCTTCCGGACCGTCTCGTTCGTGACGAACCGCTCGCCGACGATCGCACCGCGGCCGGGGACCACCTGGAACAGCCCTTCGGGCAGCCCCGCCTCGAGTGCGAGCTCGGCCAGGCGCAGGCTCGTCAGCGGCGTCCACTCCGCGGGCTTGAGCACGACGGCGTTGCCGGCTGCGAGTGCCGGCGCGAACCCCCACGACGCGATCGTCATCGGGAAGTTCCACGGAGTGATGACGCCGACGACGCCGAGCGGTTCGTGGAAGGTGACGTCGAGCCCGCCCGCGACGGGGATCTGGCGGCCCGACATCCGCTCGGGCGCAGCCGCGTAGTACTCGAGCACGTCGCGCACGTGCCCCGCTTCCCACCGGGCCTGGCCGACGGGGTGCCCCGAATTGCGGACCTCGAGGTCGGCGAGCTCTTCGACTGCGCCGTCGACGGCGTCGGCGAAGCGTCGGAGCACACGGGCGCGATCGGCGGGCGCGACGCCCGCCCAGTCGCGTTGCGCCCGGGCGGCGGCGGCGATCGCGGCGTCCGTCTGCTCGACGGTGGCGGCCTCGACGGTGGTGACGACCGTCTCGTCGGCCGGATTGACGATGGTGTGGGTCACGCGGGGATCCTCCTCGTGCGATGTGCGCGTGCGGCCTCGACGATGCCGGCGAAGAGGCGGCGATCGGCGGCGTTCTCCTCGGGGTGCCACTGGACGGCCACGCCGAACGCGGCCCCGGGGACCTCGACCGCCTCGATGACGCCCTCGTCGGTGCGAGCCGTGACGACGAGGCCGTCGGCGACGCGGTCGATCGCCTGGTGGTGGTACACGTGGACGTCGATCTCGCCGCGCGGCTCGTCGACCTCGCCGAGTACCGCGTCGAGGCGGCTGCCGCGCTCGACGACGACCCGCTTGGCACCGAACACGGCCGGTGCGGGTTGGTAGTCCTCGTGGCCGACGACGTCGGGCAGGTGCTGCACGAGCGTGCCCCCGAGGGCGACGTTCAGCATCTGCGCGCCGCGGCAGATCCCGAGGAACGGCACGTCCCGTTCGATGGCCGCGGTCAGCAGCGCGTCCTCCCATTCGTCACGGTCGACGCGCGGCGCGCCGGTGCGCTCGTGCGGCGACTGGCCGTACCGGCGGGGGTCGACGTCCGCGCCGCCCGACACGATGAGCCCGTCGACGGCGTCGAGGACGCGTCGTGCGATGTCGGGCGTGACCGGCTGCGGCGGCAGCAGCACGGCGATGCCGCCGGCATCCGTCACGGCGTCGAGGTACACCTTGGGCAGGAAGGATGCGGGGAGGTCCCAGACGCCGGTCCGCGACCGCTCGAGGTAGGTCGTGACGCCGATGACCGGCGCGGGCGGCGCACCCGGGCCCGACTCAGAAGCGCTCGAAGCCACGGACCCGCTCCCAGTCGGTGACCGCCGCGTCATAGGCGGCGAGCTCGACGCGCGCGTTGTTGAGGTAGTGCTCCACGACTTCGTCGCCGAACGCCTCGCGTGCGAGCTCGGAGGCGCCGAAGAGCTCCGCGGACTCGCGAAGCGTCGACGGCACACGGGCCACGTCGCTCTCGTACGCGTTGCCCGAGAAGACGTCGCCGGGATCGATCTCGCGGTCGATGCCGTGCAGGCCCGCGGCGATCAGCGCGGCCACCGCGAGGTACTGGTTGACGTCGCCGCCGGGCACGCGGTTCTCCACGCGCATGCCGAGGCCGTGACCCACGACGCGCAGGGCGCAGGTGCGGTTGTCCAGGCCCCACGCGATCGCCGTGGGGGCGAAGCTGCCGGCGACGTAGCGCTTGTACGAGTTCACGTTCGGCGCCGAGAACAGCGTGAGCTCGCGCATCGCGGCGATCTGGCCGCCGAGGAAGTGCTTGAACATGGTCGACATGCCGAGTTCGTCGTCCGGGTCGCTGAAGACGGCGTCGCCGGAGTCGCTCCGCAGCGAGATGTGGATGTGGCAGCTGTTGCCCTCCCGCTCGTTGAACTTCGCCATGAACGTGAGCGCCTTGCCGTGCCGGTCGGCGATCTCCTTGGCCCCGTTCTTGTAGATCGAATGGTTGTCGCAGGTGCCGAGCGCGTCGGTGTACCGGAACGCGATCTCCTGCTGCCCGAGGTTGCATTCGCCCTTGACGCCCTCGCAGTACATGCCCGCGCCGTCCATCGAGTTGCGGATGTCGCGCAGCAGCGGCTCCATGCGCGTCGAGGCGAGCAGCGCGTAGTCGATGTTGTAGTCGCTCGCCGGGGTGAGGTCGCGGTAGCCCTTGCGCCAGGCGTCGCGGTAGGAGTCGTCGAACACGATGAACTCCAGCTCCGTGCCGACGTAGGCCGTCAGGCCGCGCTCGCCCAGGCGCTCGAGCTGGCGCTGCAGGATGCGGCGGGGCGAGGCCTCGACGGGACGGCCGTCGAGCCACTGCAGGTCGGCGGTCACGAGCGCGCTCGCCTCGAGCCAGGGGGCCATGCGCAGCGTCGTGAGGTCGGGCACCAGGGCCATGTCGCCGTAGCCGCGCTCCCAGCTGGACATCTCGTAGCCGTCGACGGTGTTCATCTCGACATCGACCGCGAGCAGGTAGTTGCAGGCCTCGGCGCCGTGGAGCGCGACCTCCTCGAGGAACAGGCGGGCGGACACCCGCTTGCCGACGAGCCGGCCCTGCATGTCCGTGAAGGCCACGATCACCGTGTCCACGTGTCCGTCACCGATCGCGGAGCGCAGCCCGTCGAGCGTGAGGTATCCGGTGGGTGCGGCCATGTCGGCGCCTCCTCGCGTGTGAATGGTCGGGTTCGCCGCCCATTACATCACGGCGGCGCACCAGTGCCTAGGTGGACTCCGCCGACCTCCGTGGATGCATCGAGGACCGGTCCATGAAAAAGGTCTGTACGAGCGACCATTGCGGCCCTATCATGTGGCGCACAGCATCGCACCCCGCGCCCGCCCCCCAGAGGCCCGCGCGATGACGGACAGGAGCGCCACATGGCGAAAGACACCCTCAAGGTCTCGGGCGTGACCTACACGACCGCCGACCAGGGATACTTCGAGAAGCGCAAGCTCACCCGGACGGCGGGGGTGTGGGGCCTCTGGGGCCTCGCCGTCGCCGCGGTCATCTCGGGCGACTTCTCCGGATGGAACTTCGGCATCGACTTCGCCGGGTTCGGGGGCATGCTCATCGCCTTCGCGATCCTCGTGGTCATGTACTACGGCCTGATCTTCTCCATCGGCGAGATGGCGTCGGCCATGCCGCACACCGGCGGCGCGTATTCGTTCTCCCGCGCGGCGATGGGTCCGTGGGGCGGATTCGTCACGGGGCTCGCCGAGACGATCGAGTACGTCGCGACCACCGCGGTCATCGTGTTCTTCTCGGCGTCCTATGCCGACGCGATCACGAGCGAGCTGCTCGGCTTCTCGATGCCGGGCTGGGTCTGGTGGATCATCCTCTACGCGGTGTTCATCGGCATCAACGCGGCCGGCGCCAGCATCTCGTTCAAGTTCGCCATCGTCGTGTCGATCATCTCCATCGCGATCCTCCTCGTCTTCAGCGTGATGGCGCTGTTCTCGGGGCAGTTCTCGTGGGACAACCTCTTCGACATCGAGCCCGACGCCGGGCAGACCGCCTTCCTGCCGCACGGCGTGCTCCCGATCCTGTTCGCGCTGCCGTTCGCGATGTGGTTCTTCCTCGGGATCGAGGAACTGCCGCTCGCAGCCGAGGAGTCGCACGACCCCGTTCGCGACATCCCTCGCGCGGGCATCATCGCCCGTGCCACGCTCATCGTCACCGGGCTCCTGGTGCTCTTCCTCAACACCGGCGTGGTCGGTGCCGAGGCGACCGGCACCGCCGGCGAGCCGCTCCTCGACGGCTTCCGGGTGATCGTCGGCGACGGCCTCGCCGCCGTGCTCGCGCTGTTCGCCCTGATCGGCCTCCTCGCCTCGTTGCAGGGCATCATGTTCGCGTACGGACGGAACATGTACTCGCTGTCGCGGGCAGGCTACTACCCGAAGTTCCTCTCGCTCACGGGCAAGCGCCAGACGCCCTGGGTGGCGCTCGTCGCCGGTGCCGTGATCGGGTTCGCGGCGCTCGTCGTCCTCGACCTCCTGGCCCGCGTCGACGCCGAGGGCGCGGGTGCCGTCGCAGGTGCCATCGTGCTCAACATCGCGGTGTGGGGCGCCGTGCTGGCGTACATCCTGCAGATGATCTCCTACGTGATCCTCCGCCGGAAGTACCCGAACGCGAAGCGTCCGTACCGCAGCCCGTGGGGAGTCCCCGGCGCGATCACCGCGGCGGCGATCTCCGGCCTCATCTTCCTCGGGTTCCTGCTGAATCCGACCTTCGTTCCCGCGATCATCGCGATCGCGATCGTCTACGCGATCATGCTGATCGGGTTCGGCGTCTACGGTCGCAACCACCTCGTGCTCTCGCCCGAGGAGGAGTACGCGGTCTCCGGCGGCCTGCACGGCGACCCGCAGGCCGAGGGGTACGGGGGCAAGGTGGAGGAGGAGATCCTCGCCATGGACGGCGTGGACGAGTCCGGGGGCGACTCGGCACGCTGACCCCGTCGGCGGGCGGCGCAGGAAACCTGCGCCGCCCGGCCGGGGACGCACGGAAGCACCGCAGCGGCGGCGAACAGCGCCGACGGGGCCGCGAGTAGGCTCGACACGAACCCGGCGCGGCGATCCCGCGCATCCGAAGAGGCGATGGAGCCAAACGTGTCGACGATCCGACCATCCCACCCGACCGCCGTGAGCGAATCCGCGGAGGACCCGGCGCTCGCTGCGAACCACCTCGGCCCGACCCGCACCGAGACCGACTCGCTCGGCTCGGTCGAGGTGCCCGCCGATGCGTACTGGGGCGTGCACACGATGCGCGCGCTCGAGAACTTCCCGATCTCGAAGCGGCCCATCTCGGTCTACCCCGAGCTCGTCGTCGCGCTGGCGCAGGTCAAGCAGGCGGCCGCGCGCGCGAACAAGGAGCTCGGGGCGCTCGAGCCGCAGAAGCAGGCCTGGATCGACGAGGCCTGCCAGCGGATCATCGACGGCGAGTTCCACGACCAGTTCGTGGTGGGCGTGATCCAGGGCGGCGCGGGCACGTCGACGAACATGAACGCGAACGAGGTCATCACCAACGTCGCGCTCGAGATCGGCGGCTACGCCCGGGCGCGCTACGACGTCCTGCACCCGATCGACGACGTCAACCGCAGCCAGTCGACGAACGACACGTACCCCACGGCGCTGAAGCTGGCGATGACGGCGTCGCTGACCACGATGCTCATCCAGCTCGACCAGCTGCGGATCTCCTTCGGTCGCAAGGGCCGCGAGTTCCACGACGTCCTCAAGGTCGGGCGCACGCAGCTCCAGGACGCGGTGCCGATGACGCTCGGGCAGGAGTTCCACTCGTTCGCCACGACGCTCGGCGAGGACATCGCGCGGCTCCGCGAGACCATCAAGCTCCTGTCCGAGGTGAACCTGGGCGCGACGGCGATCGGCACGGGGATCACGGCCGACCCCGGGTACGCGGCGGCCGTCGTGCGCCACCTGAGCGAGATCACCGGGCAGCACCTCGAGACGGCGCCCGACCTGGTCGAGGCGACGAGCGACACGGGCGTCTTCATGACGTTCTCGAGCGCGCTCAAGCGCAGCGCGATCAAGCTGTCGAAGATCTGCAACGACCTCCGCCTGCTCTCATCGGGCCCGCAGGCGGGCCTCGGCGAGATCAACCTCCCGCCGAAGCAGGCGGGCTCGAGCATCATGCCCGGCAAGGTGAACCCGGTGATCCCCGAGGCGGTCAGCCAGGTCGCCTACGCGGTGGCGGGTGCCGACGTGACGGTCATGATGGCCGCCGAGAACGGCCAGCTGCAGCTCAACGCGTTCGAACCGGTCATCGCCCATGCGCTCCTGCAGTCGATCACCTGGATGCGCCAGGCCTGCTGGACGCTGCGGGTGAACTGCGTCGACGGCATCACGCCCAACACCGAGCGGCTCGAGGCGCAGGTCGCCTCCAGCGTCGGCGTGATCACGGCGCTCATCCCGTTCATCGGCTACACCGAGGCCGCGAAGCTCGCCAAGCAGGCCCTCGCGACGGGACGGCCGGTCGCCGACCTCGTCGTCGAGGCGGGACTGATGACGCGCGACGACGTGACGCGGCAGCTCTCGCCCTCGCGGCTCTCGGGCGTGCACCCGATCACGCAGGCCATCGGGGTCGTCGAGCGCAAGGGCGAGCCCAGCGACTGAGGCGCCGGGTCGGCTCGCTCACACCACGCGGCAGTGAGTGGTGAGCGAGCCGATGCCCTCGATCGTCACCGTGACGGTCGAGCCGTCCTTCAGGAACACCTGCGGGTTCCGGCTGTAGCCGGCGCCGCCGGGGCTGCCGGTCGAGATCAGCGTGCCCGGCGGGAGCGTCGCGGTCTTGGACAGGTACGAGATGATCTCGGCGACGCTGCGCACCATCTCGTTGGTCGACGCGTCCTGGAGGATGTGCCCGTCGAGGTTCGTCGTGAGCCAGAGGTCCTGGGGATCGGCGACCTCGTCGGCCGTGACGACGACGGGCCCGGTCGGCGTGAAGCCGTCGAACGACTTGCATCGGGACCACTGGGCCTCGCTGAACTGGATGTCGCGGGCCGTGATGTCGTTGACGACGGTGTAGCCCCAGACGTGGTCGAGCGCGTCGACCGGCGACACGTTCCTCGCGGGCGTGCCGATGATGACGCCGAGCTCCGCCTCGTAGTCGACCTGGGTCGCCACGTCGCCGGCCCACTCCGTGGTCTGCCCGTGCCCGGTGAGGGAGTTCGGCCAGAGCGAGAAGATGGTCATCGCCGACTCGGACCGCAGCTTGAGCTCGGACGCGTGCGCGGCGTAGTTGGCCCCGATGGCGAGGACCTGCGCCGGCCGCAGCACGGCGGACGAATGGCGGAGGTCGGCGACGGGCGTCGTCGACGCTCCCGCGGCGACCGCGGTGTCGACGGCCGACCGGACGTGGTCGAGCGCCTCGGATCCGCGCTCGATCAGGTCCTGCAGGTCGCGAGGTGCGTCGGCGAGGATCTCGTCGAGGAAGAGCGCGTCGTCTCCGAGGACCGTCGCGAGTCGGGGGGTGGACTGGCCGTCGACTCGGAGGTGCGCGAACTTCACGGATCCAGCCTATCGACCGGTATCCCGGTACCGCTGTGCGGGATGTACAACGACCGGGACCGGATGCACCGTCATGTCGACAACCGCGGCCCGGACATTCCGTGCGACGCGATCAGTCGGATGCCGCCGCGCGCCAGAGGTGCATCGACGCGTAGCTGCGCCACGGCGCCCATCGTGCGCCGCGCGCCGTGAGGGCGCGGGCCTCGGAGGGGAGTCCGAGCCGGGCCGCCCCGTTGCGCAGCGCGAGGTCGGACACGAGCAGCTCGTCGGGTTCCCGCGTGACCCGCATCGCCAGGTAGCCGGCGGTCCAGGGGCCGATCCCCGGGACGGCGAGCAGGTCGGCGCGCAGTTCGTCGCGCTCCCGCTCGGGGGCGACGACGAGCTCGCCCGACGCGATCCGGCCGCACACGTCGACGATCGTGCGCACGCGTGCGGCGGGTCCGCGCAGCACCGAGGGGCCCTCGGCGGCGATCGCCTGCGGGGTGGGGAAGATGCGCCGCGGCCCGTCGAGGTCGACGACCTCCCCGAGCGCCTCGGCCAGGCGGCCCAGCGAGGTGCGGGCGGATGCGACGGACACCTGCTGGCCGACGAGTGCGCGCACCACGAGCTCGTGCGGGTCGAGGGCGCCCGGGAGCCGGATGCCCGGCACGGCCGCGACCGCCGGCGCGAGCGCGGGATCTGCCGAGAGGGCCTCGTCGATCGCCACGGCGTCGGCGTCGAGGTCGAACAGCCGGCGGACCCGGGCGACGAGGGGGGCGAGGTCGGAGAGCGCGGCGAGTCGCGCTTCGACGGCGAGCCCGACGGCCCCGGTCGCGCCGACCGCCGGGGCGAGGCGGATGAGCGACGGGCCGGAGGGCAGGGCCAGGGTGCGCTCGAACCCGTCCGGCCCGGACCGCTCGACGCCCGCGACCGCCCTGGCGGCGAGCCAGGCGAAGACGCCTGCCGCGTCGAAGGGCGGTCGGGCGGGCAGATGCAGCCGGACCACGCCCGCCTCCGGCGATGGGAGCGGGGCTTCGTCGGCCCGGTGCCGTCGCGAGCTCGCCCGGGTCCCGGTCGCGCGGAGCTCGATCGGGCTCCGCTCGTACACGGCGCGGATCGTGTCGTTGAACTGGCGGATGCTGCCGAAGCCGGACGCGAACGCGACGTCGGAGATCGGCATCGACGTCGAGACGAGCAGGGCGCGGGCGGTCTGCGCCCGGTGCGCCCGGGCGAGCGCGAGGGGCCCGGCGCCGAGCTCCGTGGAGAGCACCCGCGTGAGGTGGCGCGGGGTGTACCCGAGTCGTGCGGCGAGGCCCGGAACCCCGTCGCGCTCGACGACGCCGTCGGTGATCAGGCGCATGGCGCGAGCCGCGAGGTCGTCGCGGAGGTCCCACTCGGGCGAGCCCGGCACCGCGTCGGGCAGGCAGCGCTTGCAGGCGCGCAGCCCGGCCTCGTGCGCGGCGGCCGCGGTGCGGTAGAAGGTCACGTTCGAGGCCTTCGGCGGGGTGGCCGGGCAGCTCGGCCGGCAGTAGATGCCGGTCGAGTGCACACCGGTGATGAACTGGCCGTCGAACCGCGCATCGCGCGCGCGCATCGCGCGGTAGCGCTCGGCGAACGCCGGGTCGTCCAACGGATCGCCCGAGCGGGGTCGGACGGGTGCTGCGGTCGGCGACATCACGGTTCAAGGCTCGCACGGCCGGCGGACGTCTGGTAGCGGGAATCGGACATGGGTGTCGCGTATACGCTGGCGGCATGCACGACGACGTCCGGACCCGCCTCCTGGCCGCGCTGGGCGACGCCGTCGCCGTCGACGGCCCGCTCCTCGACGTGGTCCGAGCGGACCGCTCGGGCTGGGTGAGCCCGGAGCGACCGCTGGCGGTGGTGCGCGCGGCATCCGTCGCCGACGTGCAGGAGGTCATGCGCATCGCGACGGCGACGGGCACGCCCGTCGTGCCGCGCGGCGCCGGCACCGGTCTCGCCGGGGGCGCGATCGCCGGCGCGGGCGCGATCGTCCTCGACCTGACCGGCATGGATCGCATCCTCGAGCTCGACGACGTCGACGAGCTCGCCGTCGTCGAGGCCGGGGTCCTGAACGGCGACCTCGACCGCGCCGCGCGCGAGCGCGGGCTCTGGTACGCGCCCGACCCGGCGAGCCGGGCGATCTCGTCCATCGGCGGCAACATCGCCACCAACGCCGGCGGGCTCCTGTGCGCGAAGTACGGCGTGACCCGCGAGAGCGTCCTCGGGCTCGCGGTGGTGCTCGCCGACGGCAGCCTGCTGCGCACCGGCCACCGCACCGTGAAGGGCGTGACCGGGTACGACCTGACGGCGCTCATGACCGGCTCGGAGGGCACGCTCGGGGTGATCGTCGAGGCCACCCTGCGCCTGCGTCCGGTGGTCCGCGGTCCGGTGGAGACCGTCGCGGCGGCCTTCCCCGACGTCGAGTCGGCGGGCATCGCGGTGGGCGGGGTCGCCGCGGCCCGCGTGCGCCCCGCCATCCTCGAGCTCATCGACCCCGTCGGGCTCGCCCGGGTCGCGGAGCACCTCGGCACCGAGGCCCTCGCCGGCACTCCGCTGGCCGATTTCGCCCCGGGCGAGACGTTCCTGCTCGCGCAGTGCGACGCCGGGGATGCGGCGGCCGAGGCCGCCGTCATCGCGCGCGTGTTCGCCGAGTCGGGCGGGCGGGTCGACCGGTCGACCGACGCCGCGACGGGGGAGCGCCTCCTGGACATCCGCCGCGCGATGCACCCGGCGCTCGCTTCGCGTGGGAACGTGCTCATCGAGGACGTGGCGGTGCCCCGCTCGAAGCTGCCGGAGATGTTCCGCGAGATCGCGCGGATCGGCGCGCGCCACGGCGTGGAGATCCCGACGCTCGCGCACGCGGGCGACGGCAACCTGCACCCGAACTTCGTGTTCGAGGGCGACGAGGTCCCCGAGCGCATCTGGACCGCGGCGGACGAGCTCTTCCGTGCCGCCGTGCGCCTCGGCGGCACCCTCACGGGCGAGCACGGCGTGGGCGTGCTGAAGCGCCGGTGGCTCGCCGACGAGCTCGGGGACGCGTCGGTCGACCTGCAGCGCCGCATCAAGGCGGTGTTCGACCCGGCCGGCATCCTGAACCCGGGCGCGATGTTCCCGCCGACCGACGGTCCGGATCGCTAGGCTTCCGCCGTGAGCCTGACGCCTCCGCCCCCCGTCGATCCGCACGGTCACCTGAACCCGGCCGGCCCGCCCGCCGCGGACCCCGCCTTCGCGCATCGGACCCCCGGTCGGACGCGCGACGGCCTGGGCGCGGGCGCCGCCATCGTCGTGCTCATCGCCGTGGCGGGCCTCGTCGCGCTGCTGGTGGCGGGCTACCTCGCGATCGCGCTCGGCGCCTCCGTCGTTGCCGTCGGCACGCTGGTCGCGCTCGTGCCGCTCGCCATCGTCCTGCTTGCGGTCCGCTGGATCGACCGCTGGGAACCCGAACCGCGCTGGGCGCTCTGGCTCGCCTTCCTCTGGGGGGCCGCGGTGTCGGTCGCGATCGCGCTCGTCGTCGACCTCGGCGTGCAGCTGTTCGCCGCCTTCGCCTCGCCCGGGGGCGCGACCACCGACGAGGCGCTGCAGGCGGTCGTGCAGGCGCCGATCGTCGAGGAGATCGCGAAGGGCGCCGGCGTGCTCCTCATCTTCCTGCTCGCCCGGTCGCACTTCGACGGCCCCGTCGACGGTCTCGTCTACGGGGCGACGGTCGCCGCGGGCTTCGCCTTCACCGAGAACATCCTCTACTTCGGCGTCGCGCTCCTCGAGGGCGGTGCGGGCGAGCTCGGCGCGACCTTCATCGTGCGCGGGCTGTTCTCCCCGTTCGCGCACGTGCTGTTCACGGCCTGCACGGGCATCGCGATCGGCTTCGCCGCCCGGCGCGGTCGCGGCGCGGGCGTCGTCGCGTGGTTCCTGGTCGGCCTCGCCGCCGCCATCCTGCTGCACGCGTTCTGGAACGGCTCGCTCGCGTTCGCCGACGCGTTCGCGCTCTACTTCACCGTCCAGGTGCCGATCTTCATCGCCGCGATCGTCGTGACGGTGCTCCTCCGACGCGAGGAGCAGCGGGTGACGCGCAGGCGGCTCTCGGAGTACGCGGCCGCGGGGTGGTTCAGCCAGGACGAGGTCGACGGGCTCTCGACGTGGCCGGGGCGACGGGCCGCGCTCGCCTGGGCTCGCACCCAGCAGCCGCCGCGCACGGCCCAGGTGCAGCGGTTCATCGCGGATGCCACCCGGCTGGCCTTCACGCGCAACGTCATCGCGACCGGTCGAGCCGACGTGCGGCGGCACGCCGACGAGCGCGCCCTCCTCGACGCGGTCGCGCGCAGCCGGGCCGCGATCTCGGCCTGAGCAGGAGCGAGGCTCCGTCGGCCGGTCTATGCTGGCCGCAACCGCGAGGAGATCGACGGCGATCGGAGACGGCGTGCCCATGCCGAACGAGGTGCCGCAGGGCAGCGACCCCAGCGCCCTGCGCGACCGCCTGCTGCGCGCCCAGGAGGACGCCCTCGCCACCGGCGTGGTCCCGCTCAGCCTCCGCCCCGTCGTGCGCGAGTCGTGGGAACGCGCCATCCGCGGGGCGATCGACCCCGACCGCGCGCTGCCGCGCATCGAGCTCGACGAGGACGAGTTCCGCGCGTATCGCGCCTCGCATGCCCTCGCACCCGTGATGCCGGTCATCCGTCGCCTGCTCGTCGACGGCACCGAGGACGCCGGGCTCGTGGTCGCCGTCGGCGATGCGCAGGGCCGGCTGCTCTTCGTCGAGGGCGACCCGCACCTGCGCCGTCGCGCCGAGGACATGCTCTTCATCGCGGGCGCGGACTGGTCCGAGGCGAGCATCGGCACCAGCGCACCGGGAACGGCGCTCCAGCTCGACCGGGCGGTCCAGATCCGCGGGGCCGAGCACTACAACCGCATCGTCCACCCCTGGAGCTGCACGGCCGCGCCCGTGCACGACCCCGTGACCGGCGCCCTCCTCGGCGTCATCGACATCACCGGCACCGACCTCGCCGTCGCGCCGCACACGCTCTCGCTCGTGTCGGCGACCGTCGCCGCGGTCGAGGCCGAGCTGCGCATCGCGACCCTCGAGTCGAACGTGCACGCCACCATCCGGCGCTCCCGCATGCGGCCCGTGCTGCCCCCGCGCACGGCGCTCACCGTGCTCGGCGCGCAGCGGCCGCGGCTCGGCGCCAACGAGCTGAGCCCCCGGCACGCGGAGATCCTGACACTGCTCGCGTGGCATCCGAACGGGATCGGTGCCGAACGGCTCGCCTCGCTCGTCTACGAGGGGGATGCCTCGCCCGTGACCCTGCGCGCCGAGGTCACGCGCCTGCGACGCGTGCTCGATGCCGTCGGCGAGCCGCCGCTGGAGTCCCGCCCGTACCGCCTCGCGCGCGAGCTCGATGTCGACGCCGCTCGGGTCGCGAAGCTGGCCGGCCAGGGTTCGCTCCGCAAGGCGCTCGAGCAGTACCCGGGCCCGATCCTGCCGTCCTCGGTCGCGCCCGGCATCGTCGACCTCCGCGACGAGCTCGCGAGTCGGCTGCGCGAGTCGATGCTCGCCGACGCGTCGCCCGAGCTGCTCGCCGAGTTCGCCGAGCGCGACGAGCACCGATTCGACGTCGGGCTCTGGCGCGCGCTCCTCGAGGTGCTGCCGCCTCGGTCGCCGCGTCGCGCGTCGGTCGTCGCGCACCTGGAGCGCATCGACGCGGCCCTGCGCTGAGGCGGGCCGCCCGCGGCATCCGCCGCCCGCGGCATCCGCCGTCCCACTGCAACGCGGCTGCAACCCTCGGGCAACCGGCCCGCAACGCCCGCGCCCGTACCGTGGCGCACGCCCCACTCCGAGGGCATGACGACGACGTCACGAGGAGACACGATGACCGTGTACGCAGCGCCCGGCACCGCCGGCGCACTGATCCAGTTCAAGCCGCGCTACGAGCACTTCATCGGCGGCGAGTGGGTGAAGCCCGTCGAGGGCGCCTACTTCGACGACATCTCGCCGGTGAACGGCAGGCCGTTCGCCGAGGTCGCCCGCGGCACCGCGGCCGACATCGAGGCCGCGCTCGACGCGGCGCACAAGGCCGCCCCGGCGTGGGGTCGCACGAGCACCGCGCACCGCGCCGCCATCCTGAACGCCATCGCCGACCGCATCGACGCCAACCTCGAACTGCTCGCGGTCGCCGAGACCTGGGACAACGGCAAGTCGATCCGCGAGCCGCTGAACGCCGACCTGCCGCTCGCGAGCGACCACTTCCGCTACTTCGCGAGCCTCATCCGCGCGCAGGAGGGCAGCTTCACGCAGCTCGACGAGGACAACGTCGCCTACCACTTCGACGAGCCGCTGGGCGTGGTCGGCCAGATCATCCCGTGGAACTTCCCGCTGCTCATGGCCGTGTGGAAGCTCGCCCCGGCCCTCGCTGCCGGCAACGCCGTCGTGCTGAAGCCCGCCGAGCAGACGCCCGTGTCGATCCTCGTGCTCGTCGAGCTCATCGCCGACCTGCTGCCGGCGGGCGTGCTGAACGTCGTCAACGGCTTCGGCGTCGAGGCCGGCAAGCCGCTCGCGTCGTCGAGCCGCATCCGCAAGATCGCGTTCACGGGCGAGACCACGACCGGCCGCCTCATCCTGCAGTACGCGTCGGCGAACATCATCCCCTCGACGGTCGAGCTCGGCGGCAAGAGCCCGAACATCGTCTTCGAGTCGGTCGCCGACCGGCGGGACTCGTTCTACGAGAAGGCGCTCGAGGGCTTCAGCCTGTTCGCGTTCAACCAGGGCGAGGTGTGCACCTGCCCGAGCCGGTCGCTCATCCAGAAGTCGATCTACGACACGTTCCTCGACGACGCGATCGAGCGCACCAAGCTCGCCCGCCAGGGCAACCCGCTCGACACCGAGACGCAGGTCGGCGCTCAGGCGTCGAACGACCAGCTCGAGAAGATCCTGAGCTACATCGACATCGGCAAGAAGGAGGGCGCGAAGCTCCTCCTCGGCGGCGAGCGCGTCGACCTCGGCGGCGACCTCAGCGAGGGCTACTACGTCGCTCCGACGATCTTCGAGGGCGAGAACCGCATGCGGCTCTTCCAGGAGGAGATCTTCGGACCGGTCGTCGCGGTCACGAGCTTCCAGGACTACGACGACGCGATCCGCATCGCGAACGACACGCTCTACGGCCTCGGTGCGGGCGTCTGGAGCCGCAACGGGAACGAGGCGTACCGGGCCGGCCGCGACATCCAGGCCGGCCGCGTGTGGGTGAACAACTACCACGCGTACCCCGCGGGCGCGGCGTTCGGCGGCTACAAGTCCTCGGGCATCGGGCGCGAGAACAACAAGGAGGCCCTGTCGCACTACCAGCAGACGAAGAACCTCCTCGTCAGCTACAGCGAGAACCCGCTCGGGTACTTCTGATCGGGAGCCGGCCATGACGATCGAGACGACGGATGTCGCGGCGCTCGCCGGACGCGTGGTCGCGTCGGTCACGGTCGAGGGCGACGTCTCGCCGCGGGTGGAGCTCGCACCCGCGGCGAGCGTGCTGCTCGCGACGCTGTGGGCGAAGCACGGGCCGCTGATGTTCCACCAGTCCGGCGGCTGCTGCGACGGCAGCGCGCCGATGTGCTACCCGGCGGGCGACTTCGCCACGAGCGCGGCCGACGTGCTGCTCGGCGAGCTCGACCTCGGGTCGGGGCGGGTCGTGCCGTTCTGGATGTCGGCCGAGCAGTTCCGGTACTGGCGCCACACGCACCTCACGGTCGACGTCGTGCCGGGCCGGGGGAGCGGCTTCTCCCTGGAGGCGCCGGAGGGCCTGCGCTTCCTCATCCGCTCGCGGCTGATGGACGAGGGCACCCGCTGACGGAAGAAGCTCGTCGCCCCGTGGATGTGGCAATGCCGACATCTCGACGGGGCGACGAGCCTTTGAGGGCACCAGACTGCAAGATGTTCGCCGTCAGCACAAGACCCACGTGGACGGGCGTCCCGGATTGAACCGTCGGGCGGCATCCGTTTGGATGGGGGCATGACTGATACGAACAGCAAGCCCGAGGTCGACGCTCCCCAGGGCCCGGCCCCCGAGGACCTCGTCATCGAGGACATCGTCGTGGGCGACGGCGCGGAGGCGGCTGCCGGCTCGACCGTCGACGTCCACTACCTCGGCGTCGAGTACGACTCGGGTGAGGAGTTCGACTCCTCGTGGAGCCGTGGGCAGTCCATCAACTTCCCGCTGCAGGCGCTCATCGCCGGCTGGCAGGAGGGCATCCCCGGCATGAAGGTCGGCGGTCGGCGCAAGCTCATCGTCCCGCCGCACAAGGCGTACGGACCCGCCGGCGGCGGGCACCAGCTCTCGGGCAAGACGCTCATCTTCGTGATCGACCTGCTCGGCGTCAGCTGAGCCCACGTCGACCGGCGCACCAGGGCCGGCGGACCCCGGGTCCGCCGGCCCTCGTCATGCCCGCGCCGACGATTTTCCATTCAGGTGCATCCGAACGCCGTGCTCGGTCGGAAGTAGGTGATGAAGGCACACATCGCCGCTCCGCCGGGCGGAGCTGACCTGGAGGGAATCATGAACAAGATCCTCATCGCCGGCATCGGTGCCGGAGCGCTCGTCGCGTTCGGCGCCGTCGCGCCGGCCAACGCAGCCGAGGACGGCGCCATGCTCTCGGTGCTGCACGGCATCCCGGACACGCCCGTCGACGTGTACGTCAACGACGAGCTCACCATCGACGACTTCCAGCCGGGCGACCTGGCCGGTCCGCTCGAGCTGCCGGCGGGCACGTACTCGGTGGCGCTCACCGCGCCGGATGCCGCGGACGCCTCGGCGCCCGTGCTCGGACCGATCGACCTCCCGCTCGAGGCGGGCGGGAACTACACCGCCGTGGCCCACCTCGACGCCTCGGGCGCGCCGACGGCCAACCTGTTCACCAACGACATCTCGGACATCGCCGCGGGCGAGGGCCGCCTGACCGTTCGCCACGTGGCCGCCGCGCCGGCCGTCGACGTCCTGGCCGGCGGCTCGCCCGTCATCGAGGGCCTCGAGAACCCGAACGAGCAGACGCTCGACCTGCCCGCCGGTACGGTCGAGGCGTCGGTCGCCGCCGCCGGCACGACCGAGCCCGTCCTCGGGCCGGCTCCGGTCGACGTCGCTGAGGGCACCCTGACCATCGTCTACGCGTGGGGCAGCCTCGAGGACGAGAACCTCGACCTCGCGGTGCAGACCGTCACGGGCATGCACTCGAGCCCCGATGGCGTGCCCGCCGGCTCCGCCGGCCTCGTCGCCACCAACGCGCCCGAGCAGCAGGCCGGCCTCTGGGCCGCTGCGGGCCTGGCGCTCCTCGCGGCGATCGCGCTCGGCGCGGGCTTCGCTCGGAAGTCCGCCGCTGCCAAGGCGGAGCGCTGATCCACATGAAGCGAGCGGAGGTCGCGACCGGGATCGTCGGATCCCTGGTCGCGGCCTCCGCCGTGCTCGGCCTCCTGGCCGGATGCGTCGCGGCGCCGTCGGGGGTCGGCGCCGCGACGGGGGCGGCGACTCCGGCGCCCGCGGCGGCGGCCGACGAGGAGCCGTCGCGTCCCGCGGCGGCCGCGCCGGCGGCATCCGTGCCGGAGGTGCCCCGCCGATCCGCGTCGCTGGCCGACCAGCAGGCGCGTCCCGCAGCGCCCACCCGGATCGAGGTGCCGGCGCTCGGGATCGACATGGCGATCCGGCCGGTCGGCCTCGACGGCGACGGCAACATGGGGCTCTTCGACGACCCGTCCGTCGCCGCGTGGTACCAGTGGGGTCCCGCTCCGGCGAGCGAGTCCGGGTCGACGGTGATCGCCGCCCACGTCGACTCGCTGGAGTACCGGATCCTGCCGTTCGCCAAGCTGCGCGACGCGAGGCCGGGCACGCTCGTCATCGTGACGGATGCCGCGGGCGTCCGGCACTCCTTCGGCGTCGACGCCACGCAGGTCATCGAGAAGGGCGTCGTCGACTGGGCGGCCGCCTTCGATCGGTCCGGCCCGCCGCGACTGACCCTCGTGACCTGCGGGGGCGAGTTCGACTACGCGAACCGCACCTACCTGAGCAACCTGGTGGTGACCGCGACGCCGCGGTGATCGACTGAGCCGATGACCACGTACGGAAAGGGAGGGTGGATATGCTGATGCCGACGTCGCACGCGAGTGTCGCGACGCCGCCGCGGGTCGTGATCGACTCGCGACGCCTCCTGGACCGACGAAGGGGTGAACGCCGTACCGTGAGCGCGACCGCCTTCGAGACGCTCGACGACCGCACGCTCGCGACCGAGTTCGCGGCCGGCGAGGAGCGCGCGCTCCGAGAGGCCTACGCCCGCTGGTCCCCGCTCGTGTTCCGTCTCGCGCTCCGCTCGCTGGGCGATCGCACCGACGCCGAGGACGTCACCCAGCAGGTCTACATCTCGGCATGGCGCGGGCGCCACACCTTCGACCCGGCGCGGTCGAGCCTCAGTGCGTGGCTCGTCGGGATCACGAAGCACCGCATCGCCGATGCGCACGAGGCCCGGGCCCGGGCCCGTCGCCTCGAGGACACGCTCGTCGCCGAGGCGTCGACCGCGCCCGATGCGGTCGAGGACGATCTCGCGGAGCGGGTGATGGTGGCCGAGGAACTCGAACGCCTCGAGCCGGTCCCTCGCCGCGTCATGCAACTCGCGTTCTACGACGAGCTGAGCCATTCGCAGATCGCCGACACGCTCGGCATGCCGATCGGCACCGTGAAGAGTCATGTCCGACGCAGCCTCGCCCGGCTGCGCACACGATGGGAGGTGGATGATGGACCACATCGAGCCTGAGGAGCTCGCCGTGCTCGCCCTCGACGGGAGCGAGCCCGACGCGGCCGTCCGTGACCACCTCGATGGGTGCGCCGACTGCCGGGGAGAGTACGACGCCCTCGTCCGAACCGTGGCGCTCGGCCGCGGACCCTCCGACGACCGGTTCGAGTCGCCGTCGTCGTCGGTCTGGTCGTCGATCCACGCCGAGCTCGGGCTGGCGCCCGACCTGGCGGCCGATCCGCTGGAGGGCCGGACCGCGGTCGCCGTCGCGCCGGCGGCGACGTCCGACCACGTCGCGCGCCGCCGGCGCCCGCGCCGGCCGGCGCTGGCCTCGGACGGCCCGGACGGCACGCGGCGTCGCGCTGCGTGGCTCCCGATCACGGTCGCAGCGGCGGTCGGCGGCATCCTCGCGGGGGTGGGCCTCGGGTGGCTGTTCGGCGCGGCCGGGTCCGGCGGCGGAACGGAAGTCGACGACCCCGCGGTCGTGCTCGCGAGCGCCGACCTCGACGCCTTCCCCGGCTGGGATGACGCGGTCGGCACGGCCACGGTCGAGGAGGCCGCGGACGGCGCCCGCACCGTGGTCGTCGACCTCGACGCGGTCGTGCCCGAGGGAGAGGTGCGGGAGGTCTGGCTCATCCGCTCGGACGCGTCCGGGCTCGTCAGCCTCGGCCTGCTCGACGGTTCGAACGGCCGGTTCGTGGTGCCGCCGGGCGTCGACCTCGACGAGTACCCGCTCGTCGACGTCTCCGCCGAGCCGGTCGACGGCAACCCGGCCCACTCGGGCGACTCGATCGTGCGCGGGGAGCTCCGCTCGACGTGACGCCCGTGCCGGGTCGATGCACCCGGCTCGCGCGGCTCACGGTGCCGGTCGGCGCCCTCGGTCCGGTTCCGAGACCTCGCGCACCCGCTCCACGAGCTCGCGCCACGGCCCGGTGAGCTGGCGCTCCGCGAGCGTCGCCTCATGCGGCTCGCAGCGGATGCGGTACTCGTACCGGTCGGGCTCGGCCGGTGCGGGCGCGGCCTCCTCCCAGGGCAGCCGCTCGAGGAGCAGCTCCCACTCCTCGGGATCGGGCTGGTCCTCGACGTGAACCCTCCAGGTGAGCCGCAGGCCGGCGATGCCTCCGCTGCGGACGACCTCCACCTCCATGCCGCCGATGGTACTCCGCCGGCGCTCGGGCGGCGGGAGGGCTTCGTCGCCCGTCATTCGGGATCGATCCCCACGGCGCGCCATCCGCTCGCCACCGCACGCGACTCGCGCGACGCCACGCCGTACCGGGCGCGCGCGGCCGCGTGCGTCGCCGCGGCGAACACGGCGAATCCGTCGTCGGGGCCGAGCACGCCGTCGGTGAGCGCGTCGTACCAGACGCGTCCCGCGTGCTCCCATGCGAACCCGCCCAGCTCGCTCGCCGCGAGGGCGAAGGCGCGGTTGGGGATGCCGGAGTTCAGGTGCACGCCGCCGTTGTCGTCGCGGGTCACGACGTAGTCGCGAAGGTGGGCCGGCTGCGGGTCGCGGCCGAGCACGTCGTCGTCGTAGGCGGTCCCCGGCTCGAGCATGGAGCGCAGCGCCCGCCCTTCGACGAGCTCGGTGAACACGCCCTCGCCGATCAGCCAGCTCGCCGCCGCGGCATCCTGTCCCATCGCGTACTGCTCGACGAGGGCGCCGAAGACGTCGGAGACGTGTTCGTTGAGCGCACCGGACTGGTCACGGTAGCGCAGGCGCGCCGTGGCCTCGGTGACGCCGTGGGCGAGCTCGTGCCCGATGACGCTGAGCGAGTGGGTGAAGCCGCGGAACACCTCGCCGTCGCCGTCGCCGAAGACCATCCGCTCGCCGTCCCAGAAGGCGTTGTCGTAGCGATCGCCGAAGTGCACGGTCGCCTCGAGCGACCCGCCGGCGCCGTCGATGGCATCGCGCCCGTAGACCCGACGGAACAGGCGGTAGGTCTCGCCGAGGCCGTCGTAGGCCTGGTCGACCGCCTCGTCGCCGGTCTCGGGGCCGCCCTCGCGACGGACGAGCCGGCCGGGCAGGGTCTGCGCGCCGCCGGCATCCGAGATGCGACGGTCCGGGCCGGGCTCGCCACCCGGTCGCAGCGAGGGCAGTTCCTCGGGCGTCGGCGGGACGGCGAACGGCGGGCGGGCCCCCTCGGCGCGCAGTTCGCGCATCGGCGCGTCGTGGCGGAGCGAGCGCCGCGCCGCGTCGGCCGCCACGTCGAACCGTTCGCCGGCTTCGGCGACGCGCAGCAGCAGCCATGGCGGGACGACGCCCGCGGGCCGTGCGGCCTCGATGGGGCGTCGGGGGAGCGGCATCCGGGTCATGCGTCGATGCTCGCACGCACCGCCGACGGGACCGGAGCCGTCCGGCCGCGAGTCGCCTGCGAGATCCGGTGCCGCCCGCGCGCGCATGGCAGGCTGGTGACGTGACCGCGACCGCCCCCGCCACCGCCGAGGTGCGCACCCATCCGGTCGGGCTGGTCCCGGCGTTCCTGGTGTGCGCGGCCGCGGTGTCGCTCTTCGGGTTCCAGGAGCGGCTGCCCGGCTACGCGCTGCTCGCGATCGGCGTCGCCGCCGCCTGGTTCGTCGACCGCTCCGGCCGCACCGAGCGGCTCGCGCCCGACCTGCTGCTGATCGCGATCGGCCAGGTGATCATCTCGACGATGTCGCTGAAGGCCGAGCTGTCGGATGCCGCGATGGTGCGCTTCGCAGTCGTCCTGGGCCTCGCCGTGCTCGTGCCCTACGCGATCTCGCGATTCGTCTACCGCGAGCGCGTCATCCGCTTCCCGTGGCGCACGGGGCGTCGATGGACCCGCACGCAGTGGCTCTACCTCATCTTCGTCACGCTCGCCGGCTGGCTGATCCTGCCCTTCTACTTCATCACCTCGGGCGTGTACCAGAACTGGCCCGTCGTCGAGACGCCGAACGAGATCGCCCGCCTCTTCGTCGGCGTCAACGCGGTCGGCACCTGGGACGAGCTCTTCTTCATCTGCACGGTCTTCACGCTGCTGAAACGGCACTTCCCGGCCTGGCAGGCGAACCTGCTGCAGTCGATCGTGTTCGTCTCGTTCCTGTGGGAGCTCGGCTACCAGTCGTGGGGGCCGCTGCTCACCATCCCGTTCGCGCTCATCCAGGGCTACACGTTCAAGCTCACCAAGTCGCTCACGTACGTGCTCATCGTGCACCTCATCTTCGACGCGGTCGTGTTCATGGTGATCGTGTACGCGCACAACGGCTGGCCGGCGATCTTCCCGCTGGTGCCGGGCGGCTGAGCGGCGCCCGATTCAGACGGCCGACCACCCGCCGTCCGACGGCAGGACCACGCCCGTGACGTTGGCCGAGTCGTCGCTCGCGAGCCAGGTGATGGCCGCGGCGAGCTGCTCCGGCGTCGCGACGCCGGGGATGACGACCTGCATCAGCGGCCCGAGGCGGCCCTGCGCCCACTCCGACTCCCACGGCGCCTCGATGTTCGTCGCGGTCGCTCCCGGCGCGACCGCGTTCACGCGGATGCCCTTCGGGGCGTACATGAACGCCGTGTTCTTCGTGTAGCCGATCACGGCGTGCTTCGAGGTCGTGTACGCCACGCCGGCCGCCGACCCTCGGAGCCCCGCCTCGCTGGTGACGTTCACGATGACGCCGCTCCCCGCCTCGATCATGCGGGGGAGCACGGCGCGGGTCAGCCGCATGATCGCCGTGACGTTGACGGCCATCACCCGTTCCCACGTCGCGTCGTCGACCTCGGCGGCCGGGAGGAAGGCGTCCATGATCCCGGCGTTGTTGACGAGCACGTCGATGCGCTCGCCCGCGGCGGCGACCAGCGCCTGAGCGGTCTCCTCGGTCGAGACGTCGCCGGCGACCGCGACGAATCCCGCCCCCGGGTGGGCGGCTACGAGCGCGTCGAGCCGCTCCTGGGAGAGGTCGCTCGCCACCACGCGGGCCCCCTCGTCCGCAAGGCGCAGCGCCGTGGCGAGTCCGATGCCGGAGCCCGCGCCGGTGACGATGGCCGTGCGTCCCCCGAATCGTGCGGTAGTCGAGCCCATGTCGCGTCCGTCCTTCCGGGTCGGTGTCGGGATGGACCCACGTTAGGCGCCGTTCGACGGGTCGGACAGGGCCGAAGGTACCGCTCGCGCGTTCCCGGGGGATCGGCCGGCGGCATCCGCTCTGCTAGACTCTTGAGGTTGCCGTGAAACGGCCGCGCATCAAGAGAGCCCAGGCATCAGGCCCCGGGCAGCGCGCAACGAGAAGAAGGGATCCCATCTATGGCACTGGATGCAGACATCAAGAAGGCGATCATCGAAGAGTACGCGACGCACCCCGGTGACACTGGATCCCCCGAGGTCCAGATCGCGATCCTCACCAAGCGGATCAAGGACCTCACCGAGCACCTCAAGGAGCACAAGCACGACCACCACTCGCGTCGTGGCCTGCTGCTCCTCGTCGGTCAGCGTCGTCGTCTGCTCGGCTACCTCGCCGACGTCGACATCAACCGCTACCGCTCGCTCATCGAGCGTCTCGGGCTGCGCCGCTAAGCGCATTCACCCGCGCGGCTCTCGACGACACCGCGAACTTCTTGCGAAGGCCCCCCGCCGGCTCATCACGAGCCCGCCGGGGGCCTTCGTCATGTCCGGGCGCGGTGGGCGCGAGCGGCCATCCGGTTGCCGCACCGGGTGCTGCAGTACCGCTTCGACGCGTTCTTCGACAGGTCGACGAACACCCCGGTGCAGTCGTCGGCGTCGCAGCGGGCGAGCCGGCGGGTCTCGTCGGCGCGGATGACGTCGACGAGGGCCATCGCGGCCTCGACGAGCATACGTTCGGCCAGCGGCGACTCCTGCGAGACCGCGTGGATGTGCCAGTCGAGGTCGTCGTGCCGGATGAGGCGGGGCGTCGCGTTCGTCTCCTCGAGGATCGTGTTCACGGCCTCGACCATGTCGTCGCGTTCGAGCGTCCAGACCGAGCGGAGCCGGTCGCGGACCTCGCGCACCTCGTCGAGTTCGCGCCGGTCGCCGTCGCGCCGTCCGGAGAAGCCCCAGTCGTCGAGGAGCGTGCGGAGCTGGGCGATCGTGGCCAGTTCGTCGTCCCCCGATTCGGACGCGCTCGGCACGGTGTCGGCCACGGCCGCCATGAACCCCAGGGCCGCGGTCGTGTCATCGGTGAAAATCATTTGACTCCTGACATCCGCTCGGCTAACGTCACGAGCATAACGACGTTCGGCCCTGACGTGGGCCGACGGCGCGCAGGTTGTGGAGAGGGGGCACCGTGCGTGCATCACGGGGGATCGTCGGCATCGCGCTCGGACTGGGCGCCGGGCTCGCCTTCGGTGCGGGCGGCGTCTTCGTCAAGCCGCTGCTCGAAGCGGGCTGGTCGCCCGGTGCCGCCGTGCTCGCGCGGATCTCGATCGCCGCGGTGCTGCTCGTGGTCCCGGCGCTGATCGCGCTCCGGTTCGACCTGCGCCCGCTCTGGCGCGCGCGCTGGACCGTGCTGCTCTACGGCCTCGTCGCCGTCGCGAGCGTGCAGGTCGCGTTCTACGCGTCGCTCGAGCGCATCCCCGTCTCCATGACGCTGCTCATCGAGTACCTCGCGCCGATCGCGCTCGTCTTGTTCGCGTGGGTGCGAACCCGGCGGATGCCGCAGCTCATCGTGCTCGGCGGATCGGTGCTCGCCATGGCCGGGCTCGTCCTGGTCATCGGCCCCGGCGGCGGCGACCTCGACGTGCTGGGCCTCGCGTTCGCCGGCATCGCGATGATCGGCGTGTGCGTCTACTACGCGGTGGGCGAGCGTGCCACCGAGCAGTTGCCGCCCGTGGCGCTGATCGCGGCCGGCTTCGTGGTCGGCGCCATCGCGCTGGCGCTGCTCGGGTTCGTCGGCATCCTGCCGATGGAGGCGGCCTTCACCGACGTCGGGTTCCTCGGGGGGACCGCGCCCTGGTGGGTGCCGCTGCTGACCGTCGGCGCGGTCTCGACCGCGTTCGCGTACACGGCGGGCGTCGCCGCCATCCGCCTGCTCGGATCGCGACTGTCCTCGTTCCTCGGCCTGTCGGAGGTCGTGTTCGCCGGGGTCGTCGGATGGATCCTGCTCGGCGAGGCACTCGGCCCGCTGCAGATCCTCGGCGGCGCGCTCATCCTGGCCGGGATCGTCCTGGTCCGGATGGAGCGCGGCGACCGGGGCCCGGCGTCGGTGGCCCTCGACGTCGATCTCGTGCCGGTTCCGGATGACGCGCCCGTCGATCCGCCTGCCGACGGGGCGGGTCGGACCGTGCGCGCGGCCGTGGCCGAGCCCGCGTAGGCTCTGGGCATGCGCTTCGGACTGGTCATCCTGCCGCAGTACGAGTGGCCGGGGGCGGGTCGGCTGTGGCGCGACGCCGAGCGGCTCGGCTTCGGCCACGCCTGGACCTACGACCACCTGTCGTGGCGGGGGCTCGCGGGGGAGCGCTGGCACGCGACCGTGCCGACGCTGACCGCGGCGGCCATGGCGACCGAGCGGATCCGGCTGGGCACGCTCGTCGCGAGCCCGAACTTCCGGCACCCGGTGCCGTTCGCGAAGGACGTCGCCACCATCGACCAGATCTCGGGCGGCCGGTTCGTGCTCGGACTCGGCTCGGGCGGGACCGGGTTCGACGCGCGGGTGCTCGGGCAGGGCGAGCTCACGCCGCGGGAGCGGTTCGAGCGGTTCCGCGAGTTCACCGAGGCGCTCGATCGGCTGCTCCGGTTCGAGCGCGGCGCCGACCGCGGCATCACCTACTGGGGCGACGAGTTCTCGGCCGACGCCGCGCGCATGGTCGGCGAGCCCGCCCAGCTGCCCCGCATGCCGTTCCTCATGGCGGGGGAGGGGCCGCGCGCCATGCGCCTGGCCGCGCGCTTCGGCTCCGGCTGGGTCACGACGGGACCGAAGGCCGAAACGGATGACGCATGGTGGGCCGGGCTCGCCCCGCTCGTCGCGCGCCTCGACGAGGCGTGCGCCGCCGAGGGACGCGACCCGGGCGACCTCGACCGCGTGCTCTCGCTCGACGACGAGGGGCGGTACTCGATGGGCAGCGTCGCCGCCTTCGAGGACTCGGTCGGCCGGGCGCGCGAGCTCGGCTTCACCGACGTGATCTCGCACCGACCGCGCGAGCACGGCCTCTACGCCGGGAGCGAGGCGGTGCTCGAGGAGATCGCCGGGAGGCTCGACGCGCTCCGGTGAGTGTCGCGTCGCCCGCATTCGCGTCGCGCGCGCGCGTCGCCCGCGCCGGGGCGCCCGACATCGCCCACCGGTAGCCTGTCGTGGTGTCCGCGCCGCGCTTCGTCCACCCCCTCCGCTGGGAGCCGCTCCCGTACCTCGTGCTCGTCGCACTGCTCGTGCTCACCGGGCTCGTCCGGCCGGAATCCGGTGCCGCGTTCATCGCGCTGGTGGTCGCGATCGTGCTCGCCGGCACCTGGCTGGTCCTCGGCTGGCTGCGGGAGCGGCGCATGCGCAACCCCGATGCCGTCGGCGAGCTGACCGACGCGGGCGCCCTGGACCTCGTCGACGCTCCGTCAGCAGGCGATGCGCTGCGCGCCGTCGTGCCCGTCGCGGACGCGCATCGTCACCAGCCCGCCATCGACCTCGCGAGGCTGCACGGGGGAGCGCGGCAGTGGGCGGTCCTCGTGCCGCGTGCCCGCCGGTGGATGTCGCCGCGCTTCCGGGTCGGGGTGCAGCTGGTGGGCGACGTGGAGCCCCGTCACGCGGGGTTCCTCCCCGACACCGCCGACGCGACCTGGCGCGATCGCCTGGACGGCCTGCGCGAGTCCGGGCGCTTCGTCCGCGTGCCCGCCGTGATCGAGGGCTCGGGGCGTCCCTATCGCGTCGACCTCGACCTCAGCGGGCTCGCGCACGTGGTCGGCGAGGACGGTCCGTCCGCGGGCTGAATCGGGACCGCGACCCCTCAGCGGGTGTCGCTCATACGGGGTACATCGCTCGAAGTCAAGACTGTTTCTTCCTGTCAGTTGCCGCATAGGGTCTCGGCGTATGGGGCGTCGACGAGGGCGCCCCTCGAGAAGGAGAAACGATGTACCGATCTGCAAGGCATGCCCGCCGCGCCGTCGTGCTCGCGACCGCCACCGCCGTGGCCGGAGCGCTCGCGCTCGCGCCGGGCGCCGCGTTCGCCGCACCGCCCACCGGCAAGGTCTGCGAGAAGCGAGACAACAACACGATCGCGAAGCTCCTCGAGTGCGTCACCCCTGAAGGTGCAATGGAGCACCTCCAGGCCCTGCAGGCGATCGCGGACGCCAACGACGACAACCGCGCGGCCGGCACCTCGGGCTACGAGGCCAGCGTCGACTACGTGACCGGCGTGCTCGAGGCCGCCGGCTGGGAGGTGTCGATCGACGAGTTCCCGTACACGTACGTCGGGCCGTCGACCCTGACGCAGCTCACGCCGAGCACGGCCGAGTACCCGACCGGCCCCTACACCGGCAGCGGCGCCGGTGACGTGACCGGAACGATCATCCCGGTGGACCTCCAGCTCTACCTGGGCAACACCAGCACGAGCGGATGCACGGCCGACGACTTCGCCGGCCTCGACTTCTCGGGCCCCGCCGACATCGCGCTCATTCAGCGCGGCGGCTGCAACTTCAGCGCCAAGGCTCTCAACGCCGAGGCCGCCGGCGCTGAGGCCGTGATCATCTTCAACCAGGGCAACGAGGACACCGACGCCCGCAAGGGGCTCATCGTCGGCACCCTCGGCGGCTCGAACGTCGTGGGCATCCCGACCGTCGGCGCAAGCTACGACCAGGGCGTCGCGCTCTCGCAGGCCGGCTCGACGGCGAACGTCTTCGTCCCCGCGCCGGAGTCGCGCCCGCAGAAGAACGTCATCGCCGAGCTCCCGGGCGTCAACGACGACAACGTCGTGATGGCGGGCTCGCACCTCGACTCGGTGCAGGCCGGCCCCGGCATCAACGACAACGGCAGCGGCTCGGCCGCGCTGCTCGAGCTCGCGCAGAACATCGCCACGCTCGAGCCGCAGAACACCATCCGCCTCGCCTGGTGGGGTGCCGAGGAGTCCGGCCTCATCGGCTCGGAGGAGTACGTCGCCGAGCTCAGCCAGGAGGAGAAGGACCGCATCGCGCTGTACCTGAACTTCGACATGATCGCCTCGCCGAACTACATCTTCATGGTGTACGACGGCAACGAGTCGAGCTTCGACGCCCCGGTCACGGTGCCCGACGGCTCCACCGCGATCGAGGAGCTCTTCGAGCGCTACTACACCTTCGTGGGCGAGCCCTACGACGACACCGCGTTCAGCGGCCGCAGCGACTACCAGGCGTTCATCGAGAACGGCATCGCCGCCGGCGGCCTGTTCACCGGTGCCGAGGTCGTGAAGACCGAGGAGCAGGAGTCGATCTGGGGCGGTACGGCCGGCGAGTCGTTCGACCCGTGCTACCACCAGGCGTGCGATGACATCAGCAACCTCGACATGCACGCGCTCGGCGTCAACGCCGACGCGGTCGCCCTCGCGGTGCTCGTGTACTCGTACTCCACCGAGACGGTCAACGGCGTCGCCGGCGTCGAGGTGGCCGGTGGCCTGAAGCTGCCGGCTGCGGCCGGCCCCGAGGGCACGTTCGTCCCCGAGAACGGCGGCGGTCTGTCGCCCGACCTGGTGGACGGCCACGACCACAGCCACGGCCCGACCGACCTGGACTAGTCCCGGATCGATCGAACCCAGCGGGGCCCGTCGCGACAGCGACGGGCCCCGTGTTCGTGCCCGGTGGCGGCACACTGGAGCCGTGGAGACCTTCGTCAAGCAGCGTGCGGACGCCCCGACCGGCTTCTTCGAGGCGGAGGCCGCCGGGCTCGCCTGGCTCGACGCCGCGGGTGGCGTGCCGGTCGTCGGCGTGCTCGACGTCCGACCGGGTCGGATCGAGCTCCGGCGGGTCGACGAGGTCCGCCCCACGCGCACCGCCGCTCGGTCGTTCGGCGCCGCGCTCGCCCGGACCCACGCCGCGGGTGCGCCGGTGTTCGGGTCACCGCCGGACGGCTGGGACGGCCCGCTCTTCATCGGTCGTCGCGAGATGCCGACGGCCGCCGAACCGTCCTGGGGCCGCTTCTACGCCCGCGACCGCGTGATGCCGTTCCTCTCCGTCGCCGTCGACGCCGGCGGCCTCACCGGGCACGAGGCCGACCTGGTGGAGCGCACCTGCGACGTGGTGGCCGCGGGCGCGTTCGACGACGGCGAGCCGCCGGCGCGCCTCCACGGCGACCTCTGGACGGGCAACGTGCTGTGGTCCGCCGAGGGGGCGGTGCTCGTCGATCCCGCCGCGCACGGCGGACACCGCGAGACCGACCTCGCCATGCTCCACCTGTTCGGCTGCCCGTACCTCGACGACGTCATCGCGGCCTACGACGCGGCGGCGCCGCTGCGCGACGGATGGCGCGAACGCCTGCCGCTCCACCAGCTGCATCCGCTCGCGGTGCACGCCGCCGGGCACGGCCGCGCCTACGGGATCGCCCTCGCGGATGCCGCGCGGGCCGTGCTGGACCTGGCCGGATGAGGTCGGGAATACTTCGACCGGGTCATCGGTTCACCAGATTGCATGCAAAAGCATGAAACGAGACGGAGCCCAGGAGGGCGACATGCAGTTCGGAATCTTCACCGTCAGCGACATCACGCAGGACCCCACGACCGGCCGCACCCCGAGCGAGGCCGAGCGGATCCAGGCGACGCTGACCATCGCCAGGCACGCGGAGGAGGTCGGTCTCGACGTCTTCGCGCTCGGCGAGCACCACAACCCGCCGTTCTGGTCGTCCTCGCCCACCACGACGCTCGCCTACATCGCCGGGCAGACCAGCACCCTGCAGCTCTCGACGGCGACCACGCTCATCACCACGAACGACCCGGTGAAGCTCGCCGAGGACTACGCGATGCTCCAGCACGTGTCGAACGGACGCGCCGACCTCATGCTCGGCCGCGGCAACACCGGCCCGGTCTACCCGTGGTTCGGCAAGGACATCCGCCAGGGCCTGCCCATCGCGATCGAGAGCTACGAGCTCCTGCACCGCCTCTGGCGCGAGGACGTCGTCGACTGGGAGGGGAAGTTCCGCACGCCCCTGCAGGGCTTCACCGCGACGCCGCGCCCGCTCGACGGCGTGCCGCCGTTCGTCTGGCACGGATCGATCCGCACCCCCGAGGTCGCCGAGCAGGCCGCCTTCTACGGCGACGGGTTCTTCGCCAACCACATCTTCTGGCCGGCATCCCACACGCAGCGGATGATCGCGCTGTACCGCCAGCGCTACGAGCACCACGGCCACGGCACCGCCGCGCAGGCGATCGTCGGCCTCGGGGGCCAGGTGTTCATGCGCAAGAACTCCCAGGACGCCGTGAACGAGTTCCGCCCGTACTTCGACAACGCGCCCGTCTACGGACACGGCCCGAGCATGGAGGACTTCACGCAGCAGACCCCGCTCACCGTCGGCAGCCCGCAGGAGGTCATCGACCGGACGCTCGGCTTCCGCGACTACGTCGGCGACTACCAGCGCCAGCTGTGGCTCATCGACCACGCGGGACTGCCGCTGAAGACCGTCCTCGAGCAGCTCGACCTGCTCGGCGAGGAGGTCGTGCCGGTGCTCCGACGCGAGTTCGCGACGGACCGCCCGGCCCACGTGCCCGACGCGCCGACGCACGCCTCGCTCGTGGCGGCGAAGTACGGCGACGGGACGCCGCGGCAGGCGACCCCGCGCGCGAACCGCGGCGACAACCTGACGGCCGGGTCGCCCTACCAGGACGCGCCGGCCCTCGCCGGCGCCCCGGCGTCGGGGGCGGCCTTCGGCCTCGCCGCGACGAGGACGGCGGGTGCACGATGACCGCCAAGCGCATCGTCGTCGTCTCGTCCGGACTGAGCACGCCGAGCTCGACCCGGCAGCTCGCCGACCGCCTCACCGCCGACGCCGTCGGCGTCCTCCGCGAGCGCGGGGTCGAGGCCGAGGTACGGACGGTCGAACTGCGCGACCTCGCGCACGACATCACCAACCACCTGCTCACCGGCTTCGCGCCGCCGAAGCTGCAGGAGGTGCTCGACGAGCTCGCCACGGCGGACGGCCTCATCGCCGTGACGCCCATCTTCTCGACGAGCTACGCCGGACTGTTCAAGTCGTTCATCGACGTGATCGACCCGCAGTCGCTCACCGACCTGCCGGTGCTCATCGGGGCGACCGGCGGCACGCCGCGGCACTCGCTCGCGATCGACTACGCCATCCGGCCGCTGTTCACGTACCTCCACGCCGTCCCGGTGACCACCGGCGTGTTCGCCGCCACCGGCGACTGGGGCGGGGGCGACGGCGTCCGCTCGCTGCCCGACCGCATCTTCCGCGGCGCGCGCGAGTTCGCCGAGCTCGTCGAGCGAACCGACCGCGGCGACCGCGTGAGCGACCCGTTCGCGCTCGACCGCCCGATGGGGCACCTGCTGGGGGGACTCGCGGGGGAGTAGGCATACGGCGGGGCGGGAGCCATCGGCTCCCTCCCCGCCGTCGTTCGGCTCGTCAGTCGTCGAGGACGAACGTGACCTCGAGGGTCACGGACCACTCGATGATGCGGTCGCCGTCGACCTTGACCTTCTGCTCCTTGACCCAGGCGCCCTTGACGCCGCGAAGCGTCTGCGCCGAGCGGGCGATGCCCACGGCGACGGCGTCCTCGAAGCTCTTCTCGGAGAACGCGGTGATGGTGGTGACCCGTGCGACGGATGACATGGAGTTCCTCCTCGGCGATCCGGGATGCACCGGACGGTGCCCCCACGGCCAATGATGCGCCTTCCCCGGCTCCCGCCGCGAGGGGTTGCGTCGACGGGTGCCGCCGGCCCCCGTGCCCCGCAGGTCGCATCCGGTCGGAGGGCCCCGCTAGGCCGCGACACGCCGGGCTGGTAGGCTCGCCGAGGATGCCCGCGCGGCATCCGCTCAATTCAACATGAGCTCGCGCCCTCTCGTGGGCGCTCCGGAGCAGGCCGGCAGGAAGCTGGTCCCCTGTGGTGGCTTACCAAGCGAGAGCTTGGTGGACTTCTACTGGTGGCCAGCGCTGGCGGGTCATCGACGCGCTGAGATCTGCCTGTTCCCTGCTCCTTGTTCACCTCGCGTGCCACACGGGCGCGCGAGCCGAAACAAAGGAGAGAGACCTCTTGGAAGGTCCTGAAATCACGTTCGCCGAGACCGTCATCGACAACGGTCGCTTCGGCACCCGCACCGTCCGCTTCGAGACCGGTCGCCTCGCCCAGCAGGCGCAGGGCTCCGCGGTCGCGTACCTCGACGACGAGACCATGCTGCTCTCGGCCACCTCGGTCTCGAAGCAGCCGAAGGAGCACTTCGACTTCTTCCCGCTCACGATCGACGTCGAGGAGCGCATGTACGCCGCGGGCCGCATCCCCGGCTCGTTCTTCCGCCGCGAGGGCCGCCCCTCGACCGAGGCGATCCTCACCTGCCGCCTGATCGACCGCCCGCTGCGTCCGTCGTTCGTCGACGGCCTCCGCAACGAGGTCCAGGTCGTCGTGACCGTGCTCGCGATCGAGCCCGACGAGCTCTACGACGTGCTCGCCATCAACAGCGCGTCGCTCTCGACGCAGCTGTCGGGCCTGCCGTTCTCGGGCCCGATCGGCGGCGTGCGCGTCGCGCTGATCGACGGCCAGTGGGTCGCGTTCCCGAAGCACTCGCAGCTCGAGGAGGCCGTGTTCAGCATGGTCGTCGCCGGCCGGGTCATCACCGAGGCCGACGGCTCGCAGGACGTCGCGATCATGATGATCGAGGCCGAGGCGACCGACAACGCGTTCACGCTCATCCAGTCCGGTGCGGTCAAGCCCGACGAGACCGTCATCGCGCAGGGCATCGAGGCGTCGAAGCCGTTCATCAAGCAGCTCGTCGAGGCGCAGCAGGAGGTCGCGAAGACCGCCGCGAAGCCGACGGCCGACTACCCGACGTTCCCGCCCTACCAGGACGCCACGAAGGCCGCGGTCGAGGAGCTCGCGCTGGAGGAGCTGAAGGGCATCTACCAGATCGCCGGCAAGGTCGAGCGCCAGGACGCCGACGACGCGCTGAAGGCGCGCGTCAAGGAGGCCGTCGCCGCCAAGGTCGAGGCCGGGGAGCTCCCCGAGTCGGCCAACGGCGAGGTCTCGGCCGCCTACAAGTCGGTCACCAAGCACGTCGTGCGCTCGCGCGTCCTCTCCGAGGGCGTCCGCATCGACGGTCGCGGGCTGGCCGACATCCGCCCGCTCGACGCCGAGGTGCAGGTCATCCCGCGCGTGCACGGTTCCGCGATCTTCCAGCGCGGCGAGACCCAGATCCTGGGCGTCACCACGCTGAACATGCTCAAGATGGAGCAGCAGATCGACTCGCTGAGCCCGGTCACCAAGAAGCGCTACATGCACAACTACAACTTCCCGCCCTACTCGACGGGTGAGACGGGTCGTGTGGGGTCGCCGAAGCGCCGCGAGATCGGCCACGGCGCGCTCGCCGAGCGCGCGCTCGTGCCGGTGCTGCCGAGCCGCGAGGAGTTCCCGTACGCCATCCGCCAGGTCTCGGAGGCGCTCGGCTCGAACGGCTCGACGTCGATGGGCTCGGTCTGCGCGTCCACGCTGTCGCTGCTGAACGCGGGCGTGCCGCTGAAGGCGCCGGTCGCGGGCATCGCGATGGGCCTCATCTCCGACACCGTCGACGGTGAGACCCGCTATGCGGCGCTCACCGACATCCTCGGTGCGGAGGACGCGCTCGGCGACATGGACTTCAAGGTCGCCGGCACGTCGGAGTTCGTCACCGCGATCCAGCTCGACACGAAGCTCGACGGCATCCCCGCCTCGGTGCTCGCGGGTGCGCTGACGCAGGCCAAGGAGGCGCGCACGACGATCCTCGCCGTGCTGAACGCCGCCATCGACGGCCCCGACGAGATGGCCCCGACCGCGCCGCGCGTCATCAGCGTGCAGATCCCGGTCGACAAGATCGGCGAGCTGATCGGCCCGAAGGGCAAGACGATCAACGGCATCCAGGACGACACGGGCGCCGAGATCTCGATCGAGGACGACGGCACCGTCTACATCGGCGCGACCGACGGCCCGACGGCCGAGGCGGCTCGTGCCGCGGTGAACGCGATCGCCAACCCGACCAATCCGGAGGTCGGCGAGCAGTTCCTCGGCACGGTCGTGAAGATCGCCGCGTTCGGCGCGTTCATCTCGCTGCTGCCGGGCAAGGACGGCCTCCTGCACATCTCGGAGGTCCGCAAGCTCGCCGGCGGCAAGCGCGTCGAGAACGTCGACGACGTCCTCGGCGTCGGGCAGAAGATCCTCGTCGAGATCACGAAGATCGACGACCGCGGCAAGCTCTCGCTCGCGCCGGTCATCGCCGAGGACGCCGACACCAACGGTCGCGGCGCCACCGGCGAGCACGCCGAGGCCCCGGCCGAGGGTGCCGACGCGTAGCACCGCGCGACGTCCGGCACGGATGCCCCGCCCGATCGATTCGGGCGGGGCATCCGTCGTCTCCGGCGGGTCGGGTCAGAGCGGCAGCCAGCCCGCGCGCCGGATGAACTCGTCGCGTTCGGCCACCGCCGCGGCGGCGACGGCGCGCGCCTCGATGCGGGAGAGCTGGGTGCGAGGACGCGTGCCTCGCGGCGGGCGCCGATCAGCCCTCTCGCGCCAGGAGCGGTGCGAGGCGATACGGGATGAGCTCGCCCATCGCGAGCGAGGTCTCCGTCCGCTCGACGCCGTCGATGGCCAGGATCTCCTCGTCGATGCGGAACAGGTCGTGCGCATCGCGGCACACGACCCGCACGAGCAGGTCGACCTGCCCGGAGAGCCCGTGCGCCTGGATCACCTCGGGGATCCGGACGAGCTCCCGCACGACGTCGGCGAGCACCTTCTGCCTCGCGTGCACCGACACGAAGGCCTCGAGCGGATAGCCCAGCGGCGTCGGGTCGATGCTCCGCTCGAACGAGAGGAACGCGCCGGACGCCTCGAGGCGGGCCATCCTCGCCTGCACCGTGTTGCGGCTCAGCTTCAGCCGCTCGGCGAGGGCGACCACCGTCGCGCGCGGATCGTCGGACAGCGCCGCCAGGAGGGCGCGGTCGACGGCGTCATACCCGTTCATAGCGCCACACGTTAGCACCGTGAGGCAGGGTCGCACTACGCAATCTGCGCAACGCGGTGGACGTTGCTTGAGCCGAATGCCAGATCGGCGTAGCCTGCCCGTATCCGGCACCGTCGCCGGATGCGACGCTGCCCACAAGGCGGCGGAGCCGACACGGAGGTTCGACGATGACCCCTTCCGACCGAGAGGCGACCGGGCTGCTCACACGCCCGGACGACCTCGTCCAGCTCCTCGACCCGTCGGGCACGCGGCATGCGAACCCCGAGTTCGACCCGTGGGTCGCCGACGTCGACACCGAGGCCCTCGCCGCGCTGCACCGCGACATGGTCGTGGTCCGCCGGCTCGACGCCGAGGCCACCGCGCTGCAGCGTCAGGGCGAGCTCGGCCTGTGGCCGCCGCTGGCCGGGCAGGAGGCCGCGCAGATCGGTTCGGCGCGCGCCCTCGACGACGAGGACTTCGTGTTCTCCAGCTACCGCGAGCACGCCGTGGCGTGGCTCCGCGGCGTGCAGCCGGTCGAGTTGCTGAGCGTCTGGCGCGGGACCGCGGCATCCGGGTGGAACCCCTACGAGAAGCGGATGGCGGTGCCGCAGATCATCATCGGCGCGCAGTCGCTGCACGCCGTCGGCTGGGCCATGGGCGCCAAGTGGGAGGGCTCCGAGCACGCCTCGATCAGCTACTTCGGCGACGGCGCGACCAGCGAGGGCGACGTCAACGAGGCGTTCGTCTTCGCGTCGAGCTTCGACGCCCCGGTCGTGTTCTTCTGCCAGAACAACGGCTGGGCGATCTCCGAGCCGGTCGGCCTGCAGTCCAAGCAGCCGCTCGCGCGCCGCGCCGACGGGTTCGGCATGCCCGGCATCCGCGTCGACGGCAACGACGTGCTGGCGGTGCTCGCCGTGACCCGGTGGGCGCTCGACCGCGCCCGACGCGGCGAGGGACCGGCGCTCATCGAGGCCGTGACCTACCGCATGGGTCCCCACACCACCGCCGACGACCCCAAGCGCTACCGCACCGACGACGACCTCGCCGCGTGGCGCGAGCGCGATCCCGTCACGCGCCTGCACGCCCTGCTCGCCTCGTCCGGCGCCGACATGGAGGCCGTCGACGCCGACGCGAAGGCGGCCGCCGACCGCGCCGCCGCCGACCTCCGCGCGGCCATCACGAACATCCCGGACCCGGAGCCGATGAGCGTCTTCGACCACGTCTACGCCGAGCCCAACAGCCACCTGGAGCGCCAGCGCTCGCGATACGCCCGGTACCTCGCCATGTTCGACGAGGAGGGCGGCCGATGACCACGCTGACCCTCGGCAAGGCCCTCAACGAGGGGCTGCGCCGCGCGCTCGCCGACGACGACAAGGTCGTGCTCATGGGCGAGGACATCGGCACCCTCGGCGGGGTGTTCCGCATCACCGACGGCCTGAAGGCCGAGTTCGGCGCCGAGCGAGTCGTCGACACGCCCCTGTCCGAGGCCGGCATCCTCGGCACCGCCGTGGGGCTCGCGTACCGCGGGTTCCGTCCGGTGGTCGAGATCCAGTTCGACGGATTCGTCTACCCCGGGTTCGACCAGATCGTCGCGCAGGTCGCGAAGCTCCACTACCGGTCGCGCGGCACCGTCAGGATGCCCATGGTCATCCGGATCCCGTTCGGCGGCGGCATCGGCGCGGCCGAGCACCACTCGGAGTCGCCCGAGGCCTACTTCACGCACACGGCGGGGCTGCGCGTGATCGCGTGCTCGAACCCCGCCGACGCGTACGTGATGATCCGCCAGGCGATCGCGAGCGACGACCCGGTGGTGTTCCTCGAGCCCAAGCGCCGGTACCACGTGAAGGGCGAGGTCGACCTCGAGGCGAACCTCGCCGACGCGCGGCCGATGGGCGTGGCCACCGTCGCGGCGTCCGGCGACGACGTCACCCTCGTCACCTACGGCGCGCTCGTCCAGACCGCGAGGGACGCGGCGACGGCCGCGGCCGAGGAGGGCGTGTCGATCGAGGTCATCGACCTGCGCTCGCTCGCGCCGGTCGACTACGCGACCGTCGAGGCGTCGGTCCGTCGCACGGGCCGCCTCGTGGTCGCGCACGAGGCCGGCGAGCAGGGCGGGGTCGGCGCCGAGATCGCCGCGTCGATCACCGAGCGCTGCTTCGAGTTCCTCGAGGCCGCGCCCGTGCGGGTGACCGGCCACGACATCCCCTATCCGCCGGCCAAGCTCGAGCAGCACCACCTGCCCGACCTCGATCGCATCCTCGACGGGGTGGACCGGGCCATGGGCCGGCCCAATTCGCTCTCCGACGTGTCGGAGGTGGAGGCGTGAGCATGATCCGCGACTTCGCGCTGCCCGATCTCGGCGAAGGACTCACCGAGTCCGAGATCGTCGCCTGGCGCGTCAAGGTCGGCGACCACGTCGAGCTCAACCAGATCATCGCCGACGTCGAGACCGCGAAGGCCGTCGTCGAGCTGCCGTCCCCCTTCGAGGGCACCGTCACGGCGCTCCACGCGGCCGAGGGCGAGACGGTGAACGTGGGCGAGCGGCTGTTCTCGTGCGACACGGGCGGCGGTGCGACGACGGAGGCCGCGGCGCCGGAGTCCGGTGCGCAGTCGGCTCCCGCGCCGGGTGCCGCCGGCGAGGCAGTGCCCGCGGCGAGCGCCGAACCCGCCGCGGAGGTCCGCGAACCCACCCTCGTCGGCTACGGCGCGGGGGTGGAACGCGGGCCCAAGCGCCGTGCGCGTCGCCTCGGCGCCGCCGCGCTCCGCGACGACCTCGTGCCGGCGCCGCCGGAGCACGATCGGATCGAGCCCGACGCCGCGACGGACGGGGCCGGCAGCGGTCCGGCGGCCGTCGGGGAACGCCGGGAGCGTCCGCGTTCCACCCCGCCGGTCCGCAAGCTCGCCCGCGATCTCGGCGTCGACCTCGAGCAGGTCGCCGGCACCGGCGAGCGCGGGCTCATCACGCGCGGCGACGTCGAGGCCGCGGCATCCGGGACCTCGGCGCCCGCTCGTGCTGCGGCGGCGACCGAGCACCGCTCGGAGCCGGCGCGCGAGGCGTCGACCGAGACGCGGACGCCCATCCGCGGCGTCCGCAAGCACACCGCCGCGGCCATGGTGCGAAGCGCGTTCACGGCGCCGCACGTGACCGAGTTCCTCACCGTCGACGTGACGGCCACGATGGAGCTCCTGGCCGCCATCCGCGCCGATCGCGAATACGCGGGCCGGAAGGTCACGCCGCTCACGGTCGTCGCCAAGGCGCTGTGCATCGCGGCGGCCCGCACGCCCGAGGTGAATTCGCGCTGGGACGAGGACGCGCAGGAGATCGTGCGGTTCGCCCACGTCAACCTCGGCATCGCGGCGGCGACGGAGCGCGGGCTCGTGGTGCCGAACGTGAAGGGCGCCGAGCGGATGACGCTCATCGAGCTCGCCGACGCGATCGCCGCGCTCGCGGAGACGGCGCGCGCCGGGCGCACGACGCCCGGCGACCTCTCCGGCGGCACGATCTCGATCACGAACATCGGCGTGTTCGGGATCGACGCGGGAACGCCGATCCTCAACCCGGGGGAGGCCGCGATCCTCGCGATGGGTGCGGTGCGCCGGCAGCCGTGGGAGCATCACGGCGAGGTCGCGCTGCGCGACGTGATGACGCTCTCGCTCTCGTTCGACCACCGGCTGGTCGACGGCGAGCAGGGGTCGCGGTTCCTGGCCGACATCGGTCGCATCCTCCGCGAACCCGGCCTGGCCCTCACCATGTCCTGACGTGCGCACGGACGCGGATCGTCGGAATTCCATTCGGGTTCCGACGATTCGCGTTCGGCGGGGGATTTGCGTCGCATTGCACAGCGCCGATTCATTTCGAGCAGCCCATATCGAATGGGAATAGGATTCCCGGAGGAATTCACTATCCATTCGAGCGCAGTTCCCCCTGCGAATTCAGCGGTCCTCACCGCGGAAAGGGCGTGCACCATGGCCAAGCGAATTGTCGAGACCCTCGTCGACGATCTCGACGGATCCGAAGCCGACCGCACGATCGCATTCAGCATCAACGGCGAGGGCTATGCCATCGACCTCTCCTCGGCGAACGCGGAGAAGTTCGACGCGGCCCTCGCGCCGTTCGTCGACGCCGCGCGACGCACCTCGTCCGGGCGCGCCGGCGGCGGCTCGCGCCGACGCGGCGGCGGAGGCGGCGGCAGCGACACGAAGGACGCGCGCGAGTGGCTCCGCGCCAACGGCCACCAGGTCTCGGATCGCGGCCGGATCCCGGCGCCCCTCCTGGAGCTCTACCGCAACCGCTGATCCGGCACGGCGCCGCGGCATCGCCATCCGCTCATCGCAGGACGAACTCGATCTCCTCGATCTCCTCGCGACGGGCCTCGGCGAAGCCGCGGTCCCGGCCGACCTCGACGAAGCCGAGCTTGCGCAGCACGGCGATCGAGCCGGCGTTGTCGGCCGCGGCCCGCGCGCGGAGCGGACGCGGCTGGGTGTCGAGGAACAGGCGCAGGGCGCGCGTGGCGATGCCGCGCCCCCAGTGCTCGCGGTCGATCCAGTAGGAGATCTCGACCATGCCGGTGTCGTCGTCGACCCACCGGCCGACGCTGCCCACGATGCGCCCGTCGCAGCGGACGGTGCGGTTGTCGACGTCGTCGCGGGCGGCGAACCGGGCGACGCGCGCGTCGTAGGCCGCGCGATCCGTCGGGTCCTTCGAGGTGAACGCCGCCATGCGGTTCGCCTCGGGGTCGCATTGGATGCGGAACAGCTCATCGCGATCGCCGGCGCGGGTCGCGCGCAGGGTCACGACGTGAGGCTCGACCATGCCATGTCCTCCAGGATGCCGCGGACGAGCCTGTCCGCGGGTCGGCGCCCATGGATGCGGGCGCTGTGCGGGGTCGAGTTGATCAGTCCGAAGGCGGCGTGTGCCCGGATGCGCAACTCGGATTCGGCCCGGTCGGGCCTCAGGCGGGCGAGCACGCCCACCCACAGTTCGACGTACTCGCGCTGCAGCCGACGGACCTCGTGCGCATCGGAATCGTCGAGGTTGCCCAGGTCGCGGTCCTGCACGCGGATGACGTCGGCGTTCGCGAGCGCGAACTCGACGTGGAACCGGATGAGCGCACGGAGCGCGTCATCGGGCTCGGCGACCTCCTCGACCGTGCGGCGGCCGCCGTCGAGGAGCCCGCGGCTCGCGTCGGCGAGGATCGCGGCGAGGACGGCGGCCTTGCCCGGGAAGTGCCGGTACACCGCCGGACCCGAGACCCCGGCGGCCTGCCCGAGTTCCTCGAGGGTGACGCCCGGGTATCCGCGCTCGGCGAACAGGCGCGCCGCCGCCGCGAGCAGCGCTGCACGGCGATCGGCCTTGGCGCGGCCGCGCTCGGTGAGCGTCTCGGTCACGGGCACCTCCGGGGCATTCGGTGAATGCACACTAACCGACCTTCAGGCCCGCGGCAACCGGTCTGCGGGCCCGGAGCGCGATCGGCTCGACCGCCGGCGCGTCCTGGAGGGTCAGTGCGGATCGCCGCCGGCGGCGGCGCGGACGAGTCGCACGGCCTCCCGGGCGCCGCGGTTCCACGGCGTGCCATGACCGGGCAGGACCCACGTGGCATCCGTCGCCGCCAGCCGATCGAGCGAGTCGAGCGCGGTGTCGGGCGCATCGGTGAACGGCGCGGGCTGCGGGCCGCGTCGGCCGGTGAGCACGTGACGGGTGGTGAGCGCGTCGCCGACGGCGATCGCGTCGAGCGCGGGGGAGTGCACGGCGATGCTGCCGGACGAGTGGCCCGGCATGGCGATGATCTCGGGCGAGCCGGGGAGGTCGGCGAGTCGTTCCCCGCCCTCGAGCGTGCCGGCCTCGGTGAGGTACTCGGTACGCGCGCCGCCCTTGCCGAGTGCGTAGGCGAAGAAGCGCGCGACCGGCCAGGGGCGGATGCCGCGGCCGAGCGAGGTCGCGGGCTTGGCGCCGCCCTTCGCGCGATCGAGGTCGGCCGCATGCACGTACACGGGCACGCCGTGCTCGCGGCGCAGGCGTTCGGCGAATCCGAGGTGGTCGGTGTCGCCGTGCGTGAGGATGATCGCGCGTACGTCGTCGATCGCGAGGCCGGCGTCGGCGAGCTCGGCCAGCAGGTCGCGGTAGTGGCCGGCCAGGCCGGCGTCGACGACGGTGACGCCGCGGTCGTCGATGAAGAGGTAGGACGCGACGATCTCGTTGCCGACGCGCCGGAGTCCGGGTGCGAGTTGCATGATGGCTACGATACATAGCTATGATGGCTAGTGTCAATAGCCATGGAGGAGGCGGACATGCCGGCACCCGCGAAGGTCACCCCTGAAACGCTGCGCGTCGCTGCGCGCGGGATCCTCGAGCGCGAGGGGCAGCCCGGCCTCACGATGCAGGCGGTCGCCGCCGAGCTCGGCGTGCGCGCGCCGTCGCTGTACAAGCACCTTCGCGACCGCGATGCGCTCGTGCGGCTCGTCGCCGAGGACGTCGCGGTCGGGCTCGGCGAGCGGATGGACCGGGTCCTGGCCGCCGAGGCCGATCCGGTCCGGGCCGTCCGCGCGATCGCGGCATCCGCTCGCGCCTATGCGCACGAGCATCCGCACGGGTACGGCCTCGTCTTCGGGCCGCTGCCCGACGCCGCGCGGGCCGGGGGAGCGGCCCTGGAGCAGGCGAGCGCCGCGATCCTCGAGGCGGCGCGGCGCCTCTCGGGCGACGGGCGCGCGCTCGAGTCGGCGCGCACGATCACGGCGTGGATGCACGGCTTCGTCAGCATGGAGCTCGCGGGCGCGTTCCGCCTCGGCGGCTCGATCGACGACGCATGGGAGTTCGGGCTCGATCACCTGTTGCGCGGGCTCGCGGCGGCGGGGTGACCGCTGCGGTTGCGCAACTCGGTGAATGGTCGCTAACATGAATCCCGGTTAGCGGGCGTTCACCGAAGCGCTCGCGGTCACGCCACGACGGAGAGGCGGAACGGGAGCGGATGCACACCATCACGAGCGCGGTCGACGCGGCCTCCGACGCCGCCCGCGCGAACGCCGACGCCCACGCCGCCCTGGCCGACGAGCTCCGCGAGAAGCTGCGCGTCGCCGCCCTCGGCGGCCCCGAGGCATCCCGCGACCGTCACGTCGCCCGCGGCAAGCTGCTGCCGCGCGACCGGGTCGAGCGACTGCTCGACGAGGGAAGCCCGTTCCTCGAACTCGCACCGCTCGCGGCGGGAGACCTCTACGACGACGACACCCCCGCCGCCGGCGTCATCGCCGGGGTCGGGCTCGTGCACGGCCGACCCGTGATGGTCGTCTGCAACGACGCGACCGTCAAGGGCGGCACGTACTACCCGATGACGGTGAAGAAGCACCTCCGAGCGCAGGAGGTCGCCCTCGAGAACCGCCTGCCGTGCGTCTACCTCGTCGACTCCGGCGGCGCGTTCCTCCCGAAGCAGGACGAGGTCTTCCCCGACCGCGACCACTTCGGCCGGATCTTCTACAACCAGGCGAACCTCTCCGCACGGCGCATTCCGCAGATCGCCGCCGTCATGGGCTCCTGCACCGCGGGCGGCGCCTACGTCCCCGCGATGAGCGACGAGACCGTGATCGTGCGCGACCAGGGAACGATCTTCCTCGGCGGACCGCCCCTCGTGAAGGCCGCGATCGGCGAGGTCGTGACCCCCGAGGAGCTCGGCGGCGGCGAACTGCACGCCCGCACCTCCGGGGTCACCGACCACCTCGCCGAGGACGACGAGCACGCGCTCGAGCTCGTGCGCGACATCCTCACGACCCTGCCGCCGCTGCCCGACCGGGCCTGGGCCGTGCGCGAGCCGCGCGAGCCCGCGGTCGACCCGGCGACCCTGACCGCGGCCGTGCCCGTCGACGTGCAGCAGCCGTACGACGTGCGCGAGGTGATCGCCCGGCTCGTCGACGGCAGCGAGTTCCACGAGTTCAAGAAGGAGTACGGCGACACGCTCGTCGCGGGCTTCGCCTGGATCGACGGTCATCCCGTCGGCATCGTCGCGAACAATGGGGTGCTCTTCAGCGAGTCGGCCATGAAGGGCGCGCACTTCATCGAGCTCTGCGACCAGCGCGGCATCCCGCTGCTGTTCCTGCAGAACATCTCGGGCTTCATGGTCGGCCGCGACGCGGAGGCCGGCGGCATCGCCAAGCACGGTGCCAAGATGGTCACCGCCGTCGCGACGACCCGCGTTCCGAAGTTCACGGTCGTGATCGGCGGCTCCTTCGGCGCCGGCAACTACTCGATGTGCGGACGCGCCTACTCGCCGCGGTTCCTCTGGATGTGGCCGAACGCGCGCATCTCCGTGATGGGCGGCGAGCAGGCGGCATCCGTGCTCTCGACGGTCAAGCGCGACCAGATGGCCGTCCGCGGCGAGGAGTGGCCGGCCGACGCCGAGGAGGCGTTCAAGTCGCCCGTGCGCGCCCAGTACGAGGCGCAGGGCAGCCCCTACCACTCGACCTCGCGCCTGTGGGACGACGGCGTCATCGCGCCCGGCGACACCCGCACCGTGCTCGCCCTCGCCCTCGAGCTCGCCAGCCGCACGCCGCTGCCCGAGCCCCGCTTCGGCCTGTTCAGGATGTGACCGGATGACGCAGCCCACCACCCGCACGACGTCCCGCCCGTTCGACCGCGTGCTCGTCGCGAACCGCGGCGAGATCGCCGTCCGCGTCATCCGCACCCTGAAGCGCTTGGGCATCCACGCCATCGCCGTGCACTCCGACGCCGATGCCGACGCGCCCCACGTGGCGCTCGCCGACGAGGCCGTGCGCATCGGCCCTGCCGCGGCGTCCGAGAGCTACCTCGACCCCGCTCGCATCGTGCGGGCGGCGCTCGACACGGGCGCGCAGGCGATCCACCCGGGCTACGGGTTCCTCTCCGAGAACGCCGCCTTCGGCCGGGCCTGCGCCGAGGCCGGCATCGTCTTCGTCGGCCCCGGCGGACTCGCCCTCGAGGTCATGGGCGACAAGATCCGGGCGAAGCGGCACGTCGCCGAGTCGGGCGTGCCCGTCGTGCCCGGGATCAGCGAGCCCGACGCGACCGACGACGAGCTGCTCGACGCGGCGCCGCTCATCGGCTTCCCGATCCTCGTGAAGCCGTCCGCGGGCGGCGGCGGCAAGGGCATGCAGGTCGCCCGCGACCAGTCCGAGCTCGAGCACGCGCTGCCCGCCGCGCGCCGCGTCGCGCGCGCCGCGTTCGGCGACGACACGCTCCTGCTCGAGCGCTTCATCGACACGCCGCGGCACATCGAGGTGCAGGTGCTCGCCGACGCCCACGGCGGTGTGATCCACCTCGGCGAGCGCGAGTGCTCGCTGCAGCGCCGGCACCAGAAGGTCGTCGAGGAGGCGCCGTCGCCCCTGCTGGACGCCGCCACGCGCGAGCGCATCGGCCGGGCCGCGTGCGACGCCGCCCGGAGCGTCGACTACCTCGGCGCCGGCACCGTCGAGTTCCTCGTATCGGATGCCGCCCCCGACGAGTTCTTCTTCATCGAGATGAACACCCGACTGCAGGTGGAGCACCCGGTGACCGAGCTCGTCACCGGCGTCGACCTCGTCGAGCAGCAGCTGCGGATCGCCGCGGGGGAGCCGCTCGCGCTCGCCCAGTCGGACGTGCGGATGGCCGGCCACGCCGTCGAGGCGCGCGTCTACGCGGAGAGCCCGGAGCGCGGATTCCTGCCCTCGACCGGCGAGGTGCTCGCATGGCGTCCGCCCGCGGGCGACGGCGTCCGCGTGGACGCGGGAATCCGCGAGGGCCAGCGCGTCACGGCCGACTACGACCCGATGATCGCCAAGGTGATCGCGTTCGGCGACGACCGCGCCGAGGCCCTCGACCGGCTCGACGCCGCGCTCGCCGACACCGTCCTGCTCGGCGTCGAATCGAACATCGCGTTCCTGCGCACGCTGCTCGCGCACCCCGACGTCCGTGCAGGACACCTCGACACGGGACTCATCGATCGCCTCCAGGACGCCGACGCACCCGTCGCCCCGGACGGGGCCGCCGATCAGGAGGAGGACGCAGCCGACCTCCACGCCGAGGTCGCGCGCCTCGCCCGCGATCGTGCCGCCCGCGTCGCGGCCGCGGGCGCCGGCGCGTGGGAGCGCGAGCGCGGATGGCGGCTCGGCGGTGGCGGCGGCCCTGCCGAGCGCGACGCCCGCGCGGCGGCCGCCTCGGAGCGCGCGACCGTGCGGTTCGCCGACGACGGCACGGCATGGGTCCACCTGGACGGACGCGCACGCGCGGTGCCGCACGCCGACCGCCGCGCCGCGCTCGCCGATCGCCTCGCACAGCTCGAGCGCGGCGGCACGGCCGACCCCGACCTGCGCGCCCCGATGCCGGGCAGCGTGACGACCCTCCTCCTCGCCGACGGCGACCGCGTCGAAGCGGGCCGGGCCGTGCTCGCGATCGAGGCGATGAAGATGGAGCACCGCGTGGTCGCGACCGTCCCGGGCATCGTCCGCCTCCGCGTCGCCGAGGGCGACCAGGTCGCGCGCGACCAGGTCGTCGCCCGCATCGAACCCGCCGAGGACGAGGCCGCCGGCCCCGCGGCATCCGACCACCGACCCCGGGCCGGCGCCCACGACGCCGCCGTCCCGAACGCATCCCACCAGGAATGAGGAGCACCATGCACGACCTGACCGACGAGGAACAGCAGCTGTACGACATGGTCTGCGAGTTCGCCGACACCGTCGTCGCCCCGCAGGCCTACGAGGCCGACCGCACCCACGAGCTGTCGATGGACGTCGTCGCGCAGATGGGCGAGCTCGGGCTGTTCGGGCTGCCGTTCCCCGAGGAGGTCGGGGGACAGGGCGGCGACTACATGGCGCTGTGCCTCGCGATCGAGGCGCTCGCCCGCGTGGACCAGTCGGTCGCGATCACGCTCGAGGCCGGAGTGGGCCTGGGCGCCATGCCGATCTTCCGCCACGGCACCGACGAGCAGAAGGCCGAGTACCTGCCCGACCTCGTGGCCGGACGCGCGCTCGGCGGCTTCGGCCTCACCGAGCCCGAGGCCGGATCGGACGCGGGCGCCACCCGCACGACCGCCGTGCTCGACGGCGACGAGTGGGTCGTCAACGGCTCCAAGCAGTTCATCACCAACTCGGGCACGCCGATCACGCGCTTCGTCACCGTCACCGCGGTGACCGGTGAGCGCACGCGGGCCGACGGCTCCACCTCCAAGGAGCTGTCCACGATCATCATCCCGAACGGCACGCCCGGGTTCACCGTGGGACCGGGCTACGACAAGTCCGGATGGCGCGCCTCGGACACCCACCCGCTGACCTTCGACGACGTCCGCGTTCCGGCCGGGAACCTCCTCGGCGAACGCGGCCGCGGCTTCGCGAACTTCCTCCGCGCACTCGACGAGGGGCGCATCGCCATCGCCGCGCTCGCCACCGGCGCGGCGCAGGGCTGCCTCGACGAGGCCATGGCGTACGCGAAGACCCGGAACGTGTTCGGCGTGCCCATCGCGAGCCACCAGCACATCGCGTTCACGATCGCGGGGATGCAGGCCCGCGTGCACACCGCCCGCCTCGCCTGGCACGATGCCGCGCGACGCGCCGACGCGGGGCTCCCGTTCAAGAAGGAGGCCGCGATCGCGAAGCTGGTCTCGAGCGACGCGGCCATGCTGAACGCGCGCGACGCCACCCAGATCTTCGGCGGCATGGGCTTCATGAACGAGACGACCGTCGCGCGGCACTATCGTGACTCGAAGATCCTCGAGATCGGCGAGGGCACCAACGAGGTGCAGCTCATGGTCATCGCGCGCGAGCTCGGGCTGGCGGCGTAGCGAGGCACGGCGACCGGAGGGAGGGAGTGCCATGACGGATGGCGCGATGCGCGAGGTCGTGCAACGCGGGCTCTGGTTCGAGGAGTTCGAGGAGGGCGTGCGGTACCTGCACCGCCCCGGCCGCACCGTGACGGAGGCCGACAACGTGCTGTTCACGACGCTCACCATGAACCCCCAGCCGCTCCACCTCGACGCCGCGTGGTCGGCGCGCCAGCCCTTCGGCCGGATCCTCGTGAACTCGCTCTTCACGCTGTCGACCCTCGTCGGGCAGTCCGTGGGGCAGCTCACGCAGGGGACCCTCGTGGCCAACCTCGGCTTCGGAGCGGTCGCGTTCCCGAACCCCGTCTTCGTGGGCGACACGCTCTACGGCGAGAGCGTCGTCGAGTCGAAGCGCCTGTCGTCGTCTCGGCCCGGCGAGGGCGTCGTCGTGCTCGCGCACACCGCCCGGAACCAGGACGGCGAGGTGGTCGCGACCGCCTCGCGGACCATGCTGGTCTGGACGCGGGAGGCGGGCGAGCGCCGTTCGCGAGCCGATGGCGGGGCCGACGGATGACGCACCCGCCGTTCCCCTTCGGGCCCGCACTGCTGTTCTGCCCGGCCGACCGGCCCGACCGGTACGCCAAGGCGATCGAACGGGCCGACGCGGTGATCCTCGACCTCGAGGACGCGGTGGCCGAGACCGCGAAGTCGGCGGCGCGCGAATCGCTGGTCGCGAACCCGCTCGATCCGGCCCGCGTGATCGTCCGGGTCAACCCGGCGTCCACGCCGCACCTGGCCGACGACGTCGCGGCGCTCCGCCGCACCTCGTATCGGACCGTGATGCTCGCCAAGTGCGAGGGCACGGCCGACCTCGTCGCCCTCGAGGACTTCGACGTGATCGCGCTGTGCGAGACCGCGCGGGGCGTGCTGGCCGCGCCCGGCCTCGCCTCGGTGCCGATCGTCAGCGCGCTCATGTGGGGCGCGGAGGACCTCGTCGCGTCGCTCGGCGGCGCGTCCAGCCGCTTCCCGGACGGCCGCTACCGCGACGTCGCGCGACACGCCAGGTCCCAGGTGCTGCTCGCGGCGGGAGCGCACGGCGTGGCGGCGATCGACGCGGTGCACCTCGACCTCGCCGACGCGGAGGGCCTCCGTGCCGAGGCGGAGGACGCCGCGGCGCTCGGCTTCGCTGCCACGGCCTGCGTGCATCCGGCCCAGGTCGACGTGGTGAGGTCGGCGTACGCGCCGACCCCGGAACGACTGGAGTGGGCGCGCACCCTGCTCGCCGAGGCCGCCGTGCGCGAGGAGCAGGGCGTGTTCGCGTTCCGCGGGCAGATGGTCGACGCACCGCTCATGCGGCAGGCCGAGGCGATCATGCGACGTGCGCGAACCGCAATCGATGGAGGGACAGACGCCAGATGAAGATCATCGTCCTCGTGAAGGAGGTGCCCGACACCTGGGGCGAGCGCAAGCTCGACCTGGAGACGGGACTCGCCGATCGCGCCGCCGGCGAGGTGGTGCTCGACGAGATCGGCGAGCGGGCGCTCGAGGTGGCGCTCGCCCACGCCGACGCCCACGACGGCACCGAGGTGGTGGTCATGTCGATGGGGCCCGAGAGCGCCGCGACGACGATCCGCAAGGGCCTGGCCATGGGAGCCGGATCGGCCGTCCACATCGCCGACCCGGCACTGGCCGCCGCCGACCTCGGGCTGACCGCTCGCACCCTCGCGGCGGCGATCCGCCGCACCGGGTTCGACCTGGTGATCACCGGCAACCTCTCGACCGACGGCAGCGGAGGCGTCATCCCCGCGATGCTGGCCGAGCTCCTCGGCGTACCGAACGCCACGGGGCTCGCATCCGTCGAGATCGGCGAGACCTCGGTGTCGGGGACGCGCGCCGTCGAGGGCGGGACGATGCGGGTGAGTGCACCCCTGCCCGCGGTCGTGTCGATCACCGAGGCGCTTCCCGACGCCCGCTTCCCGAACTTCAAGGGGATCATGGCCGCGAAGAAGAAGCCGTTCGAGACGATCGGCGCCGCCGATCTCGGCATCGAACCCGACGACCTGTCCGTTCCCTGGTCGATCATGACCTCGGTCGCGGAGAAGCCGCCGCGCGCGTCGGGGACCAAGATCACCGACGAAGGCGACGCCGGCGCGAGGATCGCGGAGTTCCTGATCGAGAACCGCCTGGTCTGAGAGGACGATCGTGACCGACTACCCTGCTGACTCCATCCTCGTCGTCCTCGAGACGGCGGCGAACGGCGAACTCGCCACGAGCGCCTCCGGCCTGCTCTCGGCCGCATCCCGCATCGGCACTCCGATCGCACTCGTCGTCACGGCCCCGGGCGGCGCGCAGGCGCTCGCCGAGCAGGCCGCGGCGCTCGGAGCCGATCGGGTCCTCGCCGCGGAGACCGCGTCCGCGACCTCCGAGCTCACGGTCCCGCACGTCGACGCGCTCGCCGCGGCGATGACGCTGACCGCCGCGGAGGCGGTGCTCGTGCCGAACTCGATCGACGGTCGCGACGTCGCCGGGCGCTTCGCGGCCCGCACCGGCGCACCGCTCGCCGTGGACGCGGTCGGCGTCTCGCGCGACGACGAGGGCGTGCTCGCCCACCACTCCGTCTACGGCGGCGCCTACAACGTCGACTCCGCAGCGACCTTCGGGCCACTGGTGGTCACCGTCCGCCAGGGCGCGATCGACGGTCGTGCCGAGGCGCGACCGGTCGCGCTGGAGACGATCGAGGTGCCGGCGTCGGGAGCGCCGTCCGCCTCCATCGAGTCGGTCGAGGCCGTCGCCGCGACCTCGGGCCGGCCGGAACTGCGGGGCGCGAAGCGAGTGGTCTCGGGCGGTCGCGGTCTCGGGTCGGCCGAGAAGTTCGCACTCGTCGAGGAGCTGGCCGACGCCCTCGGCGCCGCGGTCGGCGCGTCGCGCGCGGCCGTCGACGCCGGCTACGTCCCGGCGACCATGCAGGTCGGCCAGACCGGGGTCTCGGTCTCGCCGCAGCTCTACATCGCCCTCGGAATCTCCGGTGCGATCCAGCACCGGGCCGGCATGCAGACCGCGAAGAACATCGTCGCCGTCAACAAGGATCCCGACGCGCCCATCTTCGACGTCGCCGACTTCGGCGTCGTCGGCGACGTCTTCACGGTCGTTCCGCAGCTGATCGACGCGCTCGCCGAACGGAAGCGGTGACCGTGACCGCCGTGGGGAACGTGCGCCGGGGACTGCCGCGCCGACGCGGGGGCGAGCCCTGGCCGCCCGCGGGCACCGTCGGCCCGGCGGAGCGGGCCGACGCGCCCGTCGCGCAGGCGTCCCCCGCCCGGCCGGCGGCTGAAGCGCCGGTGACTGGAGCGCCGGCGCCCGTCGCGACGCCGGAACCGGTCGAGACGCCGCAGCCTGCGGCGACGACCGACCCGGTCGCCGCGTCGACGGCGACCGCAGCGGCGGTTCGCGGGCTCCGACGCGGCCTTCCGCGCGTTCGCGGCGGCCGGCCGTGGCCGGACGCGGTCGAGACGCCGCAGGCGGCCGCCGCACCGACGACCGGTTCCCAGCCCGGCGCGGCGCCGGAGGGCGTCGCCGAACCCGTCGTCGAGGCGGCTGCCGAGCCGGTCGTCGCTCCGCAGCCCCCGATGGCTTCGGACGCCCCGGCACCGGCCGCCGGCTCCGGGCTCCGCCGCGGCCTCCCGCGCGTGGCGGGAGGAGACCCGTGGCCCGCGGCGACGGCGGCTCGCGTCGCAGCGCCCGCGCCACCTCGGGACGCGGCGGCGGATGCCGCCGTGGAACCCGCCCCGGCGCCCGCGCCCGCGGAACCGGACGCGTCCGTCGAGGGAACCGGTGTCCCCGAGGTGGCCGCCGCCGTTCCTGCCGAGGTCGCGCCCGCGCCGGCCCGGGTGCCGGAGCCGGCACCTGCGGCGCAGCCCGCGCCGGCACCGGTATCCGCGCCGGAGCCGGCGCCTGCGCCCGCACGGGCGCCCGCGCCGGTGTCCGCGCCGGAGCCGGCGTCGGCGCCGGAGGCGCGACGGTACGGCCCGCTGACGGTGAGGCAGTGGGCCGCCGCATCCGTCGTCGGCGTCCTCGCGATCATCGGCGCCGCGACCGTCGTCGTGCAGCTCACGAGGTGGTTCCTCGGCCTGGACTTCATGCAGGACTTCATGGCGACCTACCCCGGCGAGACGCCCCTGCCCGAGGGGGCGCCGGTCGGGCTCCCGGCGTGGCTCGGCTGGCAGCACTTCTTCAACGTCTTCCTCATCGTGCTGATCATCAGGTCGGGCCTGCAGGTGCGCACGGAGCGACGACCACCGGCGTCCTGGACGCCGCGCTGGTCGAAGGGCGGGCAGGGGAGGATCAGCCTCACCCTCTGGTTCCACCAGTCGCTCGACCTGCTGTGGTTCGTCAACGGACTCGTCTTCGTGGTGCTGCTGTTCGCGACGGGGCAGTGGATGCGCGTGGTGCCGACGAGCTGGGAGATCGTGCCCAACGCGATCTCGGCCGGGTTGCAGTACCTCTCGCTCGACTGGCCGCTCGAGGACGGCTGGGTCAACTACAACAGCCTCCAGGTGCTCGCGTACTTCGTGACGATCTTCATCGCGGCGCCGCTCGCCGCCGTCACCGGCGTGCGGATGTCGGGCCTCTGGCCGAAGGGCGCGACGACGCTCAACCGGGCCTACCCGGTGGAATGGGCCCGCGCCGTGCACTTCCCGGTCATGCTCTACTTCGTCGGGTTCATCGTCGTGCACGTCACCCTCGTGCTCCTCACCGGGGCGCTGCGCAACCTCAACCACATGTACGCCGCGCAGGACTCCGACGGCTGGCTCGGCTTCTGGCTCTTCGTCGCCTCGCTGGTCGTCATCGCGGCGGCATGGGTCGCCGCCCGCCCGACGGTGCTCGCGCCGATCGCGGGCCTGTTCGGCAAGGTCGGTCGGTAGGGCGACGGATGCCGCGGCATGCGCCCTCGGCGGGCGCGAGCCGCGGCATCCGCTCGGTCAGACCGCGACGTCGCGTCGCCGGAACACCACCCAGCCGACCACGAGCAGGACGGCGATGACGGCGTAGTTCAGCCAGATCGTGCCGTTCCACCCGTTGAGGATCGGCGAGTCGCCGTAGGCCCAGCTGTAGGGCGACCAGTCGTGCAGCCACGAGAGGTCGTCGCTCTGGTTGCCGAGCGCGTTGAGCGCGTATGCGTACACGGCGACGCCCGCCCCGGCGCCGACCGCCCAGGACCGCCGGCCCGTGACGGCGCCGATGCCGATCGCCGCGGCCGCGGACAACGAGACCAGGCCGAGGAAGGCGACCGCGGTCGCGACCAGGTTGCCGAACTCGACGCCGAGCTCGGCGGGCTCGTTCAGGACCATGACGACGACGACGCTCACGACGGCGAGCCAGAGGAGCTTGACGAGCACCGCCGCCGCGCGCTCGGCGAGGAGCTGCCCGCGGAGCACGCCGTGGGCGAGCGTGAGCTCCAGCTGGCCGTTCTCCTCGTCGTTCGCGATCGCCTGGCTGCCCCATCCGACGGCCGCGATCGTGAGGAGCACGAAGCCGATGAGGCCGTAGAACGTCGCCTGCGCGTACCCCGGTCCCGAGCCGATCTGGTCGTAGTTCAGCGACCTGACCAGCTCGGGCGGCAGCGTGTCGATGATCTGCTGCATCTGGCCGTTGCCTCCGAACGACGGGTACAGCGGCAGGTAGAGGAACAGCGCGGCGAGGATCCCGATCGTCCAGCCGGCGAGGCCGCGCCATCCGTCGGACATCGAACGGCGGAAGAGGGGGAGCACGCGGTTCATCGCTCGGCCGCCTTCCGGTCCGCCTCGACGGGTTCCGCGGTCGAGGAGACGTCGGTGCCGTAGTACGCGAGCACCATCTCCTCCAGATCCGGCTCCTCGATCGACAGGTCGACGATGGCCAGGCGCGCGACCGCCTTGACGAACGCGTCGACGTGGGAGTCGAGCGTCGCGGTGAGGGCGACCGTGCCCGGGCCGTTCGGCGCCTCCGCGAGACCGGCCACGCCGGGCAGCGCGTCGAGCGTGGATCGCGCGTCGGCGGCATCCGACTCGGCCACCACGACCTTGACGTGGTGCAGCGCGTTCTCGCGCAGCGCGGCGACGGTCGCGCGCTCGATGATGCGCCCCTCCTTGATGATCGCGATCTCGTGCGCGGTCTGCTGCACCTCGCTCAGCACGTGCGAGCTGAGGAACACGGTCTGCCCCTTCGCGTTCGCCTCGCGGAGCATCGCGTGGAACTCCTGCTGGACGAGCGGGTCGAGGCCGCTCGTCGGCTCGTCGAGCACGAGCAGTTCGGGTTCGTGCATGAAGGCCTGGATCAGGCCGACCTTCTGCTTGTTGCCCTTGGACAGGCTGCGCACGGGGCGGCCGAGGTCGACGCCGAGCCGGTCCGCGAGATCGTCGACGGCGCCCTTGCGAACCGGGCCGGAGATCTCCGCGTAGTGCGCCAGGAGGTCGCGGCCCTTCACGCGCGTGCCGAGGTGCAGCTCGCCCGGGAGGTAGCCGATGCGGCGCCTGAGCGACGCCCCGCCGTCTCGCGGCGACTCGCCGAGCACGCGGAGTTCGCCGGCGGTGGGCCGGAGGATGTCGAGCAGCAGTCGCATGGTGGTGGTCTTGCCCGCGCCGTTCGGACCGATCATCCCGAACACGCTGCCGCGCGGGATGTCGAGGTCGATGCCGTGCAGGGCGGTGCTGGCGCCGTAGCGCTTGACGAGACCGCGGGTCGTGACCGCGGCGTCGGTGGTGGTGTCCATGTTCGTCCTTCCGAAGTCGATGAGAGCGGATGGCGCGCGTCAGCCGCGCGCGTCGTCGTCGTCGTCGATCGGCGGGTCGGGGTCCTGGTTCGGGTTGCCGGCGCCCTTGTCCGAGCGCACCCGCTCGGCGGGGGTCGCGGCCTCCGGATGCGTCGAGGCGTGCCCGGTGCCGGCGTCGGCGATCGCGGCGCGCGCCGCGTCGAGGATCCGGGAGTCGGCGTACAGGCCGTGCGTGTACAGCTCGAGGGTGGGCAGGGTCAGCCGCCGCACGGTCCGGGGGTCGTCGAGGGGCGCGCCGAGGCTGCGCGCGAGGTGCTCGCGCAGCAGGAGCGGCGCGAGCCCGGAGACGGTGACCAGCAGGGCGCGCAGCTCGGGGTCGGAGCTCTCCTGCATCGCGCCCGACGCGACGCCCTCGGCGAGCATGGACCCGGTCTCCGCCAGCAGCAGGTCGAACAGGCGCGCCCCGCCCTCGGTGCCGTCTGCGAGCATCATCGCCATGTAGTCGAGCCGCTCGCGGAAGCGGCCCGGGTCGTCGAGCCACTCGCGGATGCTCGACGCGACCGAGGCGTCGCCGAGCCGCGCCTTCTCGCCCATGAGCTGCCCGACCAGCCATTCGTCGCACGCCCGGCGCAAGCCGTCCTTCGAGCCGAAGTGGTGGATCACCAGGCCCGGGCTGACGCCCGCGTCGGCGGCGATCTCGCGCACGCTCGTGCGTGCGAAGCCGCGAGCGCCGAACCGTGCGACCGCCGCGCCGCGGATCCGGGCCGCCGTGGTCGCGTCCTGCGACGAGATTGAACGCACGTTCAGCAATCTAAACGAGTGTTCAATCGCGCGTCAAGGAGCGCGGTCCGCCGGGTCATCCGAACGGATGATGCGGCGCGCCGGGAGCGGCGCGACGATGTTCGCCAACGGTTCGGTAACGCTTCGCCGCTGCGGTCGGAGCCGGCCCGCCGGGGCACGTAGCGTCGATGTCAATCCTGGGGAGGAGGATCGCGTGGCAGCGAAGCACGCACTGCACGGGGCACGACCCGCCGAGGGCGAGGCGGCGCCGACGCTCGGACGCGCCGCGACCGCCGAGATCGACACGAACGCCCTCTCCGGCCCGATCACGGTGCCGCAGACGGTCGCCCTCGGCCACTCCGGCATCCGGGTGCACCCGCTCGTGCTCGCCGCCGGACGGCTCGCGATCGACGCCGACCCCGAGATGGCGTCCGGCGTGCTCGATCGCTTCGCCGCCCTCGGGGGCACCCTCATCGACGCCGCCGACGTCCCGGGCGACGCCGATGCCGGCCGCACCGAGCGCCTGGTCGGCGAGTGGCTGGACGCACGCGGCACGCACGACCGCATGCGCGTCATGGTCCGCGCGGGGCGGGCGGAGGCGCGCACCGGTCGGGACTCGACCATCGCGGCCGCCGTCGACGCATCGCTGCGCCGGCTGCGAGCCGAGCGCGTCGACCTCCTCTGCCTCGACGGCGACGACCCCGCCGATCCGCTCGAGGAGCGCCTCGGCGCGGTCGACGCCCTCATCACGGCGGGCAAGGTGCGGGCCATCGGCGCCGCCGGGTTCTCCCCCGAGCGGCTCCTGGAGGCTCGCGTGCTGGCCGCGAACGGACTCCCGCGATTCGAGGTGCTCGTCACCCGCGACGACCTCGCGGAACCGAGCGGGTCCGAGTCCGCCTCGGAACTCGTCGCGCACGCCCAGGGCCTCGCCGTGCTGCCCGACCTCGCGGTCGGGGAGGGCATCGCGGGCGTCGTCGGACGCGCCCGCGCCGACGCCCGGCACGACCGGCGCGATCGGAAGCGGGCGCGGGAACTCGGACGCCGGAGCATCCGGGTGCACCACGTCCTCGAGCGGGTCGCCGCGGCGCACGACACCACGCCGACCGCCGTGGCCGTCGCCTGGCTGCTCGCGCGGCCGACCGTCGTCGCGCCCATCGCCGCAGCCCGCCGACCCGAAGCCGTCGACGCGCTCATGGCCGCGTCGTCCCTCATCCTGCACCGGTCGGAGCTCGTCGAGCTGGATCGCGCCTCGTCCTGAGTCCGGGCGCCGATCGCCGCGGCGAGCCGTGACATAGGCTGGAGGGGTGAACGGCGCCGTCGACCTCCCCCTCGGCATGCCCGAGCTCGAGTTCCGCGCCGCGGGCGACACCCTGGTCCGCCGCACGGTCCTGCCCTCCGGCATCCGAGTGCTCAGCGAGCGCGTGCCCGGCAGCCGCAGCGCCACGATCGGCTTCTGGGTCGCCGTCGGCTCGCGCGACGAGCATCCGTCGGAGTCGGGGCACCCCGCCACCTTCGGCTCGACCCACTTCCTCGAGCACCTGCTCTTCAAGGGCACCGAGCGCCGCAGCGCGCTCGACATCGCGATCGCCTTCGACGCGGTCGGCGGCGAGCACAACGCCGTCACCGCGAAGGAGTACACCTGCTACTACGCGAAGGTGCAGGATCGCGACCTGCCCATGGCGGTCGAGGTCCTCGCCGACATGTTCACGTCCTCGATCCTCGACCCGGAGGAGTTCGAGAGCGAGCGGCGGGTCATCCTCGAGGAGCTCGCGATGGCCGGCGACGACCCGGCGGACGTCGCGAGCGAGCGGTTCTTCGAGGCGGTCCTCGGGCGGCATCCGCTGGCCAGGCCGATCGGCGGCGATCCCGACGCGATCGCGGCGGCGAGCCGCGACGCGGTCTGGGAGCACTACCGGACGAACTACCGGCCGCAGGACCTCGTCGTGACGGTGGCCGGCGCGGTCGACCACGACCGGGTGGTCGACGACCTGCGCACCGCGCTCGGAGGCGCCGGGTGGCGGCTCGGCGACGAGGCCGCGCCCGTCGAGCGCCGCGCCACCAGCGTGGAGGCGCCGTTCGACTCGAGCGGGCTGACCGTCGTCGAGAAGCCCAACGAGCAGGTGAACCTCGTGCTCGGCATGCCGGGCCTCGTGGCCACCGACGAGCGGCGCGCCGTGCTGAGCGTCCTCAACACGGTCTTCGGCTCCGGCATGTCGTCGCGGTTGTTCCAGCAGATCCGCGAACGACGGGGCCTGGCCTACTCGGTGTACTCCTTCGCGCCCGGGTACTCCGACGCGGGCGTCTTCGGCATGTACGCCGGATGCGCGCCGAAGAACGCGGCGACCGTCGCCGCGCTCATGCGCACCGAGCTCGAGCGGCTCGCGCACCACGGCGTCAGCGCCGACGAGATGGAGCGCGCGGTCGGCTACCTCGGCGGGGCATCGGCGCTCGCCCTCGAGGACTCCGACACGCGGATGTCGCGGCTCGGCCGCGCGGAGCTGGCCCTCGGCGAGTTCGTCGACCTCGACGAGGCGCTCCGGCGGGTGGCGCGCGTCACCGCCGACGACGTGCAGGCCCTCGCCGCCGAGCTCGCCGGCCGCCCGATGTCGCTCGTCGCCGTCGGCCCGGTCGACGAGCACGCCTTCCGTCCCATCGTCGACGACTCCGACCCCCGAACCGACGTCGCCTGAGCGACGACCGAACCCACCCAGGACCCGACGTGCCCCACCACCTGTACCTCGTACGCCACGGCGAGCAGCTCGATGCCGAGCACGGCCTGCCCGACGGCCCGCTGTCCCCGCGCGGCCGTCGCCAGGCCGAACTGCTCGCCGAACGCCTCGGCGGCATCCCGTTCGACCACGCCTGGCACTCGCCGCTGCAGCGCGCGGCCGAGACCGCCCGGATCATCGCCGGGAAGCTCCCCGCCCTGAAGCCCGAACCGTCGGCGCTCCTGTTCGACTGCATCCCCTCCGGGCCCGACCCGGAGACGCCGGCCGCCTACGCCCCGTTCTTCGGTTCCTACTCCGAGCTCGACTTCGAGGCGGGCCGGGCGCAGATGGCCGACGCGCGGTCCGAGTTCCTCAGCTCGCACCGCGAGGATCGCCACGACCTGCTCATCACCCACAACTTCGTGATCGGCTGGTTCGTCCGTGAGGTGCTCGGAGCCCCCGAGTGGCGCTGGGTCACGATCAACCAGGCCAACTGCGGTCTCACCGTGCTCACCCAGCGCGCGCCGGGGCGCCCGTGGAGCCTCGTCGTGCACAACGACCTCGCGCACCTGCCGCCCGAGCTGCGCACCGGCCTGCCCGACCTGTACTCCCTCTGAGCCGGCGCTCCCGCCGACCCGGCGCGGATCAGACCCGCTTGCCGTACCAGTTCGTCGCGTTCGGGTTGTCGTTGTACGGCGGGATGTCGACGTACCCGCTCGATCGGTAGAGCCCGCCCGCGGCCTCGAGGCTCGCGTTCGTGTCGAGCACGAGCTCGCGGGCGCCGAAGGCGGCCGCGCGCCGCTCGAGCTCCGCCAGGAGCCGGCGACCCTCGCCGCGGCCCCGGCCCGCGGGGGAGAGCCAGAGGTGCTTCACCTCGTAGCGGAGCGAGCCGTCGTCGGCGTCGGCGATGCGCCGCACCCCGCCGCACCCGACCGGCTCGCCGGCCTCGTCCTCGACCACGAGGAAGACGCCGGCGGGCGGCGTGAAGCCGGCCGGATCCGGCCACGTCGGCCGGTACGCGCCCTGCTCGGCCGGGAACCCCGCCGCTCGTTCGGCGAAGTAGTCGCCGATGAGGCGGTGCGCGTCGGGGTCGGTCACGGCGGCGTCGCGATAGCGCAGCATCCGCCCAGCCTACGGCGGCCGCGACCCCGGTCGCGCCGCTTCCCCGAGGGCGGCGCCGCGGCGGATTGCTAGGGTGATCGACGTGACGATCAGGGTGGCGGTGGCCGGGGCGACCGGGAAGATGGGGCGGCTGGCTCTCAGGCTGATCGAGGAGGCGGACGACCTCGAGCTGCACGCCGGACTCGACTCGAGCTCGAGCCTCGACGAGCTCGAGGGTGCCGACGTGGTGCTGGATGTCACCCACCCCGCGGCGAGCCAGGGGATCGTCGAGGCGGCCATCGAAGCGGGCGCCGCCGTGGTCGTCGGCACCTCGGGCTGGTCGAACGAGCGCATCGCCGAGGTCGAGCGGCGCCTCCGCGACCACGACGACGCACCCGGCGTGATCTTCGTCCCGAACTTCTCGGTGGGCAGCGTGCTCGGATCGGCGTTCGCGGCCTTCGCGGCCCGCCACTTCGACTCGATCGAGATCATCGAGGCCCACCACGCCGGCAAGGTCGACTCGCCCTCCGGCACGGCGGTCCGCACGGCCGAGCTGATCGCCGCGGCCCGCGGCGACGCAGGACCCGTGGCGGCGCCGCACGCCGACCAGCGCGCCCGCGGGCAGCTCGTCGCCGGCGTCCCGGTCCACAGCCTCCGCATGTCGGGCCTCCTCGCCGAGCAGCGCGTCGTCGTCGGCGGAGACGGCGAGACCCTCACGATCGCCCATTCGACGATCTCGTCGTCGGCCTACGAGACCGGCATCCTGCTCGCACTCCGACGCGCCGCGACCGCCGAGGGCGTCACCGTCGGGCTCGACGCGCTCCTCGGCCTCGAGCTGCCCGGAGCGCGATGAGCGGCGCGAGGGTCGGCGCCGTCGTGATGGCGGTGCTGCTCGCGGTCTACCTCGTGCTGGTCGGATGGCGCGCCGTGCAGTTCGTCCAGACCGGCGAGCCCGTCGCGGTCGCGATGGGCGTCGCCCTCATCCTGCTCCCGCTGCTCGCGGCCTGGGCCATCTGGCGCGAACTGCAGTTCGGCTCGCGGTCCCAGCGCCTCGTCCGACGGCTCGAGGAGGAGGGCGGCCTCGACCTCGGCATCCCCGTGCGCCCCAGCGGCCGGCCCGAGCGGGCCGCGGCCGACGCGGCCTTCCCGGCGTTCCGCGAGGCGGTGGAGGCCGATCCCGACTCCTGGCGCGCCTGGCTGCGGCTGGGGCTGGCCTACGACGCGGCGGGCGACCGGCGGCGCGCTCGGCGCGCGGTGCGCCGCGCTATCGAGCTGGAGCGCGCTCCGGACTGAGCATCGCGTCGATGGCCGACTCGACCGTCACGTGGCGGAAGCGGTAGCCGTCGTCGATGAGTCGCTGCGGGCGGACCTTCTGGCTCGAGAGCAGGAGGTCGTCGGCGGCGTTCCCGAGGCCGAGCTTGAGGATCGCCTCGGGCACCGGGATCGCGTACGGCCGGCTCAGCCGCTCGGCGACCGCCGCCATGATCCGGTCGGCGGTCGCCGGAGTCGGGCCGACGAGGTTGACCGGGCCCGAGACCGACGAGTCGAGCAGGTGGACGATGGCGCCCACCTCGTCGTCGAGCGCGATCCACGGCCAGTACTGCCCGCCGGTGCCGAGCCGCCCGGACACCCCCGCCCGCGTCAGGCGCATGATCGGCTTGAACGCGCCGCCGCGACCCACGATGATCCCGGTCCGCAGGAGGACCGTGCGGGTCTCCTTCGGCGCGAGCCGAGCCGCCGCCTCCCAGCGGCCGACGACGTCGGCCAGGAATCCGGTGCCCGGGCTCGAGTGCTCGGTGACGAGCTCGCCCGGGCGGTCGCCATAGATGCCGACGGCGGAGCCGCTGAGGAAGACCGACGGCGGAGACGACGACTTCCGCATGGCGTCGGCGAGCGTCCGCGTCGCCGTCACCCGCGACTCGAGGATCTCGTCTCGGTACCGGCGCGTCCACGGCAGCCGCGTCATCGACGCCCCCGACAGGTTCAGCACCGCGTCGGTGCGATCCATCACGGTGAAGTCGATGATCCCCGAAGCCGGCGACCACGTGAGTTCGTCAGGAGCCGTCGCACGTCGCCGGACGAGGCGCACGACCTCGTGCCCCGCGTCGACCAGGCGGGCGACGACGGCGGTGCCGATGAAGCCGGATGCGCCGGCGACGAGGACGCGCACCGCTACGCGAGCTCGGCTTCGATCGTGATCGGGATGCCCGCGAGCGCCTTGGAGATCGGGCAGTTCGCCTTCGCCTCCTCGGCGAGGCGCTCGAACTCCGACTCGGACAGCCCCGGCACCCGCGCGCTCACGAGCAGGTGGCTGCCCGTGACGCCCTCACCGGGCTGGAACGTGACGGCCGCGGTGGTCTGGATGCTCTCGGGCGTGTGGCCGGCCTGGACGAGGCCGAGCGAGAGCGACATCGAGAAGCACGCGGAGTGGGCGGCCCCGAGCAGCTCCTCGGGGTTGGTCGTACCGGCCTCGCCCTCCGCGCGGGCCTTCCAGTTGACCGGGAACTCGGCCTGCTTGGAGGAGTCCAGGCGCGTGACGCCCGAGCCCTCGAAGAGGGTTCCGGTCCAGACCGTGGTCGATTCGCTCGTCAGTGCCAATGGGTCCTCCTCGTCGAGCCGGGGCTCCAGCCTATCGAGCCGACGGCGACGGCGCCGGGTTCGTCCGTCCGCGCGTCATCGGGCCGGACGGATGACGCGGGCGCGGACCAGCAGCAGGTACGCCTGGCATCCGAGGCAGTAACCGAAGACGGCGTTCAGGAACGCCGCGATGAACGCGACGGCAGCGGCCGCGGGCACCGCGGCGGCGACCCCGGCCAGCCCGAGCACGACGCCCGTCCCGGTGACCAGCAGGCCGACGAGGAGCGCGAACGTCGGAGGCCGCGGATCCTCGAGCTCGACCGGAGGCGCGAGCCGGGGCCGGACCAGCCTGCGGAAGAGGATCCCGAACGGATGCCGCGCCACGCCGGCCGCCGCGCCCCAGGCGAACAGCAGCGCGAGCGCGGCGAGCAACGCGAGGGCGGCGGCATCCGCACCGCCGAATCCGAGCACCGCCGCGACGAGGAGGAGCGTCGCGGTGATCGCCGCGGAGAAGCGCGGTCCGCGCGGGTCGATGCCGGTCCGCGCCGGCGTGGCGGCGGTGGCGGTCTCAGGCGTGCTCGGGGACACGGTTCCTCCGGGTCAGGTCGTCGATGAGGTCGCGGAGTTCCGCGGTGCGGGGCACGCCGGCGACCCGGCCGGCGGCGTGGCCGGCCGGGTCGAGCACGAGCACGGTCGGCGTCTGCCGCACGTCGAACCTGGCGGCGAGCGCCGGGTCGTCGGTGAGGTCGACCTCGAGGTGCCGGACGTCGCCGTGGTGGTCGTCGGCGAACCGGGCGAGGGCGCGGGCGGTGCCCGGGCATCGGCTGCAGTAGGCCGTCGAGAACTGCACGAGCGTCGCGTCGGCGCCGAGCGATCCCGGCCCGAGGCCGAGCCCGGCCGCGGCGTCGCCGGTCGCGGAGCGGGATCGGACCGCCCGGAGCCGGCCGTCGCGTGATCGCGCGAACAGTCCGAGCACCGTGGCGACCAGCGGCAGGCCGATGCCGGCGACGAGTGCGGGCACGAGATCCATGCGCAGGAGGCTACGGGGGACCGGCTGGGAGCGCGCCGGGTGTGACGCCGGGTGACGTGGCGCGCGCCGACGGGCGCGCGCCGGCGGGCGCGGGACGCGCCCGCGCCGGGACCGCCTCCCGGCCCGCCCATGGGCGTAGCCTTGACGCCGTGGC